>NZ_JBQFXM010000006.1:0-190678 GCF_056540845.1 Ruegeria sp. AL2
GGTCAGCCAGTAAAGATCGCTCATGACACCGCTCCGTTTTCCGAGCCGTGAATCACGCAGCGCGTTGGAAATCAATGCATCCTGACCCTAGCGTCCAACAGGGCGATTTCCGCGCGTGGGGCATCCTCGGCAGATGCTACAGCGATGCTACGCCAGAGAGCAAAGATCAGCTATCAAAGCGCACCCATTCTGACGCTTCCTCAAGCCGACTCTTACCCCATCATGAAAACCAACCCGCCTCCACCGTCAGTGCTGTCGGCACCAACATGCGGTCCCTCGTTGCTCAAAGCCAAAATAGGAGTGTTGGATCAGGTTGAGTTTTGGGAATTGTAATTCTTAGTTTCTCCGGTCCGGACATTCGGCCGGAAAATCATCAGACCTAAGCCCGATGTAGCGAAGCCGGGACTGGGATATCCTGCCTCCAATGCAGGAAAACGCCTCGAACAGGATTGGAGACGATAATGAATACCCGGAAAAGAACTGGTCAGCTTCTGAGCTCGGCAGCGCTGGCGTCGCTGATTGTGATGACACCCTATGTGCCGACCTATGACGCAGACGGTCATCTGCGGTTGGAACCTGCTTACGCGTTTGCAAAAAGCGGGAAGGGGAGTGACGGCAACGGCGGGGATGATGATCATGACAGCAATTCCGGGTCGGGCAGCGGCGGAGATAGCGACGACAATTCCGGATCAGGTAAAGGTGGTCACGACGACGATGATGACGATGATGACGATGACGATGGCTCGTCACGCTCGGGCCGGGGCGGGGATAAGAAGGACCGGTCTCAGTCTGGGGGGCAGTCATCGGGATCGGCTGGAATAACAAAGGTCGAGACAAGCGCGAGCGGCATCGAAGTACGCTATGATGACGGCACCAAAGAAGAGATCGAAAACGGTCGGTACGAAAGAAAAAACGCGCAGAACCGAACCATCGAGGAACGACCGGCCACAGGTGCCGACGTTTCGCGCCTTCGGTCACTGGCAAACGGTATCTCAATCGATAGTGTGCGCTCGCCAGGGCAGAGCGGCGGTGCTGGAAGTAACCCGGCAAAAATCGAAATTCAGGGCAACAATATCGAAGTTAGTTACGCAAACGGCTGGAAAGAAGAGATCGAGGGCGGACGTTACGAACTGAAAGACCCGTTCAACCGAACCGTTGTTGAAAGAACCGCAACCGCGGCGGATCGCAGCAGACTTCAGGCGATTGCCAACTGAACAACGAACTTTGACCATTGTGCGGGGCGGTTTCTTTTCTTGAGAGACCGCCCCGGTCTTTGAGCGCCTGACCCTAGTCTTTCTTGTTCCAGGCCTCATGCGCGATGAGAGCGGCCTCCACCCGGTTTCGCGCATGGAGCTTGGACAGGATCGCCGTCATGTAATGCTTGACGGTTTTCTCTTGAATCCCCAACTCATCGGCTATTTCCCGATTGCTCAGCCCTTTGGCGACGCGCCGAAGAATCTCCTCCTCGCGATGGGTAAGATCATCGATGGCGTCAGTTTCTTTCTGCGACCCACTTCCGCGATTGATCTGAAGTAGCATGCGCGACGCCAGACCCGGCGAGACGAATCCTTCGCCCGAGGCGATACTGCGCAGCGAATCTGTCAATTCGCGCGCTGTCACGCCCTTGACGATATAGCCAATGGCACCCGCCTCCAAAGCGTCTGCGACGTCACTGCTGTTTTCAGAGACCGTCAATATCGCGATGAAAGGCGGGTTCGCCATTTCAGCAATTCGACGGGTCGCGCTAATGCCGCCGCCGGGCATCGACAGGTCGAGGATGGCGATGTCTGGTTGATGGGTTCGGACAAGGGAAACGGCCTCATCTGCATTTGATCCAGCGGCGAGAACCTTGAAACCGTCAGCCTCTTCTAATGTGCGGTGCAAACCGTCCCGGAAAATCGGGTGATCATCTGCGATAACGACAGATGTTGTCATGATGCACTCATCTTTCTGGGAAACAATGTCATAGCAACGGTGGTGCCCTTGCCCAGGGTTGATGTCACTACGAACCGGCCACCGATGCTTTCGACCCGGTCACGCAAACCGACAAGGCCCTGGCCTCCGTCGTCTCGCAGCACAGTCTCGCCTGACGGATCGAACCCGGGGCCGTCGTCGCTGACCTGAACGGTGATGCGATCATCATGTACGTCGCAGGTGACAATGCATCGGGACGTGGGCGCATATCTTGCGGCATTGGAAAGCGTTTCCTGCAGGAACCGGAAAACGCACAACTTGCCCGAGATTGACAAATCAGGCGACGGATTGCCCTGAAAGGAAATACCGGGGCGAAAAGGGCTGTGTTCCGCGTGGTCCTCGACAGCTCTTTTTACCACATCAACGAGCGCCAGGTTTTCGATGTCTGGCGCGAACAATCCCCGTGACAGGGCGCGAATTTCTGCCAAAGACTTCTGCAAAGATTGCTGAATTTCTTCGGCCTCGGTGGGCATCTCCGGCCTGTCGCCGAATGCGGCCTCCAATCGAAGGGCAGCGAGCGACAGGTATTGGGCAGGACCGTCATGCAGTTCCGCGCCGAGTTTCCTAAGGAACCTGTCCGTTTGCGCAGCATATCTTTCTGATGCATCAATGACGCGCGACCGCAGCATGGCATTCTGCGCGGCCATCTTTTCACTTTCGGCAAGGCGGTCGTTCAGAAGGCGCCCCTGCCGTCGAATGGTGTTGTCGCCGATTGCGACAATGGAAAACAGAACAACCGTGCTGGCCGCAAAGGCCGAGCCAACGATCAACCAGCTTGTTCTTCTGGCTCTGGCCATGTCCAGTTCCAGCTGATCGGCCTTTTCATAGAACTCGGCGACCGCGATGACTCTTCCTGACCAGATTTCGCGAATAGGGCTGTAGACTTCCAGCAATGGAATGCCAAGCGCAGCCTCTGCCGCGCTTTCTTCGTCGTCCAACTCTTCAAATGAACCCGAGATTTCTCCAGACCATGCGCGTTTCAGGTCGTCTGTCGGCTCGAAGCGGTGACCGATGATGGCGGAATCCGATGCGTAGGCAATCTCGCCATCCTGTTTCCAGAACTTGTACGAGGCAATGCGTTCGCGCATCGGCTGGGTCATGAAAATCTCGTCCAGCGCCCGGCTGGCCTGTTCGGACAGTCGATCTCCATGCGCCAGCTCTTGGCTGAGAGGAGACAGAATGCTTTCCATGTACAGTGCGGCCGAGTTGGCGGAGTTCTGTACAACCGCGTTTTCGATCCGGTTCGACACCCAGTGACCAACAAACACCGTAGCAGTCCCCATGACGACTATGCTGGCCGCGAGAAAAACGCGCGACAAAGACCAGTTGCCAATTGTCAGGTCAGTAATTTTGGGTCTCATTTCGCAATCGACTATGAACGACAATTGCTTGACGCGCTACAGACCATGGTCTGATGCGCTTCTCCTATGTTCGAAACCTGATGCGCGGGCCGGGACTTGGCCCTTTTGGGTGCACCCCGGCAGGTTCCCGCGTCCCGATCCCAGTCCCGGCTCAACGGGTTTTCAAACACTCCGACAGGGTTTGCGCCATGTTACGAATGACTTGCGGGTACAGAGACGGCCCCGGTTCCAGAGCCGAGCCCAGTGGATCGATCACACCGGATCGCGCCGAGGTTCCGTCCAATACGGTTTCGACGATGCCCGGATTGAACTGTGGTTCAGATAATACGCAGTTGATGCCTTCAGCGCGAATGCGACCTTGAATGGCGGCAATACGCGCGGGGCTTGGGTCGGACGCATCGCTCAGGGAAATTGCGCCTGATGCCGGGAAACCAAACGCGACCTCGAAATACTGATAAGCATCATGAAACACGATGAAGCTGCCGCCGCGAACCGGCTCAAGCAACCCTGCCACTTCTGCGGAAAGCGCGGTCATTTCTTCGCGCGCCGCTTCGGCGTTTGCCAAATACGCAGCGGCATTGTCGGGATCCGCTGACGACATTTGATCTGCGATCAGGTTCAGCCAGGCTTTGGCATTCGTTGGCGACAACCACGCATGTGGGTCATGAGAATCATGATCGTTATGATCATCATGGCCTTCGTGATCGTCATGGTCGTCATGGTCTTCGTGACCCGCATCGTCCGTGTGATCATGCGCCTCAAACAATGTGTCTTCCCGGAACTCAAGAAGCTCTGTGCCCTTTGCGTCCAATAGGGCAGTGGCAGTCGCGCCTTGGGCAAGGGTTTCTATCGCGCTTTCCAACCATGGCGTCAGGTCTTCTCCTACCCAGAACACCAGATCGGCGTTTTGCAACGCGGCTGCCTCGGACGGGCGCAGATTGTATTCATGGGGCGAGGCACCTGGTGCGACGATCAGGGCAGGTGTTCCCACACCCTCCATTACACGGGCCACCAGCGAATGAACCGGGGCAATGTCCGCGGCAACGTTTGGCGCATCTGCGCGGGCCGGTCCACCCAGTAATGCAACTGTGATCGACAATGGAAGAAGAAGCGTTCTGGACATAGAGCTCTCTGTGTGATTTTATAACATTTCAAGTGGCAATACATGATATGAAATAACATGACAAGTGATGTGCACCCAGTACCTGGCAAAGACAACGCCCCGGTCGGGTTTCAGGAACATGACCACCAGAGCTGTGTCGCAACGGCCCTGGCATCTGCCGAAGCCCGGTGCAAAGAGGATGGGCTGCGTCTGACGCCGGTTCGCCGCAAGGTTCTTGAGATGTTGTTGCAGGAACATCGCGCCCTTGGCGCCTACGCAATCCTTGATCGGTTGCGCGAAGAAGGATTCGGGTCCCAGCCTCCGGTCGCTTATCGGGCGCTGGAGTTTCTTGTACAGAACGGCTTTGTCCACAAGATCGAGCGGCTGAACGCGTTTGTCGCCTGCTCTCATCCCGGCGCGGCGCATTCACCTGCTTTCATGATCTGCCGAAAATGTGATGCCGTAGCCGAGGCGCAGTCCGCCCCCTCCAAAGGTGTTCTTGGCGCTGCCGCGCGCGCGGCAGGTTTCGAGATCGAGCGAACGGTTGTAGAGGCTGAAGGTCTCTGCCCTGACTGCACCGAAAAGGCATAAAGATGGCCCTGATCACCGTCGAGAAACTCAGCGTCCGCTATGGCGCGCATACCGTGCTGCATCATGTGGATATGGTCGTTGAACCGGGTGAAATCGTGACCATCGTTGGCCCGAACGGATCAGGAAAGACCAGCCTGCTGCGTGCCATTATCGGTGCGACACGGCCTTTTGCCGGTCAGGTGTCACTGAAGTCCGGTTTGAAAATCGGCTATGTGCCGCAGAAGCTGCATGTCGATCCGACTTTGCCAATTTCCGTCGAAAGGTTCATGCGTCTGACCGATCCTGTGTCGCGCAGGCAATGTGTCGAGGCGCTTGAATCGGCGGGTGTGCCGGATCTGTTGAAACGCCAGATGTCGCAGCTGTCCGGCGGACAGTTCCAGCGGGTGCTGCTGGCCAGAGCTTTGATCAACCGCCCGGACATATTGTTGCTGGACGAAGCGACACAGGGTTTGGACCAACGGGGATCGGCCAGCTTTTACCAGCAAATCGAGGCTGTCCGGCGCGAGACCGGATGCGCCATTCTGATGATCAGCCACGAACTGCACGTGGTCATGAGTGCGTCGGACCGGGTGATATGCCTCAATGGGCATGTCTGTTGCGAAGGATCGCCGGCCGTGGTCGCCTCGGCGCCCGAATATCGGGCCTTGTTCGGAACCGGAACAGGTGGCGCGCTTGCCCTTTATCGTCATGAACATGATCACCATCATGATCATGACCATGATGCAAACCCACAGGAAGCGGCGGAATAATGCTGGATGATTTCATGATGCGGGCAACGCTCGCCGGTATTGGCGTGGCGTTTGCCGCGGCCCCCCTTGGGTGTTTTGTCGTATGGCGTCGCATGGCGTATTTCGGCGATGCAACCGCACATGCCGCAATTCTGGGCGTGGCCCTATCCCTGACGTTTCAGATGTCGATCTTCACGGGTGCGCTGGCTGTCGCTTTGGTCATGGCGCTGACCGTTTCGCTTTTGGCCGGTCGCGGTTATGCGATGGACACGCTGCTGGGGGTTCTGGCGCATTCTGCGCTGGCCTTCGGGCTGGTAGCAGTTTCATTCCTGTCCGGGGTCCGGATTGACCTGATGGCATATCTGTTTGGGGATATTCTGGCGGTCTCCCGTTCGGATCTGGTCGTGATCTGGGGCGGTGCGGCGCTTGTCGTGGCTCTGATTGTCTGGCGTTGGTCGCAACTTCTGACCGCGACACTGAACGAAGAACTGGCCTATGCCAGCGGCTTCGATCCAAGGCGAGAACAACTGATCCTGACCCTGTCACTTGCTGTGACCGTAGCGGTGGCGATCAAGGTTGTGGGCGTGTTGCTGATCGCCGCAATGCTGATCATTCCGGCGGCTGCTGCGCGAAACCTGGCACGGTCACCAGAATCCATGGCCCTGATTGCTGCGGGAATAGGTGCGCTTTCGGCCATCACAGGGCTAAGGGCTGCGTATGTATTCGACACTCCGGCAGGGCCCTCGATTGTCTGCGTTGCCGCGATCGTTTTTGCGTGTCTCAGCCTGATCGGGTGGCGAACGCAGGACATGGCCTAAAGGTTCCGTAGGTCTTTGCGGCCGTAGAATCCCGGGCATCCGGTAATGTGACCGAAACGAAAACGCCAAAAAAAAGGCCCGCAATCCTGCGGGCCTTTATGCATTTCTATCCGCTCCGTTTATTGCGGGATATCGCCTTCCAGCCCTTCGACATAGAAGTTCATACCGGCCAGAGTACCGTCGTCGGCCACTTCGCCCTCGGCCAGCCAGTCGCTGCCGTCCTGCTTTTTCAGCGGTCCGGTAAAGGCATGATAGCTGCCATCGGCCAGCGCGGCTTTCAGGGCCAGTGCCTCTTCCTTGATGTCCGCGGGAACTGCATCCGAAATCTCACCGATTTCTACCATGCCCGGCCCGATACCGTCCCAGGTGTTGGACGAGGTCCAGGTGCCGTCCATCACGGCCTTTGTGCGCGCGATGTAGTAGGGTCCCCAGTTGTCGATGATTGAGGAAACACGCGGTTTGGGGGCGTATTCGCTCATATCCGAAGCCTGACCGAAGGTGATCACGTTGCCCGCCTCTTGTGCGGCGGCCTGCGGTGCGGTCGAGTCGGTGTGCTGCAGGATCACGTCGGCGCCCTGTTCGATCAGAACCGATGCGGCGTCAGCCTCTTTCGCCGGGTCGAACCATGTATAGGCCCAGACGATCTTGAACTGGACATCCGGGTTCGCTTTCTTGGCGTGGATATAGGCCGAGTTGATACCGCGGATCACCTCGGGGATCGGGTAGGACCCGATATAGCCGATGATGTTCGATTCGGTCATTCTACCCGCGATATGCCCCTGAACCGCGCGGCCTTCGTAGAAACGCGCTGAATAGACCGAGACGTTGTCGGCGGTCTTGTAGCCGGTCGCGTGCTCGAACTTCACGTTCGGGAATTTCTTGGCCACATTGATGGTTGGATCCATATAGCCGAACGAGGTGGTAAAGATCAGATCCGCGCCTTCCAGCGCCATCTGGGTCATCACGCGCTCGGCGTCGGGGCCTTCGGGCACCGATTCAACGAATACAGTCTCGACCTTGTCGCCGAACTCTTCTTCGATCGCCAAACGGCCTTTGTTGTGTTCATAGGTCCAGCCGCCGTCGCCGACAGGGCCGACATAAACAAAACCGACCTTGGTTTTGTCTTGTGCCACTGCACCGGTCGCAAGACCAAGCGCTATCGCGGCAGTTGTCAGAAGCGATTTTAATTTCATGTAGTTACTCCCCAAGTTGGTTCAGTTGGCCCCTAGTGTGAGGCATGGAAGGTCCGGCCCAGTGAGGCAGGTGCGCTGCTCTTGTCGGCCGAAAGGATCACAAGCACAAGGATCGTGATAAGATAGGGTGACATTGCCAGATACTCCACGGGAATGGCAACGCCCGCTGCCTGCAAATTAAGCTGCAAGACGGTGATGCCGCCGAACAAATATGCACCCAGCAGGACCCGCCAGGGTTTCCAGCTGGCAAACACCACCAGCGCCAGTGCGATCCAGCCGACACCTGCGGTCATGCCCTCGGTCCATTGCGGCACACGTATCAGACTGATGTAAGCTCCACCCAGGCCCGCGCAGGCCCCGCCAAACAGGATCGCCATGATACGGATTTTGATGACCTTGTAGCCAAGCGCATGGGCGGCATCGTGGTTTTCACCAACCGCCCGCAGGATCAACCCGACGCGGGTGTACTTCAGGACGGCCCAGACCACAGCGGTCAGCGCAATGCCCAGATACAGGATGGGATCGTGCCGAAACAGGATCGGGCCGATGACCGGAATATCGCTGATCAAGGGGATGTGGATATCGCCCATGCTGGGTGGTTTGACGCCCACATAGCTTTGCCCCATCAGGGCGCTGAACCCCAGGCCAAACAGGGTCAGCGCAAGGCCGCTGGCAACCTGGTTGGCCAACGCAAACTGTGTCAGCAAGACGAACAGCAGCGACAGCACGGCCCCGCCAATGGCGGCAGCAACAAAGCCCAGCCAGGGCGATCCGGTTTCGACCGAGATCGCAAAACCGCTGATCGCGCCAACGATCATCATGCCCTCGACACCAAGGTTCAGAACGCCTGCCTTTTCCACGACAAGCTCTCCGATCGCGGCCAGCAGAAGGGGGGTTGCGGCCACCATAAGCGAAGCAACCAGAAGAACGGGATTGATTTGACCAAGATCCATGATCACGCCACCTCGCTACGAGCCGCACGGATGCGGAAGTTTGTCAGAAGATCGAAGGCCAGCAGGAAAAACAGCAGCATTCCCTGAAACACCTGAATGGCTGCGGCAGGCAGGCCCAGCTGCGATTGTGCGATTTCACCGCCAATATAGGTCAGCGCCATCAGGCCCCCGGCCAAAAGAATACCCACCGGATGCAGTCGGCCCAGAAAGGCGACGATGATCGCTGTAAAGCCATAACCCACATTGAAATCGATGCTGATCTGACCGGACGGGCCGGACACCTCGAACATCCCGGCCAACCCGGCCAAAGCGCCCGAAATTCCAAGGCAGAACAGGATCAGCCGCGCTGGATTCACACCTGCAAACTTTGCGGCGCGGGGGGCCTCACCCGTCAGACGGATATGGAACCCCAGCATGTGACGGTTCAGCAAAACATAGGCAAAGATCACCGCGATGAAGGCCGCGACAACACCCCAATGCATCCCGGAACCGGCAATCAGCTCGGCATTGTGCGCGCTTTCATAGGATTGCAGGTTGCGCGAGCCGGGAAAGCCGAACCCTTCGGGGTTCTTGAGCAAACCCAGCGAGACCGAGGCCAGCATCTGTTCGGCCACGTAGACCAGCATCAGCGACACGAGGATTTCGTTGGTGCCGAAACGCACTTTCAGCAAAGCCGGGATCGTTGCCCACAGCCACCCGCCAAATGCGCCTGCGACCACCATAATCGGGAAGATGTACCAGGCATTAAGCGGATAGAAGGCCAGACCTGCGCCCGCGCCGAATATGGCGCCCATGATGTATTGCCCTTCGGCCCCGATATTCCAGATACCGGCCCGAAATCCCAGCGACAATCCGATAGCGATCAACACAAGCGGGGCGCCCTTGACCAGCAATTGAGGGCGGTAATAGAATGCGAACTCGCCAAAAAGCGGCTCCCAGAAGATGGTACCGATGGCTTCGACCGGGTTTTTCCCCAATATGGCAAACAGCAACCCGCCAAACACCATTGTCGCCAGCACCGCCACAAGGGGGGTCGCATAAGACCAGGCCCTGGACGGCTGTGGCCGTTTCTCCAATACAATCATCTGCTCATCCCCCCAGATGTTTCATCTTTTTGCAAATACTCTCGCCGAAGGCGGCTCAGCAGATCACACATGTGCCACCTCCATGCCATGGGCACCGCCCATCATCAGGCCAATCTCATCCACGGTCAGGCCGGTGGTCGGGCGCGGTGCGCTCAGCCGACCTTCGTTTAAGGCCGCAAAACTGTCCGAGATTTCCATCAGCTCATCCAGATCCTGCGAGATGCAGACCACCGCTGTGCCTTTCGCCGCAAGATCGAGTATGGCTTGCCGAATCGACGCGGCCGCCGCGGCATCCACCCCCCAGGTTGGCTGGTTTACCACCAACACATCAGGGTTTTGCAGCACTTCGCGTCCAATCACGAATTTCTGCAGATTGCCGCCGGACAAAGACCGCGCTGCGTTTTCGGGCCCGGGCGTACGTACGTCGAAGGCTTCGATGATCTTTTCGGCAAAACTCCGGGTTTCGGACCATTTCAAGAAGCCGTTTTTCTCAAGCCCTTCCCGCACAGATCCGGTCAGCAAAGCGTTTTCGGTCAGGCTCATGTCGGGCGCCGCCGCGTGGCCGAGCCGTTCCTCGGGCGCGGTCAGAACGCCCAGCTTGCGGCGCGCTGTCGGGCCGAGCTTGCCGATTGCCTGACCGTTGAACTTGATCGCATCCGCCGATGTCAGGATTTCCCCGGACAGCACGCCCAGCAATTCATCCTGCCCGTTTCCGGCAACACCGCCGACGCCCAGAACCTCGCCCTTGCGGACCGTCATGTGCACATTGCGCAATGCGGTGCCGAATTCCGAAGGCGAGGGGACTGACAGCCCGCTGACATCCAGCGCGACCTCACCTAGTTCCCGGCCCGAGCGTTCAGGCGTCTGCAACGTCGACCCGACCATCATCTCGGCCATGTCGCGCGCCGAGGTTTCAGCGGGAACACATTCGCCCACGTTCTTGCCCAGACGCAGGATCGTGGCATGGTCGCACAGCGTTCGGATCTCCTCCAGTTTATGCGAGATATAAAGGATCGAGGTTCCCTCGGAGCGTAGCTTGTTCAGCGTCTCAAACAGGATATTGACCTCTTGCGGGGTCAGAACCGAGGTCGGTTCGTCCATGATCAGCAGTTTGGGGTCCTGCAACAGGCAGCGAATGATCTCGACCCGCTGGCGTTCGCCTGCGGACAGATCGCCAACCGTGCGAAACGGGTCCAGCGGCAGACCATAGGTTTCCGAGACTTCGCGAATGCGCGATGCCAGATCCCCCATCGGGGGCGGATTCTCCATCCCCAGCGCGATATTCTCGGCCACGTTCAGCGCGTCAAACAGCGAAAAATGCTGGAACACCATCGCGATCCCATCGGCACGGGCCGCGCGCGGTTCGGGCGGCGCAAACGGATTGCCGCGCAGCTTCATGGTGCCGCTGTCCGGCTTTACAAGCCCATAGATCATTTTCACCAGCGTGGATTTCCCCGCGCCGTTTTCCCCCAGCAGCGCGTGCACTTCGCCTTCACCGATGTCAAAGGACACCTGATCATTGGCCACAACACCGGGGTAGGCTTTGGTCAGCCCTTGCAAGCTCAAAAGTGGAATGGTCACGCGCTCAGGTCCTTCTTCAACTCGTTTTGCAGGGCCGGGCGCAGCAATTGTGCAGCGACGCCCACGGCGATCATATGTGGATGCTTCCCCATCGACGGGTCACCGATCGGGCAGGTGATCCGGCTTATCCGTTCAGGCGGATGCCCAAGAGCGGCCAACCGCGACCGGAATCGCGCCCATTTCGTAGCCGAGCCGATCAGCCCCGCAAAGCCAAAATCGTGCAAAAGCAGTCTGTTGCACAGTTCAAAGTCAAGGCTATGCGAGTATGTCAGCACAAGATGTTCGGCGTCGGATGGGGCATGGCGGATCAGCTCGGCCGGTTTTATGGCCGGAACAATTGTCACGCCCGCTGGCACAGTGGCCGGAAAGCGCTGACGGCTGGTGTCCACCCAGGTGATCGCAAGATTGGGAAGCGGGGACAGCACATCCACTAGCGCACGGCCGACATGGCCCGCGCCCCAGATCCACAGATTGCGTGTCGGCTTGTGAACAGGTTCAACCATCCAGCCATCGATCAGCTGCGGTTCTGGCGCAATCCCCTGTCCGCGCGCCGTCGCCAGCATTCGCTTGACCGACAGGGGCATCTCGTCACCCGTGGCCGGGCGCGCGATGACCGTATCGTCCAGATCATTGACAGTGTTTGCGTCGTAGACCTCGCTCAGCAACGACACGGCACCGCCGCAGCATTGCCCCAACTCGGGTCCAAGTGCATGATGCGTCAGGCGGGTTGGCGTGGTTTGCAACCGTGCGGCATTTGCCGCCTGGTATTCCAGTGTTCCGCCACCAATTGTGCCGCTTTGCCCGCCGCCCCAGACCAGCATGGCGGCACCAACTTCGCGTGGAGACGACCCTTTGATCCCGGCGATGACCACCCGAACCACTTTGCCGTGGGTTTTGACCGCCTCCCTCAAAGCCTCTAGGTCAAATCCCATCAGATATCTCCCTTCATCCTCTGGACGCCGCGCCAGACCTCTTCGGCGGTGGCGGGCGCGTTGAGTGCCGGATAGGTGTCCCCGCAGGCTGCCACCGCATTCGAAAGCGCCAGCCAGGCCGATATTCCCAGCATGAACGGGGGTTCCCCCACGGCTTTCGAGCGATAGATGGTGTCCTCTCGGTTCTCGCCATCCCAAAGTGCGACGTTGAAAATGTCGGGCCGGTCGGAACAGGCCGGGATCTTGTAGGTCGAGGGCGCATGTGTGCGCAGGTTGCCCTTGCCGTCCCAGACCAGTTCCTCGGTCGTCAGCCAGCCCGCGCCCTGCACGTAACCGCCTTCGACCTGTCCGACATCCAGCGCCGGGTTCAGCGAAGCGCCCGCGTCATGCAGGATATCTGTGCGCAGAATGCGGTTCTCGCCCGTCAACGTGTCCACAGCGACCTCGGTGACCGAAGCGCCATAGGCGAAGTAGTAAAACGGGCGACCGCGCCCCGCGATCCGGTCCCATTCAATCTTGGGCGTTTTATAAAAGCCAGTGGCCGACAGGCTTATGCGACCCTGATAGGCCAGTGCGGCAGCTTCGGCGAACGTGTACCGTTCTTCACCAACCGAAACGTGGCCATCCGTGAAAGTGACCGCGGAGGGGTCGGCCTGATGCCGTTCAGCCAGATAATCGGCCATCCGGTCGCGGATCGTATCGCAAGCCGCTTTCACCGCCATGCCGTTCAGATCGCTGCCTGAAGACGCTGCCGTGGCTGACGTATTCGGCACTTTGGCTGTATCCGTGGCGGTGATCTTGACCATCTCAAGCGGGATGCCGAAACGTGACGCGGCCACTTGCGCGACCTTCTGGAACAGGCCCTGACCCATCTCGGTGCCGCCATGATTCAGGTGGACCGAACCATCCTGATACACATGCACCAGCGCACCGGCCTGGTTCAGATGGGTCAGCGTGAAGGAAATTCCGAACTTGACCGGAGAAAAGGCGATGCCCTTCTTGATCACGCTGTTTTCGGCGTTCCATTTCTCGATGGCCGCTTTGCGCGCGGCATAGTTGCTGGACTTCATCAGCGCTTCGGTCATGCCATGCAGTTCGAAATCGCTGACCTCCATTCCGTAGGGCGTCGTGTTGCCGCCAGCGGGCAGGGGGCGGACCGGGGCCGTCCCTGTTTCCACCGCGCCACGGCTGGTCAGGTCTTCGTGCGGGTCGGGATGACCCAGCGGTTTTTCGTGGGGTTGGACTTCGGCAACTTTATGCGCGGGCTCGTAATAGTTGCGGCGGCGCAATTCCACCGGGTCCAGCCCAAGTTCATGCGCGGCGTGGTCCATCACCCGTTCGATGGCAACCATCCCCTGCGGGCCACCAAACCCGCGATAGGCGGTGGCTGACTGCGTGTTGGTCTTCAACCGATGGCTTTCAATCCGGGCATTGGGCAGCAGGTAGGCATTGTCCGAATGCAGCATCGCACGGTCGGCGACGGGCAGGGACAAGTCCTGCGCCCAGCCGCAGATCGCGTATTGCAGAAAGGACACGCCCTGAATGTGACCCTGTTCGTCAAATCCCGCGCGATAGGAAATCCGGAAGGCGTGGCGTTTGCCGGTGATGATCATGTCATCATCGCGGTCATAGCGCATCTTGCAGGCTTTGCCGGTTGCCCGCGCCGCCACTGCGCAGGCGACGGCCAGCGCATTCCCCTGGCTTTCCTTGCCACCGAATCCGCCACCCATGCGCCGGGTTTCGACGCGGATCGCATGCATTGGCAGGCCCAGAGCGTCCGCCACCTTGTGCTGTATCTCGGTCGGGTGCTGGGTCGAGCTGTGGACCAGCATGTCGCCGCCTTCATTCGGCACGGCAAGCGCAGCCTGACCTTCCAGATAGAAATGCTCCTGACCGCCGATCTCGAATGTTCCGTCGATGACGTGGGCGGCGCTTTCAATCGCGGCGTCCGCGTCGCCCTTGGCATAGATACGGGGCCCGTCTTCAAATCGGCTGTCTGCTGCCAGAGCTTCTTCCACCGTCAGGATCGGTGTGTCCTCTGCATAGTCGATCTTGCCCAACCGAACCGCCTTGCGGGCGGCCAGATGGCTGGTGGCAACCACAAGGAAAACAGGCTGGCCGATATAGTGAACCGTCCCGTCGGACAGCAACGGTTCATCGTGGATCGAGGGCGAAACATCGTTGGCAAAAGGCAGGTCCTGTGCCGTCATGACCTTGACGACCCCGGCTGCTGCTTTCACGGCAGACAGGTCCATCGCGGTAATCGTGCCCTTGGCGATCGGGCTCAGGCCAAAGGCCAGATGCAAAGTGCCCTTTGGCGTCGGGATGTCGTCCACATATCGGGCGGAACCGGATACGTGCAGCGGTGCCGCGTCGTGGGGAAGGGGTTTGGTTACGCTCATGCCGATACCTCCAGCACGTTGGTCACTTGGCCCTGATCCTCAAGGAAGTACCGTTCCAGCATCGCTTTGGCGGTCTCAAGCCTGTACGTGGCCGAGGCGCGCATATCGGTAAGCGGTGAATAATCGTCGGCAAAAGCGGGCAGAGCGGCGTCAATCGTCTCGCGCGTCCATGGCTTGCCGATCAACGCGGCCTCGACATGGGTTGCCCGTTTCGGAATGCCAGCCATACCGCCAAACGCGATGCGCGCAGCCGCCACACGTCCGTCCGAAATGGTAATGTTGAAACATCCGCACACAGCCGAGATATCCTGATCGAACCGTTTGCTCAGCTTGTAGCATTTCAGCCGGTCCGCCTGACGCGGGAAGCTGACGGCTTCGACAAACTCACCCGGCGCGCGGTCCTGTTTCCCGTAATCGATGAAGAAGTCTTCCAGCAGGACTGACCGGCGTTCATCACCTTTGCGCAGGTGCAGCGTCGCACCCAATGCGATCAGCGCGGGCGGGTTGTCTCCGATTGGTGAGCCATTGGCGATGTTGCCACCCACAGTGGCCGCGTGACGGACCTGAACACTGGCATAGCGCCGGATCATTTCAGCATACGATGGGTGAATGTCCGCCAAGGCTTCGCCCATGCGGTTCATATCGACCATGGCACCGAACCGAATATCTTCGTCGGTGATCGTGATCTCTTTCAGATCGTCACAGCTGTTCAGGAAGATCACCGGATCAAGATCGCGCAGTTGCTTGGTCACCCAAAGCCCAACATCAGTTGCGCCCGCGACCAAAGTGGCATTTGGGTTCTCGGCATACACAGCAGCCAGCGCGTCGGACGAGCCCGGCAGCATGGGTGAAGCGGCGGGTGTTGCGACAGGCTTGTCCTTGACCCAGACAGGCACGGGATGCTTCTCGGCCGCTTCGGCTGCGCGAATAATGGGTGCATAACCTGTGCAACGGCACAGATTACCGGCAAGCTGTGTGTCGTGATCCGTCGCGCCATTGGTGTGACCAGCCACCATCGACATGACAAAACCGGGTGTGCAAAAGCCGCATTGCGACCCGTGCAAGTCAACCATGGCCTGCTGAACCGGATGGACCTCGCCATCGGGGCCGCTGGCGCCTTCGACGGTTCGAACCGCCTTGCCATGCAGCTGCGGCAAGAAAAGGATGCACGAGTTCAGGGCCTTTGCGCCACCCGCATCCGTCACCATGACAGTGCAGGCACCGCAATCGCCTTCGTTGCAGCCTTCTTTGGTGCCGGTCAGGCCACGATCTTCACGCAGCCAATCCAGCAGAGTGGCTGTCGGATTGATATCCGTCAGCTCCACTGTCTCTCCATTCAGAAGAAACGTGATGTCCATTCGAGAAACCCGTCGCCTTACCCGGTTGCGCCTTGGTGGTGCCCTCCTTCGATGCGACGTAGAAAGAGTGGCGGGCGGATAGCTTGCAAATGGATGTTAGAAACAGCATGCGTGATCTGGCAAGAAAAACTGCCTGTATGATGCATCATTACAGCCAAGTGGCGTGGATTTGCGCACCCTGTGTAAATATCAGTTGCTTGAAACTAAAGCGTTTTTTTGTCAGTGAAGATGTCGCTTTCCGAAGCACCTTCTGGAAAATCCGAATAATCGAAAATGATTATTTTGCCAAACAATGGCGCAGGTTCCGGCTTTTGCATGCCTCGCGGCTAGGGTAGCCTGCCGTTCATGAGCAGTAACCCCCGATTCATTCACCTACGTGTTCACACCGAATACTCCCTTCTGGAAGGCGCTGTGCGGCTGAAAAAACTGCCCGCCCTGTGCGAGAAGATGGAGATGCCTGCCGTCGCGGTGACTGACACGAATTCCATGTTTTCGGCGCTGGAATTTTCGGTGACAGCCAGCCAGGCCGGTGTCCAGCCGATCATGGGCTGTCAGGTTGATCTGACTTACGTTCAATCGCAACCGGGGGAAAAGCCAAAAACGCCCGCGCCGCTTGTTCTGCTGGCACAGTCCGAGGCGGGGTACGAGAACCTGATGAAGCTGAGCACGTGCCTTTACGTGGACAAGAGCGGGCAGTTGCCGCAGGTCACGCTGGACGAGCTTGCGGGCCGCTCCGACGGGCTGATCTGCCTGTCCGGAGGGCCCGATGGGCCGGTGGGCCGCCTGTTGCAGCAGGGGCAACGCCTGGCGGCCGAGGCGCTGGTGGATCGGCTGGCCGCGATCTTTCCGGATCGTCTGTATATCGAACTCCAGCGTCATCCGGGCGAGGACGGCCAACCAGAGGCCGAACGCCAGACCGAGCGCGGCCATATCGAGATGGCCTATGCCAAGAACCTGCCGCTGGTTGCCACCAATGACGTCTATTTCCCGACCTCGGATATGTACGAGGCCCATGATGCGCTGATCTGTATCGCCGAAGGGGCCTATGTCGACCAGCAGGAAGGTCGCCGCCGCCTGACCGCGCAGCATTATTTCAAGTCGCAGCAGGAAATGGTGACGCTGTTTGCCGATCTGCCCGAGGCCATCGAGAACACTGTCGAGATTGCCAAACGCTGCGCTTTCATGGCCTATCGGCGTGATCCGATCCTGCCGAAATTCGCCGATGACGAGGTCGCTGAACTACGCCGCATTGCCAACGAGGGCTTGCAGAAACGTCTGGCCGTGATCCCCCATGCGGTGACGCCCGAGGAATATCAGGAACGGCTGGATTTCGAGCTTGGCATCATCGAAGGAATGGGGTTCCCTGGCTACTTCCTGATCGTTGCCGACTTTATCCAATGGGCCAAGGATCACGATATTCCGGTTGGGCCGGGGCGGGGGTCGGGTGCGGGCTCGCTGGTGGCTTATGCGCTGACAATTACCGATCTCGATCCGCTGCGTTACAGCCTGCTGTTTGAACGGTTCCTGAATCCCGAACGGGTTTCGATGCCCGACTTCGATATCGACTTCTGTATGGATCGCCGCGAAGAGGTGATCCGTTACGTGCAGCAGAAATACGGGCGCGACAAGGTGGGGCAGATCATCACTTTTGGTGCCTTGCTGTCAAAGGCCGCCGTGCGCGACATCGGGCGGGTGCTGCAAATGCCGTACGGGCAGGTGGACCGTCTGTCCAAGATGATCCCGGTTGAAGGGGTAAAACCGGTTTCCATCGAAAAAGCCCTGAAGGATGAGCCGCGTCTGCGGGAGGAAGCTCGTAACGAAGAGGTGGTGGATCGTTTGCTGACGTATGGACAGCAGGTCGAAGGGCTGCTGCGCAACGCCTCGACCCACGCGGCTGGGGTTGTGATTGGCGACCGGCCTCTGGACGCGCTGGTGCCGATCTATCAGGACCCGCGATCCGACATGCCTGCAACCCAGTTCAACATGAAATGGGTGGAACAGGCCGGGCTGGTAAAGTTCGACTTTCTGGGTCTGAAAACCCTGACCGTGATCCAGAACGCGATGGACCTGATCTTCAAGTCCGGACGGAAGCTGCATATCGCCGCCGATGGCACCGAGCTTTACGAACCTGCCGAGGGGGCCGAGAACCAGATCAACGCCATCCCACTGGATGACGAGGCGACGTATAAGCTCTATTCAGCGGCCAAGACGGTCGCGGTGTTCCAAGTTGAATCCTCAGGCATGATGGACGCGCTCAAGCGCATGAAACCCACCTGTATCGAGGATATCGTGGCCCTCGTCGCGCTCTATCGTCCCGGCCCGATGGAGAACATCCCGACCTATTGCGAGGTCAAGAACGGGCTGCGCGAAATCACATCCGTTCACCCGCTGATCGACCACATTCTTGAGGAAACTCAAGGTATTATCGTCTATCAGGAACAGGTGATGCAGATCGCGCAAGTCATGGCGGGGTACAGCCTGGGCGGTGCAGACCTGCTGCGCCGCGCGATGGGTAAGAAGATCAAAGAGGCGATGGATGCCGAACGCCCCAAGTTCGAAAAAGGCGCGGCAGAAAACGGGGTGGATGCCAAGAAAGCCAGCGAAGTCTTCGACCTTCTCGAGAAATTCGCCAATTACGGCTTCAACAAATCCCACGCCGCCGCCTATGCGGTGGTCAGCTATCAAACCGGCTGGTTGAAGGCGAACCATCCGGTTGAATTCATGGCGGGCGTCATGAATTGCGATATCCATCTGACCGACAAGCTGGCGATCTATTTCGAAGAGGTCCGAAAAGGGCTGGAACTGCCGTATGTCCCACCTTGTGTGAACCGATCTCAGGCCACGTTCGATGTTGATAACGGACATCTGGTCTATGCGCTGGGCGCGCTCAAGAATGTAGGTGTCGAGGCGATGAACCTGATCGTTGCGGCTCGCGCGGACAAGCCGTTTGTTAACCTGTTCGATTTCGCCCGCCGCGTTGATCTGAAGAAAGTGGGCAAACGCCCGCTTGAGATGCTGGCCCGCGCCGGGGCCTTTGATGAGCTGGACCGGAACCGCCGCCGTGTGTTTGAAAGCCTAGATGCGCTGGTGCAGTATTCGGCCGCGATCCATGAACAGAAGAATTCGAACCAGGTGTCACTGTTTGGCGAGGCCGGAGATGACCTGCCCGAACCGCGCCTGGCGCCGACCCCCGACTGGTTGCCGGCTGAACGTCTGAGCGAAGAGTTCAAGGCCATCGGATTCTACCTCTCTGGTCATCCGCTGGACGACTATATGCCGGCCTTGAAGCGTAAACAGGTTTTGACGCTGGACGAGGTGACAGAGAAAGCCCGCTCTGGCCCGTTGATCGCCAAGATGGCCGGAGTGGTTGCCGGGCGGCAGGAACGGAAATCGGCCAAGGGCAACCGGTTCGCCTTTGCCCAGCTTTCGGACCCGACCGGCGCTTATGAGGTCACGCTGTTTTCCGACACGCTGGAGAAATGCCGCGAGTTTCTGGAAACCGGCGCTCAGGTGGTTCTGACCGTTGAGGCGACGATGGAGTCCGATCAGCTCAAGCTGCTGGGGCGTTCGGTTGGACCAGCGGATTCTGTGGTGGCCGAAGCCGGGGCGACGGGCCTGCGCATCTTTGTCGACGAAGCGCGGGCAGTGTCGACGATTGCAACGGTTCTTGAAGAAGCCGCAACCGCTGCCAAGGGTGCGGCCCGAGGACCGATCCAGCTGCTGTTGCTGGACCCCGGCCTGCCCGGCGACGTCGAAATCGACTTGGGGCGCGTGTTTCCGATAAACCCGCAGATCAAGGGCGCGATCAAATCGCTGGAAGGCGTGATGACCGTCGAAGAGATCTGACACCGCTTTGTTGCCAGACAGTTAGCGCATCGCTAGGCTGACCTTGCAAATATGTCTTCTACTCATGCCACGGGAGGGCGTTGATATGACGATTGCAGGTCTCAATCTCAGAACGATTGTATTGGGGGCGGCGGCATCGCTGGCTTTGGTTTCGGCGACAGCCACGCTTGCGGACGACAAAAAGAAAGAGAACACGATCAAAGGTGCTGTGATTGGGGCCGGGGTTGGGGCCTTGATCGGCGACGGCAAAGGCGCCGCCGCTGGGGCAATTGTTGGTGCGCTGATCGGCGCGAACTCGAAATAAGCGGGGGCGGGATGATGCGTTTGAACGCGATGAAAGTGATCACCACCACAACGCTGCTTACAGGGCCCGGTTTTGCCCTTGCGGACGAGGAAGCCGAAAAGATGGTGCAAGCGGCGCTGCCGCTTATGTACCACACCTGCGCGTCGGTCATCGAAGAGGCCGACGGGAATGAAGAATACATTGTGGACGTGGTCGGCAAGATGACGGCGTTGTCACTTTATAACCGTCAGGTCGACCTCGAAGCTCATGCCAGTTCGGACGAGGAAAAGGCCGCGCTGCGCGAAACATTTGTGGCGGCTCTGAAAGAGGGTTGCGCCGGGGATGAAAACGCCCTGCTGGGTGGCGTCGTCGACAACGCGGTGAAATCAACGCTGGGGCTGTAAGCCTTCAGTAATGTGGCGGGCGTTCGTCACCAAGGACAACGCCGCCTGACCCTTCCTGTGCGCGTTCAGCCTCGCGGTGCAGCAGCATCTCGACACGGCGGGTCAGCCTATCAATCTCGGCCTGTTGCCTGGTGACAACCGCGTTCAATTCGTCAACCGTGCGGGTCAGATGGGCAATCT
Source organism: Ruegeria sp. AL2 (assembly GCF_056540845.1). Classification (NCBI taxonomy): domain Bacteria; kingdom Pseudomonadati; phylum Pseudomonadota; class Alphaproteobacteria; order Rhodobacterales; family Roseobacteraceae; genus Ruegeria; species Ruegeria sp. AL2. The sequence continues at coordinate 20,792 of NZ_JBQFXM010000006.1, forward strand.
GTTCTTCCAGATGCTGCATGGAATGCTCCTGTCTTTCAGGCTGCACATAGCGACCCTGTGACGCCTTGGCCAGAGAAAGCGCGCCTTGCCCAGATGCGGGCCATGGGATAGACCGCGCGCGGAACAGGTACACTCCCAAGGACGCCCCACATGGCCAAGCCCAAGAAACAGCCCCGCCCCAAGGCCGAAACGCCGAAAGGGTTCCGTGACTATTTCGGCGAGGAAGTCACGCAGCGCACCGAGATGCTGCGGACGATTGCGGGTGTCTATCATCGGTACGGGTTTGACGCGCTGGAAAGCAGTGCGGTCGAAACCGTCGAGGCGCTGGGCAAGTTCCTGCCCGACGTGGACCGCCCGAACGAAGGCGTCTTTGCATGGCAGGAGTTTGACGAGGGCGGAAATGGCGACTGGATGGCCCTGCGTTATGACCTGACCGCGCCACTGGCCCGTGTCTACGCCCAGCACCGCAACGACCTGCCGACGCCTTATCGCCGTTATGCAATGGGTCCGGTCTGGCGCAACGAAAAGCCGGGGCCGGGGCGCTTTCGGCAGTTCTATCAGTGCGATGCGGATACGGTCGGAACCGCCTCGATGGCTGCTGACGCCGAGATCTGTGCAATGCTGGCCGACACGCTGGAAGAGGTCGGAATTCCGCGCGGCGACTACCTGATCCGGGTGAACAACCGGAAGGTTTTGAACGGTGTGTTGGAGGCGATGGGGCTTGGCGATGATCAAGCCGCACGAGACAATGTCCTTCGCACAATCGACAAGTTCGATAAGGTGGGTGAGCAGGGTGTGCGCGAGTTGCTGACCAAGGGTCGTCTGGACGCGTCGGGCGCGTTTATCGACGGCGTTGGTCTCAGCGATGATCAGGCAGACCCGGTTATCGCCTTCCTGACTTCCAAGGCCGTCGATACCGCTGGTACATTGGCCAACCTTCGCATTGCAGTGGGTGACAGCAAGATCGGGGCGGATGGGATTGCTGAACTGGAACAGATCGCTGAACTTCTCTCTGTTGGCGGCTACGGCCCCGACCGCATCGTGATTGACCCATCGGTCGTCCGCGGCCTCGGCTATTACACCGGTCCGGTCTACGAGGCCGAGCTGACCTTCGAAATCTTCGACGAGAAAGGCCGCAAGCGGCAGTTCGGCTCGGTTGCGGGTGGCGGGCGATATGACGATTTGGTCAAGCGGTTTACCGGGCAGGAAGTGCCCGCGACCGGCGTGTCTATCGGCGTGGATCGGTTGCTGGCCGCGCTGCGCGAAAAAGGCAGGATCAGCGCCCACGCCAAAGGCCCCGTCGTCGTCACCGTGATGGACCGCGACCGGATGGCTGATTATCAGGCGATGGTGGCCGAGCTGCGCAATGCGGGCGTCCGGGCCGAAGTGTATCTGGGCAATCCCAAGAACTTTGGCAACCAGTTGAAATACGCGGACAAGCGCAACTCTCCGGTTGCGGTGATCGAAGGCGGGGACGAAAAGGCAAAAGGCATCGTGCAGGTCAAGGACCTGATCCTTGGGGCAAAGATCGCTGAAAGCGCCACGCTGGAGGAATGGAAGGAACGCCCCAGTCAGTTCGAAGTATCGCGCTCTGATCTGGTCGCGAAAGTGCGTGAAATTCTGGACAGTCAGGACTGACCCATGCCCAACCGTTCCCAGATACAGGCCCGCGCCGCGATGATGCGTGTCCGGTTCGAGGCTGCGGGCGCGCAGGTGGTGGATACGCCCCTGTTGCAACCCGCTGAAATGTTGCTGGACCTTTATGGCGAGGATATCCGCGCCCGCGCCTACGTCACCTCGGACGCGCTGCGGGGTGAGCAGATGCTGCGCCCGGATTTCACCCTGCCCGTTGTTCAGATGCACATGCGGGACGGGGCCGAGCCTGCGCGCTATACCTATTCAGGTGAGGTGTTCCGCCGTCAGGAACACGACCCGGACCGGTCGAACGAGTATATTCAGGTGGGGTACGAGGTGTTTGACCGCGATGATCCCGCTGGTGCCGATGCCGAAGTGTTTTCGCTGATGGCGTTGCAACTGCGCGGGCTGCCCCTGCGTGCAGCAACCGGGGATATCGGCATCCTGACCGCGGCTGTCGAAGGGCTTCGGACCACAGACCGCCGCAAGGCCGCGCTGATGCGGCACCTGTGGCGGCCGCGCCGGTTCCGTGCGCTGCTGGACCGTTTTGCAGGGCGTAAACCGGGGCCCGAAGGCCGTGACGCGCTTTTGGACGCGGCCGACCCGATGGCGGTTGATGTTCCGATGATCGGCAAGCGTCGCGCGCCCGAGATAGCCGACCGGATCAAAGCCCTGCGCGAAGATCGCGCTGCGCCGCCGATCTCCGACAATGAACTGGCCGGGTTGGAAACGCTGCTGAATGTGCGTGAAACCATGCCCTTCGCGTTGGAACAGCTGAGGGATGTGGCAGTGGATCTGCCGCAGATCACCCCAGCGCTGGACCGATTGGAGGCGCGGATCGCAGCCCTGCAGGCGCGTGGTGTCGATGTTGCACGGCTGGATTTCGAAGCGTCATATGGCCGGACATCGATGGAATATTACGACGGGTTTGTCTTTGGGTTCTACGCCGAAGGCCGCCCCGACCTGCCGCCCGTCGCCACGGGCGGGCGCTATGATGCGCTGACGCGCCGCTTGGGCGATGGGGCCGAAATCCCCGCGATCGGCGGCGTGATCCGCCCGGACCTGATGCTTGAAATCGAGGAGGCCGCGCAATGAGTGTGAAACTGGGCGTGCCCTCGAAGGGCCGGTTGATGGAAAAGACCGTCTCATGGTTCGAAAAGCACGGCATCGTGCTGTCCCGCAACGGCTCGGACCGGGAATATGCGGGTCGGGTCGACGGGATTGACGGCGTCTCACTGATCCTTTTGTCGGCGGGCGAAATTCCGCGCGAACTTGCGTCGGGCCGTATCCATCTGGGCGTCACCGGGATCGATCTGGTGCAAGAAAAACTTCCGCGCTGGGAACAGCAGGTCGAAGAGATCGCGCAGCTGGGCTTTGGCAAGGCTGATCTGATCATCGCCACACCTGCCTGCTGGGTCGATGTGGACACGCTGGACGATCTCGACGCGGCGGCAGCAGCATTTCGCAACACCCATGGCCACCGGCTGCGGATTGCCACCAAATATCACCGACTGGTGCGTGAGTTCCTGACAGACGCGGGCGTGGCTGACTACACTCTGGTCGACAGCCAGGGGGCGACCGAAGGCACGGTCATGAACGAAACCGCCGAGGCAATTGCCGATATCACTTCGTCCGGTGAAACCTTGCGGGCGAACCACCTCAAGATCCTGTCGGACGGCTTGATCCTGCAATCGCAGGCCACATTGTGGCGCAGCCGGGTTGCAAAGGTCGACGCGGCGGACAAGGAGGTTCTGACGGAATTGCTGGATCGGCTGCGGTAATTACAGCACACCGATATCCGCTAGGGCGCGGTTCAGATCATCGGGCAGGGCGTCGTCCTGCGCGCGCCCTTTCGGCAGGTCAGCTGGTGAATCTTCCGGTTTCAGGTATCGCCAGCCCTGAAACGGGCGTTTCAAGGCGTTCTGTGTACGATGTACCTTTGGGTCGAGGACGATGGCGCAGCGGCGGATACCGTCTTCACCAATCACTTCATCCAGGCGCAGAATGCGCTGACGGCACTGTACGACACCCTTGATCACCCAATAGATTGATCCGCCATTCAGAATCTCGGCATCACGTTTGGGCCACATGCGGGTTACGTGGCGCGGATATCCGTCCTCATAAAGCGGCATTCGGCTGTCCTGCCACGCGATCAGAGAGTCCACGCTATCCGAACCAACCGAAAGTTTGATGAGGTTCACGTACTTATCCACAGCTTTCCCACAGAGTCGTCCATTGGCTATCTATCCATTGTAGCTCAGGATTGGCTTTCATCAAGGTGTAGTGGGTGTTAGTCTGGATACCTCTTTCAGCACAGGGAATCACCAATGAGCCGCTTTGCCGCCCCCATCGCCGAGCAGATCTGGGACATGAAATACCGCTTTAAACAGGCGGATGGCACGCCCATCGATCAAACGGTTGAAGACAGCTGGCGACGCATCGCCCGCGACCTCGCGCGGGTCGAGGACAACCCGGATCATTGGGAAAACAGGTTCTACGAGGCACTGGAAGATTTCAGGTATTTGCCCGCCGGGCGCATCACCGCTGGCGCAGGCACCGCGCGGCAGGTGACGCTGTTCAACTGTTTCGTCATGGGCACCATCCCCGACAGCATGGGTGGTATCTTTGACATGCTGAAAGAGGCCGCGCTGACCATGCAGCAGGGGGGCGGGATCGGCTATGATTTCTCGACCATCCGCCCGCGCGGCGCGGATGTGAAGGGCGTGGCGGCAGATGCTTCGGGCCCGCTCAGCTTTATGGATGTGTGGGACGCAATGTGCCGCACGATCATGTCCGCGGGCTCGCGCCGGGGGGCGATGATGGCCACCATGCGCTGTGACCATCCCGATATCGAACAGTTCATCACCGCCAAATCTGACCCGGCCCGCCTACGCATGTTCAATATGTCGGTGCTGGTGACCGATCCCTTCATGGAGGCGGTCAAGGACGACGGCCCGTGGGAGTTGCAGTTCGACGGCAAGATCTATCACACCGTTCAGGCGCGTGATCTGTGGAACAAGATCATGCAGGCCACGTATGATTATGCCGAACCGGGCGTGATCTTCATCGACCGCATCAATCAGGCCAACAACCTGAGCTATGTTGAAACCATCGCCGCGACGAACCCCTGTGGCGAGCAGCCTCTGCCGCCTTACGGGGCTTGCCTGCTTGGCTCGATCAATCTGGCGCGGCTGGTTGCCGAACCGTTCGGGGATGCCGCGCATCTGGATGAACCGGCATTGCAGGAACTGGTCGCGACAGCCGTGCGCATGATGGATAACGTCGTGGACGCCTCGAAATTCCCGCTGGCCGAGCAAGAGGCGGAAGCGCAGGACAAGCGCCGCATCGGGCTGGGCGTGACGGGTCTTGCGGATGCGTTGCTGATGCTGGGCCTGCGCTATGGGTCCGACGAGGCGGCGCGCCAGACGGAACGCTGGTTGCACGCAATCGCCCGCGCCGCATATCTGGCCTCGGTCGATCTGGCTAAGGAGAAAGGCGCGTTCCCCCTGTTCGACGCTGAGAAATATTTGGCCAGCGGCACGATGCAGCAAATGGATGACGACGTCCGCGATGCGATCCGCGAACATGGTATCCGCAACGCTCTGCTGACCTCGATTGCGCCCACGGGCACGATTTCGCTTTATGCCGGGAATGTGTCGTCGGGGATTGAACCGGTCTTTGCCTATGCCTACACCCGCAAGGTTCTGCAAAAAGACGGCTCGCGAACCGAGGAAGAGGTTGTGGATTACGCCGTTCAGATGTGGCGCGACAAGTTCGGCGACGCAGCGCTGCCCGACTATTTCGTCAATGCCCAGACCCTGACACCCCTTGATCATGTCAAGATGCAGGCGGCGGCGCAGAAATGGATCGACAGCTCGATTTCCAAGACCATCAACTGCCCCGAGGATATCAGCTTTGACGCCTTCAAGGATGTCTACATGCAGGCCTGGGATCAGGGCTGCAAAGGGTGCACGACGTACCGGCCCAACGATGTGACGGGGTCGGTTCTGACCGTTTCGGAAAGCGACGACAAGGTGCCGGGGGAAAGCGCGAATGCGCCTCATGAAATTGAAAGCGGCGACGTCATTTACATGTCCGAACCGCTGGATCGCCCGCAATCACTGGAGGGGTCGACCTACAAGCTGAAATGGCCCGATAGCGAGCACGCGATTTATCTGACCATCAACGACATCATCATTTCGGGCCGCCGCCGCCCGTTCGAAGTGTTCATCAACTCCAAGAACATGGAGCATTACGCCTGGACACTGGCGCTGACGCGGATGATCTCGGCCGTGTTCCGCCGGGGTGGGGACGTGTCCTTTGTGGTCGAAGAGCTGAAAGCCGTTTTCGACCCGCGCGGCGGGGCGTGGGTCAAAGGCAAGTATATCCCATCGATCCTGGCCGCGATCGGGGGCGTGATCGAACAGCACATGGTCGCCATCGGCTTTCTGGAAGGCGAGGGGATGGGGCTGAAATCCGACCCTCAGGCGCAAGTGGTGAACCTGGACGCGCCACGCGGCAAAGCCTGCCCTTCCTGTGGTCAGTATGACATGGTCATGATCGAAGGCTGCATGACCTGCCGCAGCTGCGGTCATTCCAAATGCGGGTAGGTATGAGGCGCTGCGCGAAAGTCAGCGCTCATCAATTTGACCCGACAGACTGAGTGTCTGGCCACGCAAGCGTGGCCATCGCTTTTCTGGGCGGTGGTTTCTATTTCGAACCCTGATCAGTCGCAGCCAGTTGATGTTCGGACGGCCGGCAACGAACAAGACACGGGATTGTTCGCAGACGCGTATTGATTTCAGGTCGAACACATATTTTTGATTCACTTCTGCAACATTCTTGTGAATGCTGCATTCCCGTCTCTTTTCCGCCGGATTTTGTGCTGATAAGCAATGATTGAATATCGGGATGTTAAATAGTGCGAGTGGGCAGATGAGAGCCGGAGTTAACGGTCAGGTAGCCATTTCATGGGATCAAACTGAAATTGACGGACTCGAGGACGCGCCTTTGGCTTGTCTGGCCGTCGGCGCGGCTTGGTCATGGCGCGGACAGGCGATAGTGCTGAGCGCTGAGGCCGAAAACAGCATAGAACAGATAGGATATGCGCTGGGCGCTGCAACCCGTTTGCAGAACCGCTTTCCGATTGTCCGGGAAGTTTCCGGCCACGTGACCGGTGCTTTGACACTTACCAATGGGTCGCAGCGGTTTTCAGCCAACCTTGTTGCCGACACTAATGATGCAGCACCAACCATCGTTTTCGATGGCGCTTGCCCGCCACGGGATGAAGAATTCTGGATCGTCGACGTGACCGAGGTTGTGATGGTGCACAAGGCGGGTGTTGAAGGCGGCGGGAACGTCGTTGCATTTCCGGTCTGAACGCGACCTGTATTTTTCTTGACGAAAGCGGTGTGACGGCGGTCGTCGCTGTACGTGCAGGAGCCTGTGCTGCCTGCGGCGAACATATCTTTGCTTATATTCGAAACTGCGTTGAATGCCATGTTGACTCTGCTGGCTTTGCGGATATAAGCGCGGCTTCATTGGTGTTGGTGGCCCCCGCAAGGGGAAGCCTGTCATGAGGGAAACCTCAAGAGGACAACGCCCTTCATAGTTGCCCGTTTGGGCATCGACCTAACGAAGGAGATCAGCCGTGACCAAACGCACGTCTGCCAAGTACAAAATCGACCGCCGGATGGGCGAAAACATCTGGGGTCGTCCGAAATCCCCGGTCAACCGTCGTGAATACGGCCCCGGCCAGCACGGCCAGCGCCGCAAAGGCAAACTGTCAGACTTCGGTCTGCAGCTGCGTGCCAAGCAGAAGCTGAAAGGCTACTACGGCGACCTGACCGAAAAGCAGTTCCGCCGCATCTATGCCGAAGCCGAGCGTGTAAAAGGCGACACCGGTGAAAACCTGATCGGCCTGCTGGAGCGCCGTCTGGACGCCGTCGTCTATCGCGCCAAGTTCGTACCGACCGTCTTCGCTGCGCGTCAGTTCGTGAACCACGGTCACGTCAAAGTGAACGGCAAGCGTGTCAACATCCCCAGCTACCGCGTCAAAGAAGGCGACGTCATCGAAGTGCGTGACAAGTCCAAGCAACTGGCTGTTGTTCTGGAAGCTGTTGCCCTGGCCGAGCGTGATGTTCCTGACTACATCGACGCCGACCATTCGAAAATGACCGCAACGTTCGTTCGCGCACCGGGCCTGAGCGATGTGCCGTACCCGGTCATTATGGAACCGAACCTGGTCGTCGAATTCTACGCGAAGAACTGATCTTCGCATTCCGATCCGGAATTCAGAGCCGCACCTTTGGGTGCGGCTCTTTTCATTTTCAGCCCAGCAGAACGATATCTGACGCGCCTGCGCTGCGACGCAGCTCGTGGATGTCTTTTAGTTCCGGGTCGTTGATCCATCCCAGCGCCGCGTCCCGGTTGGGAAAGGAAAGCAGGGCTGCAACATCAGGCAAGTCCGGCGCGCCGTCCAGCGCGGTTGTTTCTGCGGTGGCGTGTTCGACTTTTCCGCCATGGCGGGCCAATGCAGTCCCGGCCTGTTCGCGATATGCGGCCAGAGCGTTGGGATTCTTTACAGTGAGTTTTGCGTAGGCATAGATCATGGCTTTTCTCCTTGATGTGTGGGCAAAAGCTAGGGTGTGATCTGCTTTGCGAGAACGCGTGTATTTGCATCAATGATGTGCGAATTTGCATGTATGGATATTCATTGGGATGATTACCGGGCCGTACTTGCCGTGGTTCGAAGGCGCACCCTGTCCGCCGCGGCACAAGAGCTTGGCGTCAACTACACAACTGTCGCGCGCCGTATAGCGCGCGCCGAAGCTGCGACAGGTGAAGTGCTGTTCGAAAGGCTGACCGACGGGTATCGGCCGACAGAAGCAGCGCACCTTGTCGCTGCATATGCTGCCCGGATGGAAAGCGCAGAACACGCGATGCTGCGTGGTTTGTCAGGGCGAGATGCCCGATTGGAAGGGCAACTGACCTTAACCGCGCCGCAACTGTTAATTGCCCATGTTCTGTCCCCGGCGCTGGGCCAGTTTGCTCAAAGGCACCCTGCTGTGTCTTTGCAGGTGCGCGCGGCAAACAAGATTCTGGATCTTAATCGGCGCGAAGCCGACATTGCGATCCGGATCAGCCGCAACCCCGGCGATACGTTGAAAGGTCTGCGCCTGACGCAACAGCATAGCGCTTGTTTTGCTACGCCTGAATGGGCCGCGCGAATGCGGCAAGATCCGAACGCGCCCGTGGATTGGTTGCTTTACGAAAAGCAGCCGAACCTGCCAGACGGCGTCGACAAAATCTACCCAAACTCGCGCATACATATGCGCTTTGATGACATGGTCGCGATGGCGGGTGCCGCGCAATCAGGGTTGGGCGTTGTGCGTATGCCGGTGTTTCTGGGCCGCTCACTTCGGGGCTTGGTGCAGGTTCCAATCCTTTCACCGCAACCCTACGCAGATATCTGGATCGTGGCGCACCCGGATGTTTGGCCTTCGGCAAAACTGGTCGCGTTCCGCGACATCGCGGTGCCCTTTTTCAAGCAAAAAAGCCCGTTGTTTACGGCGTGATCATATCGGCAATGGTCGTCCTTCGGCGATTGCTTCCATCGCGAAATACGACGTGACACTGTCCAGCTCGACCTTTTCGATTAGCCGTTGATACACCTTGTCGTAAGATGCCATATCCTGTGTGACGACTTTCAGCTGATAATCATAATCACCGCCGATACGATGAAAATCCACGACCTCGGGGATCGTCAGAACGTGGCTGCGAAAGGCCTGTAGCCACTCGGTCGAATGATGCCGCGTGCGCAGCATGACAAAGACCACAAGGCTCAGCCCCAATTTCTCGCGTGCGATGCGGGCGGTTGAACCGATCAGGACACCATCTTCGTTCAAAGCCTTCAGACGGCGCCAGCAGGCGTTCTGAGAAAGCCCCACACGATCCGCCAATTCCCGTTGCGACAGAGTGGCGTCCTTTTGCAGCTCTTTCAGAAGTCGTGTGTCAATTTGATCTAATTTTTGTGCCATGTTTGATCATATGACACAATAAATTAAAAATACACGCAAAGAAAGGTGAAGTTTTCGCGCGAATAATAAATCACATTACTCGGACAGTTAGGAGCCAATGCAATGTCCCTGTCCAAGTTTCGTGCGGAACTCTGTTCCACCGCTCACAATTCAAACCTGCGCGATGGGCTGATCGGAGAGAATGTTCTGATCCCGGGTCTGCATGGGGACGTGCCGCTTGTCTATGCGGATTACGTCGCTTCGGGTCGCGCCTTGCGGCAGGTCGAAGACTTTGTGGCGCAACATGTGTTGCCGTTTTACGCGAACAGCCACACCGAGGCCTCTTACTGCGGATCTTACATGACACATCTGCGCCGCGAGGCGCGGGCGGAAATAGCCCGCATTGTAGGTGCCCAGGAAGAGGATGCGGTGATCTTCACCGGGTCTGGTGCCACTGCGGGGCTCAACCGGTTGGTCAGCCTGCTCGGGGTGGCAGAGGCCGACCAACCGGTTGTCTTGATTGGTCCTTACGAGCATCACTCGAACATCCTGCCGTGGCGGGAAAGCAAGGCACTTGTGGTTGAAATCCCCGAAGCCGAAGGTGGCGGTGTTGACCTGGGGGCGCTGGAAACCGCGCTGTTGACCCATGCAGGCGCAGATCTTCTGATCGGTTCCTTTTCGGCGGCGTCCAATGTAACCGGAATTGTCACTGACCCTGATCCGGTGACGCGGTTGCTCAAGGCGCATGGTGCCGTGGCGATTTGGGATTACGCCGGAGGCGGGCCTTACCTGCCGATGGATATGGGGCCGGCGGACGCGCGCAAGGATGCGATCGTCGTTTCCCCGCACAAGTTTCCGGGCGGTCCGGGGGCCTCGGGTGTTCTGATCGTAAACCGGGCTGCAGCCAAACGGAACTGCCCCAGCTGGCCGGGTGGTGGCACCGTAAGTTTCGTGTCACCGTGGCGGCATGACTACAGCGCGGACCTGTCTGCGCGGGAAGAGGCGGGAACGCCCAACGTGATCGGCGACATCCGCGCGGCGCTGGCCTTTATCGTCAAGGATGTCGTCGGCACGGAAGAAATCGCAAGGCGCGAGGCGCAGTACAACCAGATGGCGCTGGACGGGTGGAAGGATAATCCGAACCTGACATTGCTTGGGGTCAATAACCCGCATCGCCTGCCGATCTTCTCTTTCCTCGTGCGCGACAATGCGGGGCAGCCTGTGCATCAGCAGCTGTTTACCCGGATGCTCAGCGACGTCTACGGCATTCAGGCACGCGGCGGCTGTGCCTGCGCAGGGCCTTATGCCCACCGCCTGCTGGGGATTGACCGCGCCGCGTCCGAGGCGCTGCACGCGGCCTTGTCTGCGGGCGAAGAGATGAAGAAACCCGGCTGGGTACGCCTGAATTTCTCGTACCTGATGAGCGAGGAAACGGTTCAATTCATCATCGACAGTGTCAATGACCTGTCGCGCCGTACCGAGGAATTCGTACCGTATTACAACGCCGACCCGGCGACTGCGCGCTTCAAGGCCGCATAATGGAATTGCCGCTTTTCTCAATCCGTTGAGACAGGTATGAGGGGCCCAATCAACGGAGCCTCTCATGACCAAGATCACCCCGCAACCCGGCATTATGGACATCGCGCTTTATCAGGGCGGCCAGTCACATGTGGCGGGTGTTGAGCATGTGATCAAGCTGAGCTCGAACGAGAACCCGTTCGGCCCCAGCCCCAAGGCGATTGAGGCGGTGCGCGACAGCGCGGCCACTTTGCATCGGTACCCCAACACCGACCACGCCAGTTTGCGCGCGGCCATCGGCGCGCGTCACGGACTGGACCCTGCGCAGATCATCTGCGGTGTCGGCAGCGACGAGGTTCTGCAATTCATCGCTCAGGCCTATGCAGGGCCGGGGGATGAGGTGATCTATACCGAACACGGGTTCTCCATGTACCCGATCATCGCCCGCATGGCAGGTGCCGCACCGGTCATGGTGGCCGAGCGCGACCGCAAAGTCGATGTGGATGCCATTCTGGCCGCCGTAACCAGCCAGACGCGGATCGTGTTTGTGACCAACCCCGGTAACCCGACCTCGACCATGATCTCGAACGACGAGCTGGACCATCTGGCACAGGGTCTGCCTGATACCTGCCTGATGGTTCTGGACGGTGCCTATGCCGAATTCGTCGACGGTTTCGATGGCGGCGCGTCTTTGGTGGATGCGTATGAGAACGTAATCATGACCCGCACATTCTCGAAAGTGTACGGGCTGGGCGGGATGCGGGTCGGCTGGGGGTATGCGCACCAATCGATTATCGATGTTCTGAACCGGGTGCGTCAGCCCTTCAACCTGTCTTTGACAGCCCTGGCCGCAGCCGAAGCAGCGATCAGCGACGTCGATTTCCTGACGTTCTGCCAATCTGAAAATGCGCGCCTGCGAGTGTGGCTGGCCGAGGCGCTGGACAAGATTGGCGTACCCTCGGACCCGTCCTGTACCAATTTCATCCTCGCGCGTTTTGCCGATAGGGCCGAGGCCGAGGCCTGTGATGACTATCTGAAAACGCAGGGTTTGATTGTCCGCCGGGTTGCAGGCTACAACCTGCCGAATGCCCTGCGGATCACCGTGGGCGATGAGGAAGCCTGCCGCCACGTCGTTGCGGTGATTACAGCATTCAAAGAGGGCGCAGCATGAGCCAGATTTACGACCGGGTTGCGCTGATCGGGCTGGGCCTGATTGCCTCCTCCATGTTCTGGGCGATCAAGCGTGGGGGCTTGGCCGGGGAAGTGACCGGCTATGCCCGGTCCGAGGCGACACGTGACACCGCGCGCAGAATCGGGCTGTGCGACCGCGTCTGTGACACGGCGCGCGAAGCGGTCGAAGGTGCTGATCTTGTCGTTCTTTGCGTGCCTGTGGGGGCAATGGGGGCCGTCGCAGAAGACATCGCACCCGTGCTCAAGCCCGGCGCGACCCTGTCGGATGTGGGGTCAGTCAAGCGGCATGTCATTCACGCAGTTCAGCCGCATATCCCCGAAGGTGTGCATTTCATTCCCGCGCATCCTTTGGCAGGGACGGAACATTCCGGTCCGGAATCGGGTTTTGCCAGATTGTTCGACAATCGCTGGTGCCTGCTGGTGCCCGTCGAAGGAACCGACCCGGATGCAATCGCCCGCCTTCGGGCGTTGTGGGAAGGTATGGGCTCCCATGTCGATGAGATGGACGCCGATCATCACGATCTGGTTCTGGCCGTCACGTCCCATGCGCCGCACCTGATCGCCTACACGATGGTTGGCGTGGCCGACGATCTGCGCCGGGTGACCGATAGCGAAGTGATCAAATACTCGGCCGCGGGTTTCCGGGACTTCACTCGCATCGCCGCATCCGACCCGACCATGTGGCGCGATGTGTTCCTGTCCAACAAAGACGCGACGCTGGAAATCCTGGGCCGGTTCACGGAAGAGCTGTTTGCGCTGCAACGTGCCATCCGGACCGGGGACGGGGAACATTTGTTTGACTACTTCACCCATACCCGTGCTATTCGTCGCGGCATCATCGACGCGGGGCAGGACACCGACGCACCGGATTTCGGGCGGGGAAAGGCAGGTTCATGAGGTTATACCGGGGGCAATTTCTGATCGGGATCATGGCGTTGTGCGCCGTGGCCACACAGGCAACACCTCTGGAACGATCTCTGGTTCCTCCCGCACGTCCGATTCTGGACCAGCACAACGTTCAGGTTGTGTCCGCTGTTGCCCCGGTGTCCGTCGCGGCCATAACCGATCTGCGCCCCATCTCACGTCCGGTTTCACCGCAGGTCACTGCTGCACTGGCGCGACCATCGGAATTGCCACTGCTGGGGCCCGACACGTCGCTGATGCCTTACTTGAGACCTGAATCGCTTGAACAGCAGGTGCTTTTCAAGAAGCGCAAGCTGCGTAAAGGGTCAGTTTGCGGAGATATCGCCATTCAGGGCAAGCCCGTCGGCAGGGTCGGCAGCGACAACTCGGCCTGTGGCGTAAAAGATGCGGTGCAGATCACCTCTGTTTCCGGTGTGGCACTCAGCCGCCCGGCGACGATGGATTGCGGCACCGCAGTTGCACTGAACAAATGGGTCGACAAAACGGTCAAACCCACCTTCAAACGCCGCGGCCCGGTGGTCGAATTGCAGGTGGCAGCCCATTATGCGTGCCGAACTCGCAACAACCGCAAGGGCGCGCGGATTTCCGAGCACGGCAAAGGACGCGCCATCGATATTTCGGCCTTCAAGTTGGCCGATGGTGAGGTCGTGACCGTCCTGGAAGGATGGCGCAAGAACCCGTCACAGAAGCAATTGCAGAAGATCTGGCGCGGTGCGTGTGGCCCGTTCGGCACGGTATTGGGGCCGAACTCGGACGGCTACCATCGCGATCATTTCCATCTGGATACGGCACGCTACCGCAGCGGAGCGTATTGCCGTTAACGCAGGATCAGCCGCGGGGCAGGGCCCAGCGGCACCGGCCCCAGGGCTACAAAACCATCCCGGAAGTTCAGTTGCAGGTCCAGCGCGTTGGGGTTGCCGCCCAACCCTGCCAGAAAATTCAGTGCACGGGTGACAGGATCAACCGCCTGATCGGGCAGTGCACCTGCCGCGTTTGCCATGTCGATCATATCGCGCCAGTTCTCGGCCTTGACGGCGATCTCACCGCTCGGAACACCCTGTGAGTCTACATCCAGCTTACCAGCCGCAAACAGGCGTAACCCACCCCATTTGATCTCGGCCAGTCGCAGGTCTATGGCCACGGGCTGCGGTCTGCTGTGTTCCAGCGCCGACCTGTCCCAGACTTTGCTGAACGTGGTGACCATGTCCAGTTCCAGCGTTTCGAAGGACTGCGGCAGCGACGCGGCCGAATTCATAAGGACCCGCAACCGGTCACCGGGTGTGAACCCATCCGCGCGGGCGGTAATGGCATAAGCTTCGGGTTGGGATGTTTGCGCCATGATCAGGCTTAGGGTGTCCCCAGCGGCCAGTGCTGTGGAGTTTTCGGTCACCGACCAAGCCCCTGCCGTCAGCGCCAGTTTCTCAAGCACAAGCGAAACGCCGGGTTGCAACTGTAGTTCGGCAATCAACTCATCTGCGACAATCGTTGACGTCTGATCGTAATAAGACAGACGTTGGGGCGTTTCGGCAAACCGCAGCACCTGCCGGCCGGGCCAGATCGCTGGGCTTTCGAATTCGATCCAGTCCGCGCTCCAGGCTGTGCCATTCACCGGGTCGGCAAGGGCGGGATTGTTCAGGCGGGTCAAGTGGTGGGTCGGATACCCTGCCGTTGTCACGTCCGAGAAATCAGCCAGCCAGCCACGGGCCTGTTGTTGATCAAACCAGCCAGTGATTGCCACGCGCAGGCCATATCCGGCGACAAACCAATAGGCGCTCCACAGGATGCCGCTAAAAATGACTACTCGTATGACACGGCGCATGAGCTTTGGCCCTTTTTCCTGCCTCGGAATTGATGTTTATAGGCCCAAACGGGCAAGGACCAGTGCAATGACGATGTGGGTTTTCGGTTATGGATCGCTGCTGTGGAATCCGGGCTTTCCGGTCGCACGCAGCGAACGCGCGACACTGCATGGCTATGCCCGGTCCTTCTGCATGAGCTCGATCCACCACCGGGGAACCGAAGAAGAACCGGGTCTGGTGCTGGCGCTGGACGAACAGGCAAACGCGATCTGCACCGGTCTGGCCCTTGCGGTTGAAACCGGTCACGAAGACCGCACCCTGCACGAACTGCGCGAGCGCGAGCTGATCTCGTCGGCCTATGTCGAACGTATGCTGGATGTGCATCTGGAAAATGGCGACATCGTCAACGCCGTGACCTATGTGATCGATGCCGACCATGTGCAATACTGCGGCGGCATGCCTTTGGAGGATCAGGCCCGGATCATCGCCCACGCGGTTGGCGGACGCGGCCCGAATGATGAATACCTCTACAACACTGCCGAACATCTGGCCGAGATCGGCCTGCGCGACCCCGATCTTGAGTGGTTGGCGCAACGGGTGCGCAGTATTACCGCATAAACTCTTGGCGTCACCAGTGGAATTTCGCTAGTTTCGACGCAGAGCAGGCAAATACCGGGAACCACGCGCATGGCGCAGGCACATCAGGGCGCGAGACCCCATTTCTCGCATCCAACGCGACAGATTCTGTTGATGTTGATGGCGATCGGCCTGTCCGGGCTGGGTGTGTTTCTGGCGCTGCCCTATGTGTTGCCGGTGTTCTTCGCCAACCCGTACCTGAACGGCTTCATCCTGATGGTGTTCCTGATCGGCGTGTTTGCCTGTTTCTATCAGGTGACACAACTGATCGGGTCCGTGCGCTGGATCGAGGCATTCGTTGGCGGTGTTGTTCGTGAAGACGCCCGCACACCGCAATTGTTGGCACCTCTGGCCTCATTGCTGCGCGAACGGGGTGCGCGGTCGCAGATCAGTTCGACCTCGACCCGCTCTATTCTGGATTCTGTGGCCGAACGGGTCGAGGAAGAGCGTGAAATCACCCGCTATATCACCAACGTGCTGATCTATCTGGGTCTTTTGGGTACGTTCTTTGGACTGGCGACAACCGTGCCGGCCATTGTCGATACCATCCGCAGCCTAAACCCGCAGGAGGGCGAGGAAGGGCTGGCCGTTTTCAACCGCCTGATGACCGGGCTCGAGGCGCAATTGCAGGGGATGGGTGTTGCGTTCGGATCGTCTCTGTTGGGTCTGGCCGGGTCGCTGATCGTCGGCTTGCTCGAAGTTTTTGCAGGGCACGGGCAGAACCGCTTCTATCGCGAGCTTGAAGAATGGCTGTCTTCGATCACCCGCTTAGGTTTCGCAGGTGGAGAAGAAGGCGGTGCCGAAATTGCCGTGCTCACGCCGGTGCTGGACGCCATGTCCGAACAGATGGATGCCTTGCAGGATCTGTTCTCTGCGCAGGAAAGCGACCGGGCCGAGGTTTCCGCCAAGCTGGGTTTGCTGGTCGATGTGATCGGTGAGATGAACAACCGTCAGGCCAATACCGAAAGTGTTACGGCGGCGCTGGAACGCGTGGCGCTGGGTCAGGAAGCCCTGCTGGATCACATGCGCGATCACGGTGCGGGTGAAGGTATCGACGCCGAAAGCCGGATGCGCCTGCGCTCGATGGATGTGCAGCTGCTGCGTATCCTCGAAGAGATTTCGGCGGGCCGGCAGGAAAGCATGAATGAGTTCCGCAAGGATATTGAACTGCTGGTCAAGGCGCTGACCCTGCCGCGCGGTGCGGTACGCACCACGCCGGAAGGAGAATAGCCCATGGCGCTGTCCCGCCGCACCGGTCAACGGTTCCAGGGCTCGGTCTGGCCCGGTTTCGTCGACGCGATGACGGGGCTGTTGATGGTGCTGACCTTTGTGCTGACCATCTTCATGGTGATCCAGTTTGTGCTGCGCGAAACCATCTCGGGTCAGGAAGACGAACTGACCACATTGGCTGACGAAATCGCGGCGCTGGCGGGTGCGCTGGGGCTGGAAGAACGCGAAAACAGCCGGTTGCAGGCGCGCCTTGGGGCGTTGAATACCACCCTGTCTCAGGCTGAAGACGATCTGGCGCAAGCCCAGTCACTGATCGCGTCACTGACCACCGAGCGCGACCGCCAGGCTGCCGCTCTGGATCAGGCGCAGACCCGGATCACCAATTTTGAAGCACAGGTGGCAGCCCTGCTGGCCGAACAGGAACGGGCACTGGGTGATATTGCAGTGCTTGAATCGCAGCGCGCGAAACTGCTGACCGAGCAAGAGGCGTTGAACCTGGCCCTTGCCCAAAGCCGCGAGGAAATCGACGCACAGACCGAAGCCGCCCGTTTGGCCGCTGCCCGTCGTGAAGCACTGGAAGCGCTGGTGGCGGATCTGGAGCAAGGCAGCGCCGACCGGGACGCCCAGATCACCACCCTTGAACAGCAGCTCAGCGATGAAGAAGCCGCCCGTCTGGCCGAAGCCGCCGCCGCCGAGGCGTTGCGTAACCGCCTTCTGGATGCCGATGCCGAGCTGACGGCCATGACACTTGCTCTGGAAGCGCAACGCAAAGAGGCCGAAGACACACTCACCCTGCTGGCCGCAGCACAGGCGGCGCGTGCCGCGTTGGAGCGTCAGTTTGGCGACGTGAACCCGGATGAACTGAGGGCCCAGCTTGAAGCCGCTTTGCAGGCGCAGACGCAAGCGCAGGCGGATGCTGATGCGCAACGCTCTCTGGCCGAGCAGCGGCAGGCCTTGTTGGACCTCGCCAATGCGACGCTTTCGGAAGAAAAAGAAATCTCTGTCGAAGCGCAGCGAGAAGCCGCACTGCTGAACCAGCAGATCGCCGCCTTGCGCGGGCAATTGGGCTCCTTGCAGTCGCTGCTAGACGATTTCGAAGAACGCAACGCCGCCGCCGAGGTGCAGATTCAGACATTAGGGCAGGACCTGAACGCAGCGCTGGCCCGTGCCGCATCCGAAGAACGCAGGCGACGTCTACTGGAAGAAGCGGAACGCCTGCGTCTTGAGGCCGAGGCCGAGGCACTGGCCGGGCAGAACCAGGAATTGGCGGCACAGGCCGAGGATCTGCAACGCTATCGCTCGGAATTTTTTGGTCGTTTGCGGGATGTCCTTGGCGGTCAGGAAGGGGTGCGCATCGAAGGCGACCGGTTCGTGTTCTCGTCCGAGGTTCTGTTCCCGACCGGGTCCGCCGTGCTGTCCGAAGAAGGGCAGCAGGAGGTCGCCAAGGTGGCCAGCATCCTGCGCAGTGTCGCTGCTGAAATCCCGCCCGGTCTGAACTGGGTGATCCGGGTCGACGGCCACACCGACAACGTTCCTCTGGCGGGGTCGGGCCGGTATCGCGACAACTGGGAGCTCAGCCAGGGTCGCGCGCTGTCGGTTGTGCGCTATATGGT
This sequence comes from Ruegeria sp. AL2, assembly GCF_056540845.1. NCBI lineage: Bacteria > Pseudomonadati > Pseudomonadota > Alphaproteobacteria > Rhodobacterales > Roseobacteraceae > Ruegeria > Ruegeria sp. AL2. Next base: position 39,356 of record NZ_JBQFXM010000006.1, read on the forward strand.
TGACGCGCTGGGCATTCCGCCCAACCGCCTTGCAGCCAACGGGTTTGGCGAATTCCAGCCCGTCAACCCCGCTGATACGCCGGAGGCACACGCGCAAAACCGCCGGATCGAGTTGAAGCTGACCGAAAGGTAAAGCCTCTGGCCCTCAGCAACCACGAAAACAAGCCGCCGCCCCGCAACCGGTTATTGGCGATACCGGCCACAGTGACCAGAGCCGTTGGAGAATCAAGGCGGCGCATGTCAGACAGGCGTTTCACACGCAGTATAACCGAGACGCTAACGCGACCCCGGTCGAGTGGATGAGTCCTTGTCTGTGTTGGGCGAAACGAAGAAAACCCGCCTTGGTAGGCGGGTTTTCTGTTTGATGCGGTGGGCGATCAGTCTGCCGTCAGAAGCGGAGGCTTGTCACCCGAAATGCGCGGTTGATCCGGGCCAAGGATATCAAGATCCAGATCACCCTTCTTGACCGAGACACGGACCACACCGCCTTTTGCCAGCTTGCCAAACAGCAACTCTTCGGCCAGCGGTTTCTTGATGTATTCCTGAATGACACGGCCCAGCGGGCGCGCACCCATCTTGTCGTCATACCCTTTGTCCGCCAGCCATTCGGCGGCTTTGGGTGTCAGATCAATGGTCACACCACGATCCAGCAGTTGGGCTTCCAGTTGCAGGACGAATTTCTCGACCACCTGCAAAATGACCTCTTTCGGCAGCGGCGCGAACGAGATCACGGCATCCAGACGGTTGCGGAATTCCGGCGTGAACATGCGTTCAATCGCGGCAGTGTCTTCGCCCTCTCGACGGTCACGACCGAACCCGATCGCGGCCTTGGCCTGCTCTTGCGCCCCCGCGTTCGAGGTCATGATCAGCACCACGTTGCGGAAGTTCACTGTACGACCGTTATGGTCAGTCAGCTCGCCATGGTCCATCACCTGCAACAGGATGTTGAACACGTCCGGGTGCGCCTTTTCAATCTCGTCCAGCAGCAACACACAATGCGGATGCTGGTCGACACCGTCGGTCAGCAGACCCCCCTGATCGAACCCGACATAGCCCGGAGGTGCGCCGATCAGACGGCTGACCGCGTGTTTCTCCATGTATTCCGACATGTCGAAACGCAGCAGTTCAACGCCCAGCGTATCCGCCAGCTGTTTCGCCACCTCGGTCTTGCCCACACCGGTCGGACCGGCAAACAGATAGTTGCCGATGGGCTTTTCAGGCTCCCGCAGGCCGGCGCGCGCCAGTTTGATTGCGCTGGCCAGCGCCTCGATCGCCAGATTCTGCCCAAAGACCACCCGTTTCAGCGAGGCTTCGAGGTCTTTCAGCACCTCGGCATCGTCCTTGGTGACGTTCTTGGGCGGGATGCGGGCGATCTTGGCAACCACGGCCTCAATCTCTTTGACCCCGATGGTCTTGCGCCGTTTGCTTTCCGCCACCAGATGCTGCGCCGCGCCAGCCTCATCAATCACGTCGATGGCCTTGTCGGGCAGCTTGCGGTCGTTGATGTAACGTGCCGACAGCTCGACTGCGGTTCTGATCGCATCAGCGGTGTATTTGATGTCGTGATGTTTCTCAAAATAGGGTTTCAGACCGCGCAGGATCTTGACGCTGTCTTCAACCGAAGGTTCGTTCACATCGATCTTCTGGAACCGGCGCGACAGGGCTCGGTCCTTTTCAAAATGCTGTCGGAACTCTTTGTAGGTGGTCGAGCCCATGGTGCGCAGCTTGCCGCCCTGCAACGCAGGCTTCAGCAGGTTCGAGGCATCCATCGCCCCGCCCGAGGTTGCACCGGCACCGATCACGGTATGGATTTCGTCGATGAACAGCACTGCGTCGGGGTGCTCTTCCAGCTCGGTTACAACCGCCTTCAGGCGCTCTTCGAAATCGCCGCGATAACGGGTCCCAGCCAGCAGTGCGCCCATATCCAGCGAATAGATGGTGGTGTGTGCCAAGACATCTGGGGCTTCTCCGGCGACGATCTTGTGCGCCAGACCTTCGGCAATGGCGGTTTTGCCCACGCCCGGATCGCCCACCAGCAGCGGGTTGTTCTTGCGGCGGCGGCACAGCACCTGGATACAGCGTTCCACCTCATCCGCGCGCCCGATCAGCGGATCGACATCACCCGCGCGCGATTTCGAGTTCAGGTCAATACAGTATTTCCCAAGCGCACTTTCTTTTTGTTCCGTGTCGCCGGATCCTGTCTGAGCTTCTTCTTCCACCTGATCCGCACCGGATACCGACCGGCTTTCACCATAAGCGGGGTCTTTGGCCACGCCATGGGCGATGAAATTGACCGCGTCGTACCGGGTCATGTCCTGTTCCTGAAGGAAATAGGCGGCATTGCTTTCGCGCTCGGCAAAAATGGCGACCAGTACATTGGCACCGGTCACTTCGGTCCTGCCCGAGCTTTGCACATGGATCGCGGCGCGCTGAATGACGCGCTGGAACGCTGCCGTCGGTACGGCTTCGGACCCGTCGATATCCGTGACCAGATTTGAAAGATCTTCGTCTATGAACTCAACCAGAGTGCTGCGCAACTCGTCCAGATCGACGCTGCACGCTTTCATGACGCGCACCGCATCGGGTTCTTCCAGAAGCGCCAGCAGCAAATGCTCCAGCGTTGCAAATTCGTGTCGCCGTTCATTCGCAGCCGCAAGGGCCGCGTGGATGGCTTGTTCCAGTGTGCTCGAGAATGAAGGCACGCGGGTGCTCCTCTGTCTTGGGTCAGAAGGGGGCGGGCTTTCGGCCGGAACCCCATCCCAACCATGTCCTCATACTATTAGAGTTTGGTTGATCGTGGCCCGGCTTCAAGGGTTTTCTTTCACTTGACAGTCACATTTGTTGTGACCGTGGCCGTGAAGAGGGGCAAATAAGCATCAGAACCTGTCTTTTCTACCCCGGATTTCGGCGAAAACCGCCGCAGGATCGGCGTTTGCCATACCAAGATGGGCCTGAATCGCCGGATCAGTGGCCCTCAGGAACGGGTTGGTGGCTTTTTCAAGCGCCAAAATCGACGGAACAGTGGCTTCGCCAGCGGCGCGGGCGCGGTCGATATCGGCAATTCGCTGTTTCAACGCAGCGTTCTCGGGATCGACGGTAATGGCGAATTTTGCGTTGGATTGTGTATATTCATGCCCCGAACAGACCAGAGTGTCGTCCGGCAAAGCGGCCAGCTTGCTCAGCGACGCCCACATCTGCGCCGGGCTGCCTTCGAACAGACGTCCACATCCGAGAGCCATCAGGCTGTCAGCGGTAAAGACGACCGCGCTTTGCGGAAGATAAAACGCGATATGACCAACCGTGTGCCCCGAAACGTCCATCACCTCGACTGGTTCGCCACCGACCTCAAAGCTGTCGCCTTCGGCAACCTGCTGGTCCAGCGGGGGCAGGCGGTGCGCGTCGGCGGCCGCACCGATGACCATTGTAGGGTGTTTGGCCAGAATTTCGGCTAGCCCTTCAACGTGATCCCAGTGATGATGGGTCAGCAGCACATGTGACAACGCCCATCCCCGATCTTCCAGCGCCGCAAGAATCGGCGTGGCTTCTGGGGCATCGATCAGCGCAGTCTGGCCATTGCCGCTGTCATGGGCCAGAAAGGCGTAATTGTCGCTGAGGCACGGGATTGTAACGATTTCAAGAGGCATGGCCTTTTGCCCTTTCATTGCTAGACTGCGCCCAGCTAAGCCGATTGACCGGATGTCCGCAATGCATCTTGATGTGCAGGATCTGAGGAACTTCTACTACCGCAGCACCCTTGGGCGCGCGGCACAGGCGGCTATTCGCGGGCGGCTGACCGAGCTCTGGCCCGAAGCCAAAGGTCAGACAGTTGCCGGTTTTGGCTTTGCCGTGCCGCTGTTGCGCCCTTATCTGGCCGATGCGCGCCGGGTCATCGGGCTGATGCCCGGCCCGCAAGGTGTGATGCCCTGGCCCGCGGGGATGCCCAATGTCTCGGTCCTGACGGAAGAGACCCGGTGGCCCATTGAAACCGGTCACGTGGACAAGCTTGTGGTGATGCACGGGCTGGAGACGTCCGAGCGGCCAAACCAGCTGCTCGAGGAATGCTGGCGCGTTCTGGGCCCCGGTGGCAGGGCCGTGTTCATTGTTCCGAACCGGGCGGGTCTGTGGTCACGTACGGACAAAACGCCATTTGGCTTTGGCCGTCCCTATTCCGCCACTCAGCTGGAAAATCAGCTCAGGTCGCACTACTTCCTGCCCGAGGCGCATTGCTCGGCTCTTTACATGCCGCCGTCCTTCCGGCGGTTCTGGTTGAAGTCGGGCAGTCTGATCGAAAAAACTGGCCAGCGTATTCCAACTGTCATGGCGGGCGGGGTGTTGATGGTCGAGGTCACAAAGAACATTCATCCGCCCCGGGGCAATGTCACCAAACATGCCATCAGGAAGCCGATCAAGGCGCTTGACGGTCTGCTAAAGCCTGCGTGACAACCGTGTGCATCCCAAAGTGACAAATTCGCGAGAAAAAAGTCACAGGAATCGCAAAAACCTGCATATTCGTAACATTTTTCAACTGCCGCGACCGGTCCAAACGGTCGCACTTGGTGTAAGTGTATGAAAATTAACATTTTGTGGATAAATCTGTTACCGCTATAGCGTATTGCTTGGTTGGTTCACCTCTGCTACATCCCCGGTGATTTTGATCCCCGACCGTCTGGCCGGGGTTTCCTCACGCCCCAAGGTAGCGGCCGCTACCCAAAATCGGGGCCTCAAATATCGGAAGGGTGGACGTGTCCGAACCAGCTTCGATTTCCACAGGCATCGCCGAGCGCTATGCCACCGCGATCTTCGAGATCGCAAAAGAGAATAATGACCTTGCGGGTCTGGAATCCGGCATCAATGATCTGGCAGCAGCACTGGGCGACAGTGCCGACCTGCGCGACCTAATCGCATCGCCGCTGGTTTCGCGTACTCAGCAGGAAGCTGCGATCACCGCAATTGCTGACAAGATGGGCCTGAACGCCATCCTGCGCAATACGCTGGGTCTGATGGCGCAGAAACGCCGCCTGTTTGTTGTGCCGCAACTGGTGCAGGTGCTGCGTGACATGCTGGCTGATGAGCGTGGCGAAGTGACCGCCGATGTCGCCTCGGCCAAGGCGCTGACCAAGACACAACTGGAAAAACTGTCCAAGACGCTGTCCGAGCGTGTGGGCAAGACCGTAACTATCAATGCGACCGTTGATGAAAGCCTCATCGGCGGTCTTGTCGTCAAAGTGGGCTCGAAAATGATCGACAGTTCGATCCGTTCGAAGCTGAACTCCCTACAGAATGCAATGAAAGAGGTCGGATAAATGGGAATCCAAGCTGCAGAGATTTCTGCAATCCTGAAGGACCAGATCAAGAATTTTGGTCAGGAAGCCGAAGTGGCCGAGATCGGTCGCGTGTTGAGCGTCGGTGACGGGATTGCCCGTGTATATGGCCTGGACAACGTTCAAGCCGGTGAGATGGTCGAATTCCCCGGCGGCATCATGGGGATGGCGCTGAACTTGGAAAGCGACAACGTCGGTGTCGTTATCTTCGGTTCTGACCGTGACATCAAAGAAGGTGACACCGTCAAGCGCACCAACTCGATCGTGGACGTTCCAATCGGTGACGAGCTGCTGGGCCGTGTTGTTGACGGTCTGGGCAACCCGCTGGACGGCAAAGGTCCGATCAATGCCACCAAGCGCGGCGTTGCAGACGTCAAAGCACCCGGTATCATTCCGCGTAAATCGGTGCACGAACCGATGGCAACCGGCCTGAAATCGGTTGACGCGATGATCCCGATTGGCCGTGGCCAGCGCGAGCTGATCATTGGTGACCGCCAGACCGGTAAAACCGCCGTGGCTCTGGACACCATCCTGAACCAGAAAGTCTATAACGAAGCAGCGGGCGACGACGAGTCGAAGAAACTGTACTGCGTTTACGTTGCGATCGGTCAGAAGCGTTCGACCGTTGCCCAGCTGGTGAAGAAACTGGAAGAATCCGGTGCGATTGAATATTCGATCGTTGTCGCCGCAACCGCGTCCGACCCGGCACCGATGCAGTTCCTGGCACCCTATGCCGCAACCGCGATGGCAGAATATTTCCGTGACAATGGCCGTCACGCGCTGATCATCTATGATGACCTGTCGAAACAGGCCGTGTCCTATCGTCAGATGTCGCTGTTGCTGCGTCGCCCGCCGGGCCGCGAAGCCTATCCGGGTGACGTTTTCTACCTTCACTCCCGCCTGCTGGAACGTTCGGCAAAGCTGAACGAAGACTTCGGTGCTGGTTCGCTGACGGCTCTGCCGGTTATCGAGACACAGGGTGGTGACGTTTCGGCCTTTATTCCGACCAACGTGATCTCGATCACCGACGGTCAGATCTTCCTGGAAACCGAACTGTTCTATCAGGGCATCCGTCCTGCTGTGAACACCGGTCTGTCGGTTTCGCGTGTGGGCTCGTCGGCTCAGACCGACGCGATGAAATCGGTTGCCGGTCCGGTCAAGCTGGAACTGGCTCAGTATCGCGAAATGGCGGCCTTTGCGCAGTTTGGTTCCGACCTCGACGCCGCAACCCAGCAGCTTCTGAACCGTGGTGCGCGCCTGACCGAGCTGATGAAGCAGCCGCAGTACTCGCCGCTGACCAACGCGGAAATCGTCTGCGTCATCTTCGCTGGCACCAACGGCTATCTCGACAAGATCGATGTATCTGACGTTGGCCGCTACGAGGCCGGTCTGCTGGCGCATCTGCGCGGCAAGCACGCTGACCTGCTGAAGTGGATCACCGACGAAGATCCAAAGATCAAAGGTGAAGCGTCCGACAAACTCAAAGCAGCGATCGACGAATACGCCGCGACCTTCGCTTGATAGGAGGTTCCGATGCCTAGTCTGAAGGACCTTAAAAACAGGATCGAGTCGGTCAAATCGACCCGCAAGATCACCAAGGCCATGCAGATGGTCGCGGCCGCAAAACTGCGCCGCGCCCAGGAATCTGCCGAAGCCTCGCGCCCTTATGCCGAGCGGTTCAATGCCGTGATGGCGGGGCTGGCGGCGTCGGTTGGGGGCAGCGACAGCGCCCCCAAGCTGCTCCGTGGTACGGGCAGTGATGATGTCCATCTGCTGGTTGTGCTGACAGCTGAACGCGGCCTGTGTGGCGGCTTCAACTCGAACATCGCCAAGCTGGCCCGCCAGAAGGCGGAAGAGCTGCGCGGCAAGGGCAAGACGGTCAAGATCCTGACCGTCGGCAAGAAAGGCCGTGACGCGCTCAAGCGTGATTTTGGCGATCTGTTCGTTGGGCATGTGGACCTGAGCGAGGTCAAGCGTCTGGGTTATTCCAACGCGCAGGACATCGCAAAGGACATCCTGTCCCGCTTCGACGGGGGCGAGTTCGACGTTGCCATGATCTTCTATTCGAAGTTCGTCAACGTTGTGACCCAGATCCCGACGGCACAGCAGGTCATCCCCGCCTCGTTCGAGGAATCGGAAGGTGACGACAGCGGTGCCATCTTCGACTACGAGCCCAGCGAAGAGGCCATTCTGGCCGACTTGCTGCCCAAGGGGGTTGCGACCGCGATCTTCTCGGCTCTGCTCGAAAACGGAGCGTCTGAACAGGGCGCGCGGATGTCCGCAATGGACAACGCGACGCGCAACGCGGGTGAGATGATCGACAAGCTGACGATCCAGTTCAACCGCTCGCGTCAGGCCGTGATCACCAACGAGCTGATTGAAATTATTTCCGGCGCCGAGGCGCTGTAGAGACAAACCGGAGACGAAACATGGCGAATGCAAAAGGCAAAGTCACACAGATCATCGGGGCCGTCGTCGACGTGCACTTCGAAGATCAGCTGCCTGAAATTCTGAACGCGCTGGAAACCACCAACAATGGCAAGCGCCTGGTGTTGGAAGTTGCTCAGCACCTGGGTGAAAACACTGTCCGCACCATCGCGATGGACGCGACCGAAGGTCTGGTCCGTGGCGAAGTGGTCACCGACACCGGTTCACCGATCTCGGTTCCGGTTGGCAATGCCACCCTGGGCCGCATCCTGAACGTCGTCGGCGAGCCGATCGACGAAAAAGGTCCGGTAGAGGCGACCGAAGTTCGCGCTATCCACCAGCCCGCACCGACCTTTGCCGAACAGTCGACCGAGTCGGAAGTTCTGGTCACCGGCATCAAGGTGGTTGACCTGCTGGCCCCTTACGCCAAAGGCGGTAAGATTGGCCTGTTTGGCGGCGCCGGCGTTGGTAAAACTGTTCTGATCATGGAACTGATCAACAACATCGCAAAAGTGCACTCGGGCTTCTCGGTGTTTGCGGGTGTTGGTGAACGGACCCGTGAAGGCAACGACCTGTACCACGAGATGATCGAATCGAACGTGATCAAGCCGGACAACCTGTCGGAAAGCCAGGTGGCCCTGGTTTACGGTCAGATGAACGAGCCTCCGGGTGCGCGTGCGCGTGTTGCTCTGACCGGTCTGACCCTGGCCGAGCAGTTCCGCGACCAGTCTGGTACCGACGTTCTGTTCTTCGTCGACAACATCTTCCGCTTCACGCAGGCGGGTTCCGAAGTGTCGGCTCTGCTGGGTCGTATCCCGTCCGCTGTGGGCTACCAGCCGACACTGGCCACTGACATGGGCGCCCTGCAGGAACGCATCACCTCGACAAAGGCCGGATCGATCACTTCGGTGCAGGCGATCTACGTGCCTGCGGACGACTTGACCGACCCCGCGCCGGCAACTTCGTTTGCGCACCTCGACGCGACCACCGTTCTCAACCGTGCGATCTCGGAAAAGGGTATCTACCCTGCGGTTGACCCTCTCGACTCGACCTCGCGCCTGCTCGACCCGGCCATCGTCGGGGAAGAGCACTACAAGGTTGCGACCGACGTTCAGCAGATCCTCCAGCGCTACAAGTCGCTGCAGGACATCATCGCCATCCTCGGCATGGACGAACTGTCGGAAGAGGACAAGCTGACCGTGGCCCGTGCCCGTAAGATCGAACGCTTCCTGTCACAGCCGTTCGACGTGGCCGAGGTCTTCACCGGCTCGCCGGGGGTTCAGGTTCCTCTGGATGTCACCATCTCGTCGTTCAAGGCCGTTGTGGCTGGCGAATACGATCACCTGCCCGAAGCAGCCTTCCTGATGGTTGGCGGCATCGACGAAGTGATCGCCAAAGCCGAAAAAATGGCAGCAGCAGCCGCCTAAGGAGTATCCCTGATGGCAAACACGATGCATTTCGACCTCGTCAGCCCCGAGCGGAGCTTAGCTTCGCTCGAGGTCACCGCGGTCCAGATTCCCGGCGCAGACGGGGACATGACGGCGATGCCCGATCACGCCCCCACCATCACAACGCTGCGCCCCGGTCTGCTGAAGGTTGAGGCACCCGAAGGGTCCAGCGAATACCTGGTCACCGGCGGGTTTGCCCAGATCAACGGCGACAGCCTGTCGGTTCTGGCCGAAAAGGCGGTTCCGGTTTCGGAAATCACCCGTTCGCATATGGACGAGCTGATTGCCGAGGCACGCGCCTCGCACGAAGCGGCAAAGGGCGGCGACGATATGTCGATCGTCGACGAAGCCGCCAAGCTGCTGGCCGACATGGAAGCGCTTGGGACGCATATGAGCCTGTAATTGGCTTAACAGTGAAAAATTGGAACGGCCTCGCGATTGCGGGGCCGTTTTTTTGTCGTGCTTTTGCCAAAAAGCAGGGATAAGTTGCGGAAATTCAAGTATAATGATGAATACATGAAAAAATTTCTGACCCATCCCATTGGCATCGATCAAGGTGAAAGTGTTCTGTTTTCGGAATTTGCCGAAGGCGGGGACATGTGGACTGGCGAAGGCCCCCGCGAACGTCGGAAACCCATCCAATTCAAGGACACGTTTCTTAGCCCGCCCATTGTTCAGATCGGGATTTCCCTTTGGGATGTCGACACATCATCAGCCCTGCGCGCCGAGGTTCAGGCAGAAAATGTCACCACAGAAGGGTTTGAAGCGGTGTTTCGGACTTGGTCCGACACGCGGATTGCCCGCATCCGGATCAGCTGGACCGCGTTTGGAGAGGTGGCGCACCCGGACGACTGGGACATTTCCTGATCCTGGGCTTGCAGGACAGGCGCAGGCCTCAGTCGTCCTGCGCTTCGATCATGTCGACCCGTGTGGCGTGGCGGCCGCCTTCAAATTCGGCACCCAGAAACGCATCCACAATATCCAGCGCCTGTCCTTCGCCGACAACACGCGCGCCAATCGACAGCATATTGGCATTGTTATGCTGGCGGATCATCCGGGCGGAAAACGCGTCCGAACAGACGCCGCAGCGAATGCCGGGCACCTTGTTTGCGGCCATCATGATGCCCTGACCCGTGCCGCAGAGGATAATCCCCAATCCGCAATCACCCGAGGCTACGGCCAGTGCCGCGGCCTTGCCGTGTTTGGGGTAATGGGTGCTTTCATGGGTCGTCGGGCCGATATCGACCACGTCCCAGCCTTGCTGCGCGATGTGGTTGGCCACGGCCTGACGCAGCTCGATAGCCGCGTGGTCGCTGGAAAGAACAATGCGTTTGTTGCCAGTCATGGAGATCGGTCCGCTTGTGTCGCTGATCGCGCGCATGAGGCAGACTTGTGCGCAACCGGTGGTTCAAAAAGAAAGGGACGACACATTCTGTCGACCCGTCCAAACTCAATCCATCTGGTACATGGATTCGTAGATCGGCGTCAGCGTCTTGTCTTCGAACAGGGATGACACGCTGGTTCCGTTCCAGATGTTCAGGATCGCCTGCGTAAAGATAGGCGCGGTCGGAACAATGCGGATGTTCTTGGCGCCCAAAATCTCTTTGGTTGGCTGGATCGTGTCGGTCAGCACCAGCGACTTCATCACCGAATTTGTCACCCGTTCCACCGCAGGGCCGCTCATGACGCCATGCGTGATGTAGGAATGAACCTCTTTCGCACCGTTATCCAGCAGCACCTGCGCTGCCTTGCACAGCGTTCCGGCGGTGTCGCACATGTCGTCGACGATCAGACAGATCTTGTCCTTCACATCCCCGATCACGGTCATCTCGGCCACTTCGCCCGCTTTCTCGCGGCGCTTGTCCACGATCGACAAAGGGGCGTTGATCCGCTTGGCCAGTTCACGCGCGCGGGCCACGCCGCCCACGTCAGGTGAAACGACCATGATTTCATCCAGATTTCCCTTGAACTGATGCCTCACATCCAGCGCAAAGATGGGCGAGGCATAAAGGTTGTCCACGGGCATATCGAAAAAGCCCTGAATCTGGGCCGCATGCAAGTCCATGGTCAGGATCCGTTCGATCCCGGCCCCTGTCAACATGTTGGCCACCAGCTTGGCGCTGATGGGCGTGCGGGCCTTGGTGCGACGGTCCTGACGGGCGTACCCGAAATACGGGATCACGGCGGTGATCCGCTGCGCGGACGACCGGCGCAGCGCATCGGCGATGATCAGCAGTTCCATCAGGTTGTCATTGGCCGGGTTCGAGGTCGGTTGGATAATGAACATATCCTCGCCGCGCACATTTTCGAACACTTCCACGAAAATCTCACCGTCGTTGAACCGTTCGACACGCGCATCGACCAGACCCTGATCAACGCCTCGGTACAGGCTCATGCGGCGTGCGATGGCTTGGGCAAGCGGAAGGTTGGCGTTCCCAGCGATAAGCTTGGGTTCGTGAAGTGTCGGCATCGGCTGAGGTCCCCGGGCAGCAATGGCAATGTGACAGAATCGTGATGTTGACACCGCTTAGCATGGCCTTACCGTCCCGCAAAGGTAACGCAGCGGAGAAAGTGCACATGACCCAGATTGACTACTTTTTTGCGACACTCTCGCCCTATTCCTATCTGGCAGGGATGCGGTTGGAAGAAATCGCGGCGAAACACGGCGCGACGATCAACTATAAGCCGCTGGACATTATCGCCCTGTTCGCGCGCACCGGGGGGACCCCTCCGAAAGACCGGCATATCTCTCGTATCGAGTACCGCGCACAGGAGCTGCTGCGCCAATCGAAGAATCTGGGGATGGAGTTCAATCTGAAACCCGCGCACTGGCCGACCAACATGGCCCCGTCATCTTATGCGGTTATTGCCGCGATCAAGGACGGCTCGGGCGATGTGGGTAAGCTGTGTCATAGCTTCCTTCGCGCCTGCTGGGCCGAGGAAAAGGATATCGCACAGGACGATGTCATCCGCGAATGTCTGACGCAAGCCGGGTTTGATCCCGGTCTGGCAGACAGCGGCTTGCTGGTGGGCGCAGAAACCTACGCCGCCAACCTCGAGGAAGCCGTGGACCGGGGTGTCTTCGGCGCACCGTTCTACATCACGCCCGACGACCAGCGGTTCTGGGGTCAGGACAGGCTGGACGATCTGGATCGGCATCTGGCCGAGATGAACGGGTGACGGTCAGGGCCACGATGCAATCCGTTTTCGTCAGGCACTTGGGTGAGGGGGAGCGGAAACTGCTCGCCCTCCATTGCACGATTGCGCATTCCGGTGCCTGGTCTGGTTTGGCCAGTGCGCTGAATGGCTGTGCGACATTTGTTGCCCCGGATATGCTGTCGCATGGGCGCAGCCCGGATTGGGACGGGCAGGGTGATTTCTTTGACGCAGTGACCAAACCGGCCCTGGCTGAATTGACGGAACCCATGGATGTAATCGGGCATTCCTTTGGGGCGATGATCGCACTCAGGCTGGCAATTGAGCATCCCGAGCGCGTGCGCAGCCTGATCCTGATCGAACCCGTGTTCTTTGCAGTTGCGAAACAGGATGCGCCGCTGTTGTTCGAACAGCACGAACGGGACTCCGAGCCAGTCAGTGCGGCCTTCGAATCTGGTGACAAGGCTCTGGCCGCGCGCCTGTTCAACAGGGCGTGGAGCACGAAGATCAGCCCCAAATGGCCTGATTTGCCCGAGCGCACGCGGGCAAATATGGTGCGTGGAATCGATGCGGTTCCTGCTGTGCACCCTGTGCTCTATGACGATCAGGCAGGGTTGCTTGACCCGGATCGGCTCCGGCGCGCATCGATGCCGACCCTGTTGCTGAGCGGGTCAGAGACGCCGCCAGTGATCCACGCGATTTGCGCAGGGCTGCAACGGCGCCTGCCTGATGCGCGCCATGAACGCATAAACGGCGCAGGGCACATGCTGCCGATTTCACACCCTGATGAAACCGGCGCTTTGCTGCGGGCGTTCTGGCAGACCAACGCCCCGTTAGGCGTCAAAGCAGATTGAGAAACTGATCGATCTCCGCCGCTCCGATGGACCAGTCGCAAACCAGCCTGCACGCGAGGTTTTCGTTGTTATCCTCGCCTTCCAGCTCTGCACCCCAAAGGTGATAAACCGCGCCTGCCTTGTGCAGTTGCTTGTGCTTCGCGCGTGGGAATGAGGCAAAGATCATATTGGCCTGCGGTTCGTGCAGAAATGCGGCCCCCTTGGCGCGCAACCCCTCGGCCAAGCGGGCGCAGTTGTCATTGGCCTGACGCGCCATCTTCAGCCACAGGTCGTCTTCCAGATAGGCCGCCATCTGAGCGGACAGATAGCGGTGTTTGGAAAACAGATGCGCCCCGCGCTTGCGCCGCAGCTCAAACTCCCAGGCTTTGCTTTCATCAAAGAACACAACCGCCTCGACACCCATGAGACCGTTCTTGGTGCCACCAAAACTGACAGCATCTACACCTGCTTTCCATGTCATATCCGCAGGGGAACAGTTCAGCGCAACCAACGCGTTGGTAAAGCGCGCGCCGTCCAGATGCACGGGCAGGCCGTACGTCTTGGCGACCTCGCACAGGGCCTGCAACTCTGCCAGCGAATAGACCGATCCGCGCTCGGTCACTTGTGTGATCGACACGGGTCCGCGCTGCGGCCCATGCACACCGCGTGTTTCCTCGCCCAGAATTGACCCGCGCAAAGCCTCAGGGGTCATCTTGTCTCCGCCCGGTACCAGGGTCAGCTTGGCGCCGCTGTAAAACTCCGGTGCGTTGCATTCGTCCTCGTGGATATGCGCGACTGGGGAACAGAAGACCGTTTCCCAAGGCTTTGACAATGTTGCAAGGGCGAGCGAATTCGCTGCTGTCCCGGTCGCCACCAGATAGACCGCAGCACCCGGAGCCTCGAATATACTGCGGATACGGTCGCGCACCTCGTTCATCAGCGTATCCGCGCCATAGGCCATCTGATAGCCCTGATTGACCTCGGCCAGCCTGGCCATGACCTGTGGATGAACCGGCCCGGAATTGTCAGACGCGAAATGCATCAGCTTGGCTCCTCGATTATGTAATCTTCCCACTCTTCCATGGGTGTCTCAAACTCAGACACCGTGCGCCCCTGAACCGAGATCCCGGCAGCGTGCACACTGTCCGCTGTACCAGATATCAACGGGTGCCAGTCGTAAAGCGGTTTGCCTTCCCACAGCAACCGATACGCGCAGGTTTGCGGCAACCAATAGGCATGTTCGTCGATATTGTCGGGGGTCATGACGATGCATTCGGGCACGAATTGATGCCGGATGTCGTATTGTACGCAGCGGCAGCTTTCATCATCCAGCAAGCGGCATGCGACGCAGGTCAGGGCAACCTCGCCCGTGTCTTCATCTTCCAGCTTGTTCAGGCAGCATTTGCCGCAGCCATCACACAACGCCTCCCACTCGCGCTGGTTCATTTGGCGCAGGGGTTTGCGCTCCCAAAACCGGGCAGGCAGGCCCGCGCGTTCAATCGGATCAACACTCATAGGGCGGTCAATATACCGCGGGCCTGTTCGCAGTCGGCATCCATCTGCGTGATCAGACTCTCCAGCCCGTCGAATGTCATCTCGGGGCGCAGAAAGTCGATCAGACCCACCGACAGGGTCGCCCCGTACAGATCGCCCGAAAAGTCGAACAGGAAGGTTTCGATATTGGGCACCTGGCCGTTAAACATCGGGCGCACCCCGATCGAGGCCGCACCGTGATAGCTGCCCTTATGCGGCCCATCCAACACATCCACCAGTACGGCGTAGACACCGAATTTTGGCGGATGCAGCCCTTCGATGGACATGTTCGCGGTGGGAAAGCCCAGCTCGCGCCCGCGCTGTTCGCCCCCGATCACTTCGCCTTCGATCCGGTGCCAGTGTCCCAGCATCGCGGCTGCGTCCCGTGGGCGGCCGTCGCTCAGCGCGGTGCGAATGGCGGTTGAGGATACAACATTTTCCGACCGTTCCATCAAAGGCGCAATCGTCACACCGAACCCCATGTCCTGCCCGAACTTCACCAGATCCTGCGCCGTGCCACTGCGGCCCTTGCCAAAGCAGAAATCGGCACCCACCACGACATGCGACAGGCCCAGCCCGTCGCAGATCACGTTGCGCGCAAACTCCATTGGCGAAAGCCCGGCCAGCGCGGCGTTGAACGGCAGTTCATACAGCTTCTCTACGCCCAGCTTCTCCAGCCGGTGCGCTCGCGCATTGCCCCGCATCAGGCGGAACGGAGGCGCGTCAGGCGCAAAATACTCCCGCGGATGCGGCTCGAAGGTCAACACACCCAGCGGCGCGTCCGGCGCTGCATTACGGGCCAGTTCAATGACCGACTGATGCCCCAAATGAACGCCGTCGAAATTCCCGATTGCCACGCTGGCGCCGCGATCTTCTGGCTGGACGAACTGGATATCCCGGATGATGTGCATAGACGATTGCGTAGCGGCGCGAGTCAATTTGTTCAAGCGGCAGTTTGATTTCGAAGAAAGCGATCCTGCGAATAGCCTTGAACATTTCGCTTGGCCGGGAAACCGCACGAGGCCAATCCAAGTATTTCAGGCCTAGCGCCTCCAACCGCTTGATTCAAAAAAAACTCCGGGTTTAGACTGAAAATCCGGTTCCCTGGATTAAGGCGCACCGGATCAAAGCCCGGCGAGGTTCGAATGAACCCAGCACAGGAGGCAGACCCATGTACCGAATGCGACTGTTCGCGATTCGTCATGCCCGCACTTTCGAGTGGATCTATAAATGTGTCGAACGCGGCATGGTCGCGATGGACCCGATATTTGCAAAGATCGGATATAACCGCGTCGAACGCCCCATTGCATTGGTCGAGAAGGGCGTCAAAACCCTGTTGTTTGATTGCAAGATGTGCGGGCAATGCGTGTTGTCATCCACCGGAATGTCCTGCCCGATGAACTGCCCAAAGCAATTGCGCAATGGCCCATGTGGCGGCGTACGTCCCGGCGAGTTTTGCGAGGTGAAGCCGGATATGAAATGCGTCTGGGCCCTGGCCTGGAACGGAGCCAGCCGCATGCGGCACGGAGCCGACAAGATAAAAGAAGTTCTTCCGCCGGTGGAGCACACGTTGAAAGGCTCGTCATCCTGGCTGCGGGTCAGCCGCGAGATTGCAGCGCACGAGCGCGAGACCCGGGATGCAGCCCGGTTGGCGCTGGCCGAGGCATTCCCCGAAGCGCGCGAGAATGAACCTTCTGCGGCACCACTGGCCGCCGAACCACCCAACGCGATAAACCGGGAACTGAAGAAATGAGTGATACCCATCGCAACGAGGTGGAGCCGATTGGCTATGTTCCGGTTCCCCAAGGACATGTGTCGCACAGCCGGTTGGAGAAGGTGCTCCGTTCAGGCCGTTTCGCAGTCACCGCCGAGTTGAACCCACCCGACAGTGCCGACCCCGAGGATGTTTTTCAGGCGGCCCAACCGCTTGGCGAAGTGGCTGACGCGATCAATGCAACCGATGCTTCGGGCGCGAACTGCCATATGTCCTCGATTGGGATTTGTGCCTTGCTGACGCGCGCGGGTTATTCTCCGGTCTATCAGATTTCCTGCCGCGACCGGAACCGGATTGCCATTCAGGGCGATGTTCTGGGGGCTGCGGCGTTGGGCGTCAGTAACGTGCTGTGCCTGACTGGCGACGGCGTCGGCGTCGGGGATCAGCCGGGGGCAAAACCGGTATTCGATTTCGATTCCCTGACCCTGTTGCGGACGATCCGCACGATGCGCGATCAGGGAATGTTCCTTTCTGGTCGTAAGATCACGCGCCCGCCGCAACTGTTCCTTGGTGCTGCCGAAAACCCCTGCATACCGCCTTATGACTGGCGACCTGATCGTCTGGCAAAGAAGGTTGAGGCCGGGGCCGAGTATATTCAGACCAATTACATCTACGACATTCCGCTGTTCGAGAAATTCATGGCGCGGGTACGGGATGCGGGACTGGACAAGAAAGTGTTCATCATCGCGGGCGTCGGCCCGATCGCGTCAGCGCGTGCAGCTCGCTGGATGCGCAGCAATGTTCCCGGCATTCACATCCCCGATCAGGTAATCGAGCGGATGGAGAAAGCCGAAAAACCAGCTGACGAGGGCAAGAAGATCTGTATCGAACTGATCCAGCAGATCCGCGATATCGCGGGGGTGTCCGGTGTTCATGTGATGGCTTACAGGCGCGAGCACGTGGTGTCAGAGATCATTCTGGAATCCGGTGCGTTGAAAGGGCGAAAACGCGCCCGCCCGTCCTGAAAGGCACAGGCAAAACTCAGTGTCCCAACAAAAAAGGCGCCGGTCAGGCGCCTTTTGCATGGATGTGTTTGTCGGTCAGTCGAACTTGCGCGACGGGGCCAGTACCATGGCTTCACCGATCAGCACCTTCTTGCCCTCGACCGAGCAATGGCAATCCAGTTTGACGCGACGCTTGGAAAAGTCGATGTCGATGACTTTGACCTCGGCATAAACCATGTCACCGGGGCGCACGGGGGCCAGGAACTTTAGTGACTGCCCCATATAGACCGTGCCATGACCCGGCAGTTGTTCGCCAATAACGGCCGAGATCAGCCCAGCTGTCAGCATTCCGTGCGCGATACGCCCTTCGAAGATTGTATCGCGGGCGTAATCATCATCAAGATGCACCGGGTTCCGGTCTGTCGAGATCTGCGCGAACATCTCGATATCTTCGTCCGTCACCACTTTACGCAGGTGGCGGGACATGCCCATTTCGATGTCTTCGATACAGATCGTTCCGCGTGGAAGATTGTCCAACATGTTGCCCTCACTCGAAATCGACCGAGAAAGAAAAAACCACTATCCGGCCTAGGTTGGCAACTTTATTACTTCGCAACTGCAGAAAATCAAGTCTTTTCTTGCTATCTCAATCGACCGATTGTGTAGGTCGGGTTGATCTTTTCCCTTTCGATATAAGCCGTTAGGAATTCGTGATCCGGATGGTGCGACGTTTTTGTCTCAGCAGCCGCCAGCCCACCCGAAATGAACAGGGAATCAATGCCTTCACCCATGCCCCCCAGAATGTCCGTATGGGGCCCGTCGCCGATCACCAGAATGTCGCTGTCCGGGATATCATGGCCCAGTTCCTGCAACCTGCGGCGCGCCAGATCGTAGATCGGTGGGTGCGGCTTGCCAAAATACAGGCTCTCGCCGCCCATCTCGGTATAGAGCTTTGCCAAAGCGCCTGCACACCATTCGCGCACCTCGCCGCGATCGACAACAATGTCGGGGTTTGCGCACAGCAGCTTCATGCCCATCTGTTTGGCATAGAGGAAATCGGGGCGGTTCACGTCCGGGTCGGCCATCGGATCAAAAGGGCCACAGCAGACGATCCCCTCGGCCTCTCTCAGCGGGACACGTTCAATCTGGATCGGGTGGTGCAGCAGTTTCAGGGGCTCGAAAAAGCCCGCATCGCGCTGCCATTCCCCCATGAAGTAAACCTTGTGCCCGACAGCACCACGGAACATCGCCGACCGTGCGGAATCGCCGCTGGTGGCAATAGTGTCATAGGCATCTGCGGGAACATTGAACTGCACCAGTTGCTCGGCCACACCCGCACGGGGTTTGGGCGAGTTCGTGACCAGCACAACAAGCCCCCCGTCCGCGCGATAGGCTTGAAGGGCTGCGACAGCTTCGGGATAGGCCGTGATTCCGTTGTGAACGCACCCCCAAAGATCGACAAACAACGCTTTGTAGCGGGCGGAGATTTCGGACAGCGCGTGAACGATCTGGGTCATATGTGGCCTCAAGCTGAAACTGCACGAGCCTTATGACCGATTGGCAAGGGATTGGCCACCAATCGATCGGTGGCCGCCCTGTATTTCGTCGGTTGGGTAAAGGTCTGTTTAAGCGCAATGCCGAAGGCGCAGACTGAAGACCAATAATGCGAGGCCCGTTTTACTCAGAATGACGGACCCCGCGTGTTTTTTCAGACCTTCAGGTTCGGAATGATCTGCTTTTTACGGCTCATGATGCCCGGCAGAACCACGGCGTCGCCATCGACGGATGCACCAAAGCTTTTCTCGGCAACGGTTTTGACCAGATCATTGGGCACCAGCAGGGTGGCTTCCTCGTTCAGGATATCGACGACGAACAGCAGCACCTGATCGACACCGTCTTCTTTGGCGACATCCACCATCGAACCCGCCAGGCTTGCCTTGCGGTCCAGAATGACACCCGGCGCAGTGGTTTCCAGAACCGAGACGCGGAATTTGGTGCCATCGACTTCGTATTCCTTGCTGTCCATGCGGATCAGTTCGGCATCCGAGAAGGACGAGACATCCGATTTCGCCGCAAACATATCTGCCGCGTAAGCCGAGATATCCAGCTCCAACTCGGCTGCCAGCCGCTCTGCGACCTCGCGGTCATGGGGCGTGGTGGTGGGCGAGCGGAATTCCAGCGTGTCCGAAAGGATGCAGGTCAGTGCCGCGCCCTTGATGGCGTCGGGCATCTTGGCTGCATCGTCGCCCATCAGGTCAACCATGATGGTGGCCGTGCAGGCCAGCGGGCGCACGGTGATGTCGATCGGGCCTTTGGTTTCCAGACCACCGACCAGCTTGTGGTGGTCGATGATGGCGCGGATGTCAGCGTCATTGACGTTGGCGGGCAGTTCGGCAGGGTTGTTGGTGTCGACGATAACCACCGGAGTGTCCGCTGCCAGATCGTCCAGGATGCGTGGTTTGGGCAGATCCCAGTTGTCCAGCATGAACGCCGCTTCGGTGTTGGGCTCGCCCAACAGCACGGGCTCGGCCTGCACACCTTTGATTTCGTTGAGGTACCACGACCACAGGATCGGCGAGCCTGTGGAATCGGTGTCGGGGGATTTGTGACCAAATACGAGCGTTGTCATGTCAGCGTCCTGCGGAATGGAAATTTGCGCGCGTTATAGGGCGGACAAACGTCCTTGTCACGCCACAGCAGCCCGTCTGCGACGCTTGGTCTGAAAACCGCTGAACCAGCTTAGAAAGCGGCGCGTGTCAGCGTGTATCCGGCCTGCTCCAGCTGGTTCAGCAAACCGTGATCGTCACTCAGATGACCTGCGCCGACCGCGATCACTGCCGTCTGATCCGTGATGGCCAGAATATGCTCCATCCACAGGGCATTCCGCTGGACAAGCATTTGCTGCTCGAACCCGTTCCATTCCTCATCGAAGACGTCCCGGCTCAGCCCGGATTCCTCGAACCCCTGCAGGCGGGCGAGTTGTATGATCTCGGCGTGCTTTTCTTCCAGATATCCATTGGCCATGGTGGCCAGTTGATCGTTGCTTCCCATCATCGCCCCGGACAGCCGCACCAGCGACTCGACCTGCTGTTCCAGAGGGTGGCTGTCGAACATGGCGATCAGGTCGTCGATACGTTCCAGCGAGTATTGCGGAATGCCGTTTTCTGCGGCCAGATCGTTCAGGCGGGCGTCCATGCCGTAGGTCCCGTTCGGATCTTCCATCATGCAGGGCGGGATGCTCAGCATCATGCTCAAGAACCACGGTCGCATTTTGGCTGCCATCCAGCCGGGAATGCCGCGCTGGTTCAACGCAGTCGAGAATGCGGCCCAGTCTTCATCTCCCATCAAGTCGATCAGGGTCGGCCCGGATGTGATCATTACAGCGCTGAGATTATTGGCCAGGTTTTTTTCGAATGCGTCCATGTCAGTCTGGGTGACTTCGAAATAGAATGCGTCAGCCTGGCTCAGGTCCGGAGACAGGCGTTCAACCACCTTTTCCATACGTTCGTCATAAGTGTGCAGGGTGCCAACGATGTGCAGAACCGTATCATCCTTGCGCGCAATCCAGTGGTTGCCTTCCGGAAAGGGGATGTCCGCCACGGCGCGTTGCAACTCGGCCCGCGCGTCATCTGACAGCAGTGGGCGCAGGTCCTGCCCATCGCACGCAGCCGCAGCCGTGATCGGGGCCAGTAGAAAAGCGAGAAACGTCAGCAGGCGCATGAACCCATCCGGTGTTGTGTCATCAAGGTGTCCCAGACATAGCCATGCCTGCGGCCCATGTTCAAGCAACCCGTCTGGTATTCCTCAACAATCTGCGTAGCATAGGCCCATGAACCGCGAGCAGGACCTCTATCCCCCGATCAAGGCGCTTTTGGAGCGTCAGGGATACACCGTCAAAGGAGAAGTGGGCGCAGCCGATATCGTCGCCATGCGCGAAGACGAGCCGCCTGTGATTGTCGAACTCAAGCTCAGGTTCACGCTGTCCCTTTTCCATCAGGCGATTACCCGCCTGAAACTCACGGATCAGGTCTATATCGGGGTCAGCAAACCCACCGGGCGCACGGCCCGGCGGGCGCTCAGGGACAATCTGGCTCTGTGCCGCAGGCTTGGCCTGGGTCTGATCACCGTACGCGCCGATGGCACGGTCGAGGTGCAATGCGACCCGGGCCCATATGTGCCGCGCAAGGACAAGGCCAAGGCGGCGCGGCTGCTGCGTGAATTCGCTCGGCTGGAGGGCGACCCCAATTCCGGGGGCGCGACACGTCACGGGATCGTGACGGCCTACCGTCAGGATGCGCTGAAATGCGCGGCCTTTCTGGCCGAACACGGCCCGGCCAAAGGGGCCGAGGTTGCCAGATCGGCGGGTGTTCCGGTCGCCACCCGGTTGATGCGGGAAAATCACTATGGGTGGTTCGAGAAGGTTGAAAAAGGTGTCTACGCTCTTACTTCTGAGGGAACAGACGGCTTGAAACACTGGGCCTACAGCTGGGAGCAGGCTGACTGAGGCGTTGTTAAAAAAATCCCAAACACCTTGTTGACTCGGCGTTTTAGACTCCCTAGCTATGCGTCGTTATCACTCATACACACCGAGTGCTAACGCCTCGTCGAAAGGCGAGGGGAGGATAAACAAAACTTTGAGCCCAAGGAGCTGCAAAGATGGCATTGAAACCGCTTCATGACCGTGTGCTGGTTCGCCGTACCGAAAGCGATGAAAAAACCGCAGGCGGACTGATCATTCCTGACAGCGCAAAAGAAAAGCCCAGCGAAGGCCAAGTCGTCGCAACCGGCGAAGGCGCGCGCAAGGACAGCGGCGAGCTGATCGCAATGGCGGTCAAGGCTGGCGACAAGATCCTGTTCGGCAAATGGTCGGGCACCGAGGTTCAGGTCGACGGCGAAGAGCTGCTGATGATGAAAGAAAGCGACATCATGGGGATCATCGAGTAAGCCCGCGCTTTCTCTGATCTTCCACTCAACACATTTTCTCAAGGAGAAACGACATGGCTGCAAAGGACGTCAAGTTCGACACCGATGCCCGCAACAAGATGCTCCGGGGTGTGAACATCCTGGCTGATGCTGTCAAAGTGACCCTGGGCCCCAAAGGCCGCAACGTGGTACTGGACAAATCCTTCGGCGCACCGCGCATCACCAAAGACGGTGTTTCGGTTGCCAAGGAAATCGAACTGGAAGACAAGTTCGAAAACATGGGTGCGCAGATGGTGAAAGAAGTCGCCAGCCGCACCAATGACGAAGCCGGTGACGGCACCACCACCGCGACCGTTCTGGCGCAGGCCATCGTAAAAGAAGGCCTGAAGCAGGTTGCAGCGGGCCTGAACCCGATGGACCTGAAGCGCGGTATCGACCTGGCAACCGCCAAAGTCGTCGAAGGCATCCGTGCTGCTTCGCGTGAAGTCAAAGACTCGGCAGAAGTTGCTCAGGTTGGCACCATCTCGGCCAACGGCGAAGCTGAAATTGGCCAGCAAATCGCAGACGCGATGCAGAAGGTTGGCAACGAAGGCGTCATCACCGTCGAAGAAAACAAAGGTCTGGAAACCGAGACCGATGTTGTCGAAGGGATGCAGTTCGACCGCGGCTACCTGTCGCCTTACTTCGTCACCAACGCAGACAAGATGGTGGCCGAGCTTGACGACTGCCTGATCCTGCTGCACGAAAAGAAACTGTCCTCGCTGCAGCCGATGGTTCCGCTGCTCGAGCAGGTGATCCAGTCGCAAAAGCCGCTGCTGATCATTGCAGAAGACGTTGAAGGCGAAGCGCTGGCAACTCTGGTTGTCAACAAACTGCGCGGCGGCCTGAAAATTGCTGCTGTCAAGGCACCGGGCTTCGGCGATCGCCGCAAAGCCATGCTGCAGGACATCGCAATCCTGACCGGTGGTCAGGTGATCAGCGAAGATCTGGGCATGAAGCTTGAGAATGTCACCATGGACATGCTGGGCACCGCCAAGAAGATCGAGATCAGCAAAGACGAAACCACCATCGTCGACGGTGCTGGCGAGAAAGCCGAGATCGAAGCACGTGTTGCCCAAATCCGCACCCAGATCGAAGAAACCTCGTCGGATTACGACCGTGAGAAGCTGCAGGAACGCGTTGCCAAACTGGCAGGCGGTGTTGCCGTTATCCGCGTCGGCGGCATGACCGAAGTTGAAGTGAAAGAGCGTAAGGACCGTGTGGACGATGCTCTGAACGCAACACGCGCAGCCGTTCAGGAAGGCGTCGTTGTAGGCGGTGGTGTTGCTCTGGTTCAGGCCGGTAAAGCACTGGAATCGCTGAAAGGCGCGAACGCTGATCAGGACGCAGGCATCAACATCGTGCGCAAGGCCATCGAAGCGCCGCTGCGCCAGATCGCCGAAAACGCAGGCGTTGACGGCGCGGTTGTTGCAGGCAAAGTGCGCGAGTCTTCGGATCCGGCCTTTGGTTTCAACGCTCAGACCGAAGAATATGGCGACATGTTCTCGTTCGGCGTGATCGACCCGGCCAAAGTTGTTCGTACCGCTCTGGAAGACGCGGCATCTGTTGCCGGCCTGCTGGTCACTACCGAAGCGATGGTTGCAGACAAACCGCAAAAAGATGCACCTGCTGGCGGCATGCCCGACATGGGCGGCATGGGCGGCATGATGTAAGCACGTCGACTTCGCCTCGGCGAATTCTGACGACCCCTGACAGGCGTTTGGCTGCAAGGTCAAGCTGTCGAGAGGGGAAGCCAAAGTGCTAACGGACGGGGTCGCCTTTTGGCGGCCCCGTTTCGTTCCTGATAGCCGCAATGCGGCCACGCCTCTGGCGGGAGTATTTTGGAAAAGATGAAGGCAGCTCCGCGTGTGTCCGAATTGTGAGTGTCCAACCTGCCGCCAAGTCGGTATGTGGTTGAAATGCGACTGTTCCTTCTGACCGCCCTGACCATGTGCGCCTTTGCGGCGAACTCCATTCTGAACCGGCTGGCTATCGACAGCGGATCCAGTGATCCCGCGGGGTTTGCCATTATCCGGGTTCTGGCGGGGGCGCTGGTTCTGGCCGCACTGGTTGTGCTGCGCAGAGGACATTTGCCGCTGCGCACCTGCAGGCGGTTCATCGGGGCCGGGTCGCTTTCCCTGTATATGATCGGGTTTTCCATTGCCTATCTAACGTTGGATGCGGGGCTGGGCGCGCTTATCCTTTTTGCCGTTGTGCAGATCACCATGTTCGCCGCCACCGCCCTTACCGGGACCAAACCTACCCGCCGACAGCTGGCCGGGGCAGCGATTGCACTGGGTGGTCTGGCCTGTGTCCTGTGGCCCACAGGAACAGTGCAGGTCGATCCAACCGGAACCGTTTTGATGATTGCCGCCGGGATCGGCTGGGCGGCCTATTCACTGGCCGGGCGGTCCGAGCCTGATGCGTTGCAGGGCACGGCTGCAAATTTCATCGTCGCGCTGCCTGTGACCGCGTTGGCCCTGATGGCCACAGGGGCAGAGTGGCACATGACCGGATTGGGCTATCTACTTGCGGCCTTGTCAGGTGGCGTAACCTCGGGTCTGGGATACGCCTTGTGGTATCGCGTTCTGCCCCAACTGGCACCTTCAACGGCGGCAGTTGTTCAGCTCAGCGTGCCGGTGATCGCGATTGTGGGCGGCGTGGTGCTGTTGGGGGAAAGCGCGGGTGTGCGGCTGCTTGTTGGTGCGGCACTGGTTTTGGGCGGTATCGCGCTGGCTGTCCTGCGACGTCAACGTGGGAAGGTCTTTTAACGTGGGCGCACAGGCTTTATCTGGCGGGTATGAGAATTCTGATCGCCCTGCTTTGTTGCCTTCTTCCCGCCGTGGCCAATGCGAAATGCGTTGTCCTGCTGCACGGTCTTGCCCGGACCGAGGCGTCGTTCAGCGTGATGGAACAACTGTTCAAAGCGAATGGCTATTCCGTCGTGCGCCCCGGTTACCCATCGACCGAAATCGGAATCCCCGAACTGGCCGAACAAACCATCCCGCAAGCGTTTGCAGCCTGCGGCACTGATACCGTCAATGTCGTTGCGCATTCCATGGGCGGCATCCTGTTGCGATACTGGTTGCAGGACCACAGCCCTGAAAACATGGGCCGTGTCGTCATGCTGGGGCCGCCCAATCAGGGTAGCCAGCTGGTCGATGAACTCAGCGCGTGGGAGGTGTTCGGATACCTGAACGGTCCGGCCGGTCTTCAACTGGGTACGGGCCCGGATGGTATTCCCAGCCGACTGCCGCCCGTGGATTTCGAACTGGGTGTCATCGCAGGTGACCAGTCATTGAACCTCGTGTTTTCGTCTCTGATCGACGGTCCTGACGATGGCAAGGTGTCGGTTGAATCCACCAAGGTCGAAGGCATGGCCGATCATCTTGTCTTGCCGGTGACCCACACCTTCATGATGAACAACCCGCAGGTCATGGCGCAGGTGCTGCACTTCATTGAATTCGGCCGGTTTGATCCGCAGATCACTTGGCTGGACGGTGTGATGGACGTAATAGACGAGATCTGTATCGGGCAAAACTGCTCGGAACCGGGGGCGGAGCCATCAGAATGACCGCATTGGAACTGACATTGACCGGTGCAGAGGTCCTGCTACCGGGTGAAGGGCTGTTACGCACAGACTTCGCCATTGCAGATGGGGTGGTTCAGAATGACGCGCCCGGGCGGCGGATTGACCTGACCGGTTATCTAGTTCTGCCAGGTATTGTCGATTTGCACGGCGATGGATTCGAACGCCATATAGCCCCACGTCGCGGCGCGATGAAACAGATGAATGAGGGCATTCTGTCGGTCGAGGCCGAACTGGCCGCCAATGGCATCACCACAGCCGTGCTGGCGCAGTTTTACAGCTGGGAAGGCGGCGTGCGCGGCCCGGACTTTGCCGCGCAGGTGTTTGCGGCCATCGCAGCGGTCAAGGGCAGCACGGTCACCGATCTGATCCCGCAACTGCGGTTCGAGACCAATATGCTCGCGGATTACGACGGGCTGGCCCGTAGCATCGCCGATTGGCAGGTGCCATACGTGGTCTTCAATGATCACCTGCCGCATGATCGTTTGGCACAGGGCAAGAAACCACCGCGCCTGACCGGGCAGGCCTTGAAGGCCGGGCGAAATCCGGAGGCACATTTTGCGATGCTGCTCGACATGCACGCCCACAAGGCTGAGGTTCCGGCGGCGCTTGAAGCGCTCTGTTCGGACCTTGCGGACATGGGCGTGCGTCTGGGTAGCCACGATGACGCAACTGCCGAGGTGCGCGCTTGGTGGCGCGGCCAAGGGGTGCGCATTGCCGAGTTTCCCGAATCGCTTGAGGCCGCCGAGGCCGCACGCGCTGCCGGGGATCACGTCATTCTCGGCTCGCCAAATGTGGTCCGCGGCGGCTCGCATAAGGGCAACGCCAGCGCGGTAGAGCTGATCGCCATGGGGCTCTGTGATGCGCTGGCCTCGGATTACCAT
The DNA here is from genome assembly GCF_056540845.1 of Ruegeria sp. AL2. Taxonomy (NCBI): domain Bacteria; kingdom Pseudomonadati; phylum Pseudomonadota; class Alphaproteobacteria; order Rhodobacterales; family Roseobacteraceae; genus Ruegeria; species Ruegeria sp. AL2. Next base: position 66,227 of record NZ_JBQFXM010000006.1, read on the forward strand.
TATCCCAGTCCACGCCGCGCGGCGCTGATGCTGGCCAAAACCGGGCTGCTGGATTTCGCAGGGGCCTGGGCGCTGATCTCATCCGGCCCCGCGCGGGTGCTGGACTTGCAGGACCGGGGCACGCTTGCCGCGGGCAAACGCGCCGATCTGGTAATCCTTAATGCAACCACTCACCGGGTCGCCGCGACACTGGCGGGCGGGCGCGTCAGCTATATGTCAGGGGATATCGCGTCGCGCTTTGTGGGGTGAAACCAGACCGGCTTCACCTTTTTCCAAATACTCTCGCCGAAGGCATCGCGCCGTAGCGCGATATTCTACCGCTTGATCCGGTTGAAATGTCCCATCTTGCGACCGGCCTTGATCTCGGCCTTGCCGTAAAGATGCAGTGCGACGTCCCGTTCGCGAGCCAGCTCGGGCACGCGGTCCATATCGTCGCCAATCAGGTTCTCCATGACCACATCCGAGTGGCGCTGCCCGTCGCCCAACGGCCAGCCCGCCACCGCGCGGATGTGCTGTTCGAACTGGTCTACGGCGCAGCCATTCTGCGTCCAGTGGCCCGAGTTATGCACGCGCGGCGCGATCTCGTTCACGATCAGCCCGCCGGGTGTAACGAACAGTTCGACCCCCATGACACCGACATATTCCAACGCGTTCAGAATATTGGCCGCAAGCAGGATGGCATCGGTGCGCTGGGCGGGGGACAGGCGCGCAGGGATGGTGGTGGTGTGCAGGATGCCATCCCGGTGCACATTCTCACCCGGGTCGAAACAGGCCACCTGACCGTCCAGCCCGCGCGCTGCAATGATCGAAACTTCGTGCGAAAAATCAACGAACCCCTCCAAAACGGCAGGCGCGCCAGCCATGTCGGCCAGCGCGGCCTCGGCATCCCCGGGGCTGCGCAATCTGGCCTGCCCTTTGCCGTCATAGCCAAAGCGGCGGGTCTTCAGTATCGCAGGCGTGCCGATTACTTCGATAGCCGCATTCAGGCTATCCAGATTGGTGATATCCGCAAACGGGGCCGTTTTCAGGCCAAGCCCCTGCAGGAACGTCTTCTCGGTCAGGCGGTCCTGACTGACCCTCAATGCCTCACGCCCGGGGCGAATGGGGCGATGGGCTTCCAGAATATCCAGCGCCTCGGTCGGGATGTTCTCAAACTCATAGGTGATGACGTCCACCGCATCGGCAAAAGCCGTCAAAGCGTCGACATCGTCATAGGCCGCTGTCGTTACGCGATCCGCCACCTGCCCGGCAGGCGGGTTTGCGCCCGGCTCGTAGATGTGGCTGACAAATCCCAGCCGAGAGGCCGCCACCGACAGCATCCGGCCCAGCTGGCCGCCACCCAGAATCCCGATCACCGCACCTTGGGCGAGCATGTCCGCCATCGTTAATTCTCCAAACGTTTTCCAATTGCGCCAAGCGCCGCTCTCAGCGCCTCATGCGCGCCCTGTTCGATCAGGGTGCCCGTCATCTGCAGGCTCAAAGTACCTTCGGTCGCCAAAGCGTCGCGCTCCTGTGCCAACCGCCCGGCTGTGCCTTTCTCCATCGCGGCGAGAAAACCCGCCAACAACTGTGTGGTATAGAACTCGGCCTCGTCCGCATCGCCGGTCACATCACCCAGCCATTTGGCCCCGGTGGCCATCAGATCCAGAATGCCGGGAACCATGGCACAAATTGCAAAATGCGCGTTCAGCGCCGCCTCATCCGCAACCTTGACCACGGTGTTTTCCGGCTCGAACAGCTCGGCCAGCAAGCGGTCATTTCCAAATGCCGCCATCGGGCAGCCACCGGACTGCAAGAACCCCAGCGGGATGGTCTGCACGAAATCCGACGCCGGTGCGCAAAGCTTGGCCAAATCCTTGGCGGAAACGGCCGCCATCACCGACACGACCTGCTGATCGGCGCGAAAGGTCAGGGGAGTCAGAACCTCGGCCGCGATATGCGGGCGCAGGCACAGAAACACGATGTCCGAGGTGTCAATCACCGCCTGCGGCGGCGCGATAGCCACACCCAGTTCGGCCTTCAGGGCGGCCGAGACCTCGGCGTTGCGTTCGGTCACGCTGATCTCATGCCCTTTGGCGGCCATCAGCCGCGCAATCGGCGCGGCGATATGCCCGGTGCCGATAAACCCGATTCTGCTCATCCCTGCGGTTCCTCGGGGATCGAGGCTGACAAGGCCTCGCGCCAGGCATCCAGCCGCGCGGCCAGGGCCTCATCCTGCAAGGCCAGAATGCCCGCCGCCATCAGGCCCGCATTGGCCCCGCCAGCGGACCCAATTGCCATGGTCGCCACGGGAAATCCCTTGGGCATCTGCACAATGGAATACAGCGAATCCACCCCCGACAGGGCCCGCGTCTGCACAGGCACGCCGATCACCGGTACCCGTGTTTTCGAGGCCATCATGCCCGGCAGATGTGCCGCGCCACCTGCGCCCGCGATGATCACCTGCAACCCGCGCGACACGGCGGTCTTGCCATAGTCCCACAACCGGTCCGGGGTGCGATGGGCCGAAACGATACGCGCCTCATAAGCGATGCCCAGTTCATCCAGAATATCTGCGGCTTCCTTCATCGTGGGCCAGTCCGACTGGCTGCCCATGATGATCCCCACTGTCACATCGCTCATCCGCTTACGTCCCCGCGCTCAGAAAGAGCGCGCACTATAGCCAAATCCGCTTTTGTGGCAATGCGGTACAGGGTGTTCAGGCAATGATATCGGGGGTCAGGCGGTCTTCGATCAGGCGGATGAAGTCTTTCAGGCGCAGTTTTTCCTTTTTCAGACGCCGAAGGGTCAACTGATCAGCCGTTCCTTTTTCATGCAGCGCCTCGATCGCTTCATCAAGGTCGCGGTGCTGGCGGCGGAAAACCTCCAATTCAACCCGCAGAACTTCATCGGTTTTCATCGAAAGGTCGGTGGGCGCGTTCATTGGCGACTCGGGCTTGTTGTGGTGCTTGCCCAACAAGATAGTGTGTCAGACGTTATCGCGCCAGACCTTGTGGACATCCTGGTTTCTTCCCATATTCTATAACAAGCGGTTGCCGGAACGGGACCGCGCACCACGTCGCTTTGACAATAAAGGACGAAAATACGTGTCGAAACTTACTCTTGGCTCATACCCGCATCTTTTGGGGTTCGAGCAGCTGGAACGCCTTCTGGAACGGTCTGCAAAGGCCGGTAATGAAGGATACCCGCCCTATAATATCGAACAGACCTCGGACTTTTCCTATCGCATCACCCTTGCCGTGGCCGGGTTCGCCGAAGAGGATCTGTCGATCACCATTGAGGATCGCCAACTGGTGATCCGGGGCCGTCAGCGCGACGACAGCGAGGGGCGCATCTTCCTGCACCGTGGCATCGCGGCGCGTCAGTTTCAGCGCATGTTCGTGCTGGCCGACGGGGTCGAGGTGGGCGAGGCGATTATGGAAAACGGTCTGCTGCATGTGGATCTGACCCGCGCCGTGCCGGAAACCGTGGTTCAGACAATCAATATACGGAAGGGGTAAGAGCTATGAATACACCGATTGAAATCAACACCGAAGGCAATCGTATCGTCTATGTGAAAACAGTCGACGTTGCCGATCTGCCGCGTGATCTGCGCGATCAGGCAGGTGATCTGGATCACCTTTATGCCGTGCACGATTCCGATGGGCAGCAACTAGCGCTTGTGGCCGACCGCAAGCTGGCTTTCGTTCTGGCCCGTCAGCACGACCTGTCACCTGTGGCCGTTCACTGAACGGCCCCTTAGCCCGGGCGGGGCTGAAACGTTGCCCGCAACACATGCGCATCGGCGAAACTGCCGCTTTTAACCTGTAACGGAGCCGACTGCATGAGCTGGTTTGAATTCGACTGGGTAGACGCCTTCACCAATCGTGCATTTGGCGGCAACGGTTGTGCCGTGGTCCATGGCGGCGCGGGTCTCTCGGCCGAGGTCTGCATGGCATATGTGCGCGAAACCTCTCTGGTCGAATGCACATTCACCGGCCCGTCCGACGTGGCCGACATCCGCGTCCGGTATTTTCTGGCCAGCCGTGAAATTCCCTTTGCCGGGCACCCGACGATTGCCACCGTAGCGGCGATGCGGTCGCGCGGTATGATCTCCGGCGATAATCTGACGCTGGAAACCGGCGCGGGTCTGGTTTCGATCGGATTGCAGGGCGACCAGATCGAAATGACGCAGATCGCACCGCAATTTGGTGCGCATGTGCCTGCCGATCTGGTGGCAAAGGCGATCAGCCTGCCGCAAGAAGCCATCATCTCGCCACCCCGGATGGTTTCAACCGGCTTGCCCTTCTGTATCACCGTTCTGCGCGATCATGACGCGTTGCGCGCGGCCCGCCTGTCCGAGGGCGCGCTGCGGAAAGTGGCTGCGACGGCAGGGTATTCCGGCTCGGATATGGCCGAGCCTTTCCTCGTGACGCTCCAAGGGGCCACCGATGCGGGCGATACGTTCTCGCGCCTGCTTATGGCCCCGCCCAGCCCGCCCGAGGATCCGTTTACCGGGTCCGCCACCGGGGCCATGGCGGCCTATCTGTGGAGATACGGGCTAATGACCAAAGACAGTTTCGTTGCGGAACAGGGTCACGATATGGGCCGCCCCGGTCAGGCCGTTGTCACGCGCGTTGGACCCGCCGACGCGATGACGGGGATCAAGGTTGCCGGTCAGGGGCATATCCTGATGCGCGGGCAGGTTGACCTGCCAGAGACCGCGCAATAGACGAACCGGCTCACACCCGTCGACGTCCCCAAACACCTCAGCTTCGTCAAAACAAAAACGGCCCCCGTAAACCGGAGGCCGCTTCGTTTCATTCATCAGATTCAGCCGGCTGCGATCAGGCCCATGCTTTCCAGCTTCAGCAATACCTGATGGGCGCAGTTGTCGACCTCGACATTCTCGGTCTCGACACGCAGCTCGGGGTTCTGAGGCACGTCATACGGGTCCGAGATGCCGGTGAATTCCTTGATCTTGCCCTCGCGGGCCAGCTTATACAGACCCTTGCGGTCGCGCCGCTCACACTCTTCGATGGTGGTCGCAACATGCACTTCGCAGAAGGCACCGAACTGCTCGATCTCTTCGCGCACCGCGCGGCGTGTGGTGGCATAAGGTGCGATCGGGGCGCAGATGGCGATGCCACCGTTCTTGGTGATCTCGGATGCCACATAGCCGATCCGGCGGATGTTCAGGTCGCGATGCTCTTTCGAGAAACCCAGTTCGGATGACAGGTTTTTTCGCACGATATCGCCATCCAGCAACGTGACCGGACGACCCCCCATCTCCATCAGCTTGACCATAAGCGCGTTGGCGATGGTGGATTTGCCCGAGCCCGAGAAGCCGGTGAAGAACACGGTAAAGCCCTGCTGGCTGCGTGGCGGCTTGGTCTTGCGCAGCTCGGCCACAACTTCGGGAAAGCTGAACCATTCGGGGATTTCCAGGCCCTCGGCCAGACGGCGGCGCAGTTCGGTGCCCGAGATGTTCAGGATCGTGACATTGTCCTTATCCAGAATCTCGTCATTCGGCTCGTATTGCGCGCGTTCCTGCACATAGACCATGTGTTTGAAATCGACCATCTCAACGCCGATCTCATCCTGGAACTGGCGGAACAGATCCTGCGCGTCATAGGGGCCATAGAAATCTTCACCGGCCGAGTTCTTGCCCGGGCCCGCGTGATCTCGGCCCACGATGAAATGGGTGCAGCCATGGTTGGCACGGATCAGCCCGTGCCAGACCGCCTCGCGCGGGCCTGCCATGCGCATCGCCAGATTCAGCAGGCTCATCGAGGTGGTGGATGCGGGATACTTGTCCAGTACCGCCTCATAGCAGCGCACGCGGGTAAAGTGGTCCACGTCGCCGGGCTTGGTCATGCCGACGACCGGGTGGATCAGCAGGTTGGCCTGCGCTTCCTTGGCAGCGCGGAAAGTCAGCTCCTGATGCGCACGGTGCAGCGGGTTGCGGGTTTGGAAGGCCACGATCCGCCGCCAGCCCAGTTTGCGGAAATAGGCGCGCAGCTCGTTTGGTGTATCGCGGCGACCGCGGAAGTCATAGTGAACGGGCTGCTGGATGCCAACAATAGGGCCACCCAGATAGACCTTGCCCGCCACATTGTGCAGATAGTTCACAGCCGGGTGGGCATCGTCATCGGCGCCAAAAACCTTCTCAGCTTCGCGCGCCTTGTTCGGGGTCCAGCGGTCGGTCACCGTCATGGTGCCCAGGATCACGCCTTCCTGATCACGCAGCGCGATATCCTGACCCAGTTCGATCTTGTCCGCAAAATCTTCGCTGACGTCCAGCGTGATGGGCATCGGCCACAGGGTGCCATCAGCCAGACGCATGTTTTCAACGACATTGTCGTAATCGGCTTCGCTCAGGAAACCTTTGAGCGGATTGAAACCGCCATTCATCAGCAGTTCCAGATCACAGATCTGGCGCGGGCTCAGATCCCAACTGGTCAGGTCGGCGGCTTCAACCTTCAGTTTCTGGGCCGAGTCGTACGACACATAAAGTTCGGGAATGGGGGCCAGATTGCTTAACATCGTCATCTGAATACTCTTATCGCAGTGTTGTGTTGCCAGTGATTCGAGGGCGTTTTCGGGGCATTTGCACCGACTGTCGCGCGAAGTCCACTGGCGTCAATGAAACAAAGGACGATATGCGCTGATTTCTCGCGGATTGGAAGGAATTTCCAACTCTGAAATCAAAATGATGATCTGGTTCCCCTGGGCGTAGATAATCCGATCATGCAAAGTATGACTGTTCCTGTTTTTGCGTGTGTGGCGCAAGCCCGGACGCGCGAGTGACTGGCAGGGCGGGAATCGGATCGGCAACGCCGCGCAGCTGGAACATCCGGATACCCTCCGGCGGCAGGTCCATGCCCGCAGCCGTCAACACTTCTTGTGAGACCAGCAGTTCGACCCCCAACGCCTTGGTCTCGCTTTCCAGTCGGCTGGCCACATTGACAGCGTCGCCGATGATCGTTCTAGCGGCATGTCCCTGCGCGCCAATCTCACCCAGCACCAGATCCCCAAGGTGCAGGCCCATTCCGATCCGAATGCCAGGGCTGCCCTCGGCCTCAAGCCGTTCGTTGAACCGGTCGAGGGCATGGCTGATATCTATCGCAGCTTTCAACCCAGCGCTGGCGGATGCTGCTGCATCGGGTTTTTCGAAAACCGCCAGCAACCCGTCACCCATATACTTGTCCACGACACCCCCGTCCTTGGTGATGGCAGGAACAACGGCGTCGAAGAACCGGTTCAGCAGGAACACGATGTCATAGGGCAACTGACCGGTCGTGCGAGCGGTAAATCCACGCATGTCCAGAAACAGCACGGCCAGTTTCCGTTCCTGCCCCTGACTGGCATGCCCGCGGATGCGCCCGCCATCCGGTTGAAAAACGCGGAAAACGGTGGTCGGTTCCGTCGGGCGGATCTGACAGGCCAGCCTTGTCTGCGGTGAGGCGCCGACAGCGGCCAGACTGCGGGCCTCGACATCGCCGGGCGGGGGCAGGGCACTGGCGCCCTCTTCGACGATGACACGGCACGTGGTGCAGCGCCCCTTCCCGCCGCACAAGGCCGCGTGGGGCACACCATGTGCCTGCGAAATCTCAAGCAGGGTCATCCCCTTTTCGGCATCTACCTCGGGCCCGCTGCTGTAATTCACCCGCACCGAATGCCTGCGCCGCCACAGCTTGCGCCCGATATACACAAGACCCGTGGCCGCCAAGGCCAGCCAGAACGCCAGAAGGGCATTGTCCTTGACGGTGAACATGGTCTGAAACGCCTCGGGCGAGGGCCAGTTGTAATGCTCGATATATTGTTCCCGCAGAAACTCATCTGCGAAATCCAACCAAATGCGACGGCCCTCGGTCAGCAGACCGGCCAAAGCGAACATGGGGATGAAGACGGCAACACCGATCAGATAGGGTACGGCGCTGGACCACCATTTCGTCAGCCGTAGCCACATATGCAGTCCGATACAGCCATGCACCCAGACGATCAGCAACAACGCGCTTTGCATCCATATCACGGTGCTGGGCCACATCAGGATGATGATATACCCCATCTCGTCATTGACGTCATAGATCTCGTGCGCGACCCGAGTCTGGATGACATGCGAGATCAGCTGCAAAGGTATCAGCAGACCCAGAACCACCTGCAACGCCGTGCTGAACGGCATGCGCAGGGTCCGGCGCTGCGCGATCGAGGTCAGCGCCAGACCGGCATGCGTGAACAGCGCCGCATAAAGCAGCACGCTCAAAAGGATATGCCGCGTCACCGCTGTTCGACCGTCCTGCATCCCGTGCAGATAATCGGTGTGAAACAGGCCCATCCCGATGTTGATAAAATGGAAGAAAGCGAAAGCAAACAGAACCAACCCGCTGCCGATCCGAAGCCGGGTTGCCCAACCGCCACGCCACAAAGCGCTCTTCAAGAATACCACCTGTATCGCTGTTCGCTGTGGTTGGACTTTGCGGGGACGTTCGCGGTCAGGTCAAGGCTTCGGGTGCAAATCTAAGCCTGCCAGTGGGTGGCAGGGTGTTGGGAGTGAATTGATATCTTGTCCGCACAAAACAGCACCAGATGGCTGAGGTCGGGGCGCGTGCGCGAGCTGTAGATCAAGCCGTCCGCCCCCAGTGCCCGCGCTTTATCCGAAAAAGCCCATGTCGGCGAAGGGACCCCCATAGCACGATTATCCTGCCAGATCACCGAGACAGCCGTCTGCCCGCGGTAGTCCACCAACCGCGCGTTTTCCACCAGAAACCTTTGTATCACGCGGTCGGGATCATCCCCCGAGACGTAGCGCCGGATGGCGACCGAAGCGCCCTCGGCGCTGAGCGAGGCATAAAGCGCGAACTGTCCGGAATGATGAAAGCGCCCCTCAGGCGCGCGGGCAGGCAGCAATGGGGTCGCTGCCTGCGACGCAAACAGAATTCTCCAGACAGGGCCAGAGAATTCAAGCATGTATCAGTCCTGTTCGGCCAGGAACCGTTCGGCATCCAGTGCCGCCATACAGCCCATCCCGGCGCTTGTTACCGCCTGACGATAGACATGGTCGGTCAGATCGCCTGCCGCGAACACGCCGGGGATCGAGGTTTCGGTGCTGCCCGGTTTGGTGACGACATAACCACCCATATGGGTTTCCAGCGTGTCCTTGACCAACTCGTTCGCAGGGGCGTGGCCGATGGCGACAAAGACACCTTTGCACGGGATCTCGGTGATCTCGCCGGTTTTAACATGTTTGACCCGAACACCTTCGACGCCCAAAGGCGCATCGGTGCCGATCACTTCTTCCAGCTGGTGGAACCACAGCGGTTCGATCTTTTCATTCTTCAACAGGCGATCCTGAAGGATCTTTTCCGCCCGCAACTCATCGCGGCGGTGGATCAGGGTCACCTTGCTGGCGAAATTGGTCAGGAACAGGGCTTCTTCCACGGCTGTGTTACCGCCACCGATCACCACGATTTCCTGCCCGCGATAGAAGAACCCGTCACAGGTGGCGCAGGCCGAGACGCCAAAGCCCTTGAACTTCTCTTCCGAGGGCAGACCCAGCCATTTTGCACGCGCGCCTGTGGCCAGAATGACCGCATCAGCGGTATAGGTGGTGCCGCTGTCGCCCTTGGCGGTGAAGGGGCGCTTGCTGAGGTCCAGATCGCTGATGATATCGCCAATCACCTCACATCCCATGGCCTTCGCATGGTCCTGCATCCGCACCATCAGGTCCGGGCCCTGCACCTCGGTGTCGCCGGGCCAGTTTTCGACCTCGGTCGTCGTTGTCAGCTGACCACCGGGTTCGATGCCCTGTACCAGAATGGGTTCCAGCATGGCGCGGCTTGCATAAACGCCTGCGGTGTACCCTGCGGGCCCTGACCCGATGATCAGAACCTTAGTGTGTCTTGTGTCGGCCATGGTGCCCCCGCTCGAATTGCCTGAATTGGGCCCGCGGCCCGTCGCCCCGATATAGCGACCGACTGGCCCGGCTTAAAGCCCCTTACTGTTCAGGCCCCCTCGGGCCGGGGTGCCTTGTGTTTACGGGAAGAAGGCGAAAAGGAAACAAAGAAAATTGCGCATCTGCGAAACATTATTGCGCGCGTGTGGGGTGCTGATATAAGAACCGAAAAAATCAGGAGCATTTGATGGTCACGACTCGGCTGGATGATATTGATCGCAAGATTCTGGCGGAACTGCAGGCGGACGGTCGTATGACCAATGTCGAGCTGGCAAAACGGGTCGGAATCTCGGCCCCGCCCTGTCTGCGCCGGGTGCGCACACTCGAAGAATCCGGCTTCATCACCGGCTACCACGCCGAGGTCAACTCACGCGAGTTGGGGTTCGAGGTTCAGGTATTTGCCATGGTAGGTCTGGACAGCCAGGCCGAAGTCGAACTGCGCGCGTTCGAAGGCCGCTGCCGCGATTGGCCATTGGTCCGCGAATGCCACATGCTGAACGGCGAAGTGGATTTCATTCTGAAATGCGTTGCACCTGACCTGAGCAGCTTTCAGCAGTTTCTGACGGGCGAGTTGCTGACCACGCCAAACGTGGCCAGCGTCAAGACATCGCTCGTTATTCGCGGCGCAAAAGACGAGCCAGGCGTACCGTTCGACGTTCTGGAAGAACGTATGAACCGGATGGCGTGACCCCAACACGTTTTGGTTGCGCGGTGATTGGTGGCAACAGTGCTGCCACCGCAAGGGATAGAACCCAACTTATTACCAGCTGCATGATGCCCCCCATAATGCAGTAATCACAATCATGCTCAGGCCGTCATCGCGTCGATCTCACCATCTCCGGCGCGCGGCATCAGCAGCGGGCCAAAATCGTTCAGCGACTCGATATGCGCGAACAGGTTCAGATAGATCGACCGAAGCGAGTGGCTGATCATGCGAACCGCGTTCACACCTGGATGATATGTTTCGAACTGTAATCCATCTACGCGAATAACGGAATGGCGTTTTAAACAAATGTGAAACAGTTCAACGGGGGTAGGCGGCATTGTTTCAATGACACCCATCCCGTCCTGAAATTCGGACACGGGTGTAAGAATCGGCTGTCCCCCATGCAGGTGCCGCAATTGCGCAGGTGTTCCCACGATTCGCGCCGCCGGGCCGGCAATGACACCCGACATTGGCTTTTGCATCCCGAACGTATCCGCCATGATCCGCGTCAGCGGTCGCGTCCGGCCACGTGAATCCGCGCGTCCGGGGATCAACGTGACAGATCCCTTCCACAACACGGTTTCCGATGCGCCATTCTGCGTCAGGACCGTATCCCCAGGCATCAAATCCTCGATTGCCATCGGTCCATGTTCTGTTTCCACCAAAGATCCACGTGTGAAGGCACAAAACGCGTCTTCAAACATCGGCAAGGCGGGCGCGATATGGCGGGTCTGAACCACATCTCCATTCTTTAGCAGGCTGCTGACTTCATAGCGGCGCAGCTGGGCCTTTGGCTTTGAAACTGGCCGCGGTATTTCTCGCAGCATGGCCGAAGTTTCGATTGCATTTCTGGCCGCGCGGGCCAGTGAATTTGGAATAGTCATTAATATTCCGTCCCCTCAAAATGTTCGGTCAGGCGCGGCGTACCCCCGTACAGACGCGCCCGGCGAACTGGTTCTTTGTCTTGAAACAAATGGGTGACCCCCGGGCGACGACCGGAACGGTCCCGCAACGCGACTAAAGCTCGCTTTCCAATGGTCAACACATTGACCCCCCAGACAAACTCGTACTTCACGGGCGAAATTGCCCGCACACACAACTCCGTAAAAGTCACGAACCCCTCGTTCGTGACGCGCGATACATCAGGCCGGAGCAAACCTGATACGCGTTGACCCAGATAAGACCGGCAGCTTGGTCTCTGGGTTTTTCTGTCTCAGCGTCGTGCCGCGATGCGACTGGCGACCCTGACAGAATTGCTTGTTACCCGCTTCCACGGCATTTCCAGGTTCTGGTCCCGAGTGGCCTCGACCATGGCTTTCAGAAAGCGTGATTTGGTTTTCATTTTTTGGTCCTGCTCTGAGCGGGGCGTATTTCCCCACATCCTCTGTAAACCTTTTGTGACGCGCGTTTGCGGCAGGGATAAGGCTTATCCGGGATGATTTGCGGACAGAAAAATGAAGTCAGACGGACCTCCCACTCAACACGCCAGCGCCCGATTTTCGAACGTCAGATACCGATCTGATTACTGGCAAAAACTCGTTACGATTCTGATGCCCAATCAACACAACAAATGTGGCGGAAAAGTGGCAGGACACCTAAATCTGGACGAAGATCACAATCTTATGACGGAGATCAGCCGCCCGTAATCGACCTCGTTCGCGTGCGTTGATCGGCGATAGGAATAGAACCTGTCGGGGTCGGAATATGTGCAGTGCCGGGTCCACTCGGCCTGTCCGATTCCCGCCTGCCGCAGCCGGTGCAGCCCGAAGGCGGGCAGATCAAATTGCAGGCGGTCACTTTCACCATTGGCAAAAAAGCGGCTGTTGTCCGGCGAATCCGCAAGGAACGCGTCCAGAAACTCTGGCCCCACCTCGTAAGCGCGCTGGGAAATACTGGGTCCGATCACGGCGCAGATATTGCTGCGGTCGGCTCCCAGCGCCTCCATCGCGTCCAGCGTTGCCTCCAGAACACCGTCCAGCGCGCCGCGCCACCCGGCATGGGCGGCACCGATCACATGCGCGTCGGGATCGGCGAACAGAACCGGCTGGCAATCGGCCGTCAGGATCGTCAGGGCCAGACCGGGTGTTGCTGTGACAATGGCATCCGCTTTGGGCTTTTCACCTTCAACCGGGGCTTTGACTGTCAGAACCGTTGGCGAATGAACCTGATGCACCGCGACCATTGCCTCGGGTTCAACCTCCATCGCGTCGGCCACCCGTCGCCGGTTCAGCGCGACAATCTCGGTTTGATCCGAGGACCCCTGACCACAATTCAAGCCGCTGAAAATTCCAGAAGACGCGCCGCCGCGACGGGTAAAGAACCCATGGCGAAATGGCGACAGAAGGTCCGAGGTCAGAATTTCCAGCGTCATGGTTCCAATCCTGGTGGTGGGGCTGCATAGGCCGGGAAAAGGCCCATCACCTTGAACAGATTTCCCATTTCATCAGGATGCGTCAACCGCCGATGCGCGGCAATCAGCGCATCCAGCTCGGAACCGCTCAGCGCCTTGGACAGGGCTTGCGCGCGGGCGGTGATCCCCAGCCGTTCAAGGAAGACGCCCTGCGGTGTCAGGCGGGAATGCCTGCAACCACAGGCACGGGTCGCAATAGCCAAAGGCTCAAAATCCACATGCGCGGTCAAATCGGCCTGACCGGGCGATGCCAGAGGATCGGTATGTTCGTGGTTTTGCAGAGCCTGCAAAGTATCGCCCAGCGAATGCCAGTCACCATAGTCGGTAATTAGCGCTGCGCCGCCATGGCTGGCGATCCGCCCCGCGATCACGGTCAGAATGGGAATTGCAGCAGCACATAGTTCGACCAGATCATCGTCCTTGGTGTCCGACAGCCTGTCATTCAACGCCACCTGCGGCCCGTTCGGGCCGAGTCCGAACATCAACGCGCCGTCGCGTTCGCCCACCAGACGCTCGCGCCAACCCGTACCGTCACGCTGGAACTGGCGGATGGGCAGGGCATCAAAGAACTCGTTGGCAACCAGCAACAGTGACTGGTCGGGCAGGTCGACGATCGTTTCAATCCAGACCGCCTCGTAATCCTTCAGCGTTGCCGCCTGCACCTGTTTCAATACAGGCGATGCTTCAACCAGAACAACCTGCGCCGCCTCGTGAAATCCGGGTACTGACTGTGTGGCGCGCAGAATATCGGCCATCAGAGTACCGCGCCCCGGCCCCAGCTCGCACAGGGTAAACGGTGCGGGCTGTCCCTGATCCATCCAGCTCTGCGCCAGAGACAGCCCGACCAGCTCCCCGAACATCTGGCTGATTTCCGGCGCTGTGGTGAAATCCCCCGCAGCCCCCAGCGGATCACGGGTCGTGTAATAGCCCAGCGTCGGATGCAGCAGGCATTCGCCCATAAAATCCGCCACGCTCAGCGGTCCATCCTGCCGGATGCGGGCGATCAGGTGATCGGTCAGGCTCATGCCGCCCGCCGCCGCGCCCGCAGGGCAAACCACAGACCAAGCGCGATCATCGGCAGCGACAGGAACTGCCCCATGGTCAGCCCGTACCCGCCCACATGCCAGGCCAGCCCCAGTGTATTGCCGGGCGATACGAACTGCGCATCCGGCTGGCGAAAGAACTCGACGATAAAGCGCGACGCGCCGTAGCCCGCCAGGAACGTCCCCATGACAAGGCCCGGTGTGCGAAAACCGCCGCGCCGATAGACCAGCCACAGCAATACCGCCCCCAGCAAAACACCCTCCAGCGCGGCCTCATACAGCTGCGACGGGTGCCGGGCGCACATGCCTGCGACCACGTCGGGGCAATCCTGCGCAGCAAATCCTGGAAAAATGACGGCCCAGGGCAGCTCACTCGGGCGGCCCCACAGCTCGGCATTGACGAAATTGGCCAGCCGCCCCAGCAGCAATCCGGGCGGAACGGTGTAGGCGACCAGATCCCCCAGCGACAGGGCAGGGATCCGGTGCCGTCGTGCAAACAGGTACGACGCAAGGATCACGCCCAGCAATCCGCCATGAAAGGCCATGCCGCCTTGCCAGACCTTCACGATCTCCAGCGGGTGCGACAGGTAATAAGCCGGCTGATAGAACAGCACAAAGCCCAGCCGTCCGCCCAGAATCACGCCCAGAATGATCCAGGTGACCAGATCCTCCAGCTGCTCGGGCTTCATCGGCGGGCCATCCGCAGGCCAGAGCGTTGGGCGGCGCAACGCCACAACGGCCAGCCGCCACGCGATCAGGATGCCCGCGATATAGGCCAGCGCATACCACCTTAACGCGAACTCCATCCCGAACAGCGGGATCGAGAACAGTTCGGGCGACAGATCGGGGAAATTCAGAACAGCCTGCATGTGCGTCTCATTGCCCGGGGTTTGCAGGTCAAGTCAACCTTGAGCCCGCGCCATTCTTTGCCCATATACATGTAAACCGCGAGATCGGAGAACAGATATGCAGACCCGCAACAAGATCCTGGATGACGTGTCCCAACTGATGACCAACGCCATGGGCGTGGCGCAGGGCGCGCGGGAAGAGGCTGAAAACGCGATGAAGTCGATGATCGACCGCTGGCTGGCCGACCGCGATTTCGTTACCCGTGAAGAATTTGACGCCGTGCGCGCCATGGCCCAGAAGGCACGCGAAGAAAACGCTGCACTCGAAGCCCGCATCGCCGCGCTCGAGGCAAAACTGGAAAAATAACGCCCCGGCGTTCCCTGTTTTCACAATTTTTGGACAAAGCATTCAGTCGCGCAATCCAGCCCGGATTGTGCGGTGCTGTGTATTCTGACGCGTCGCATAATTTATTCAAGATAAAGCTGACTCTGGCACCAATATTTTGATCGCCGTTGCTTTCTGTCCACAACTTATTGCTGTTATCCCCAATAATTAGGGTTGCCAGAACTTACGCCACATCGCACCATATTTAGTACAGGCCTATGGGGGAAGCCCGGTTTGTAGAGCAGGCAACTAGCGCTGGGGCGCTGCCAGCCCCGAAATGCTAGAGATTAGTGAGGTGGCATTATGGCCCTTTCCGAGCAGTATCTCGAAGAAGACATTCATCCGATCGACATTGTTGAGCATCTGGCCGAACATCACGACTGGGATTTTGATCGCATTGGGGACGATCAGATTGCCATGGCCGTTGAAGGGCAGTGGCGCACCTACTCGATCACACTGGCCTGGTCCAACTATGACGAAACGCTGCGCATGGTGTGCAGCTTCGAAATGGAACCACCGGCCGAGCGTGAAATGCAGCTCTATGAGCTGCTCAACAAGATGAACGACCAGTGCTGGGCAGGCGCGTTTACCTATTGGGCAAACCAGAAGCTGATGGTCTATCGCTATGGTCTGGTCCTTGCAGGCGGGCAAACGGCCAGCGCTGACCAGATCGACACGATGATCAATGCCGCCGTCATGAGCGCCGAGCGGTACTACCCCGCGATCCAATTGGTGACCTGGGGCAACAGAGGGCCAGAAGAAGCCATGCAAGTGGCCATTGCAGAGGCCTACGGCCGCGCGTAAACCTTTGCTCCGAACCGATATGTAATGCGGGAGGGGCAAATGGACATGACGCGAGTGGCCGAACAGGGGCTTGTGCTTCTGGGGTGCGGAAAGATGGGGTCCGCAATGCTGGCGGGATGGCTGGAACACGGCCTTCCGCCAGCTTCCGTTTGGGTCATCGATCCCTACCCGTCAGATTGGCTGAAGGCGCAGGGCGTCAATATCAACGCACCGTTGCCCGAATCCCCCGCCGTGGTGCTGGTTGCGGTCAAACCGCAGATGATGGGCGAAGCCCTGCCTGCCCTTCAGGCACTGGGCGGTGGGTCCAGCCTGTTCATTTCGGTTGCGGCTGGCACCTCGATTGCCACCTTCGAATCTGTTCTGGGCGGTGACACCCCGATCATTCGCGCCATGCCCAACACGCCCGCCGCCATCCGTCAGGGCATCACGGCACTGATCGGCAACGCACACGCCTCCGAGGCCGATATGGAACAGGCCGAAAACCTGTTGGCAGCAGTGGGTCAGACCGTACGCCTTGAGGATGAGGCACAGATGGACGCCGTCACCGGGCTCAGCGGGTCCGGCCCGGCCTATGTGTTCCATCTGATCGAAACTCTGGCCGCTGCGGGCGAGGCGCACGGCCTGCCTGCCGAGCTTGCGATGAAACTGGCCAAGTCCACAGTGGCCGGTGCCGGGGCGCTGGCCATGGCGTCCGACGAAGACCCGGCACAGCTGCGCATCAACGTGACTTCTCCGAACGGCACCACACAAGCCGCGCTTGAGGTGCTGATGCATCAGGAAACCGGCTTTCCCGACCTGCTGCATCGTGCCGTCAAGGCCGCAACCGACCGGTCCAAGGAGCTCTCGCGTGAGTGAAATTTCGTTTGATGACTTCCTCAAGGTCGATATTCGCGTGGGCGAGGTGATCCGCGCCGAACCCTATCCCGAGGCCCGCAAACCCGCGATCAAGATGTGGATCGACTTTGGCGACGAGATTGGCGAGCGCAAGACTTCGGCCCAGATCACCGCGCATTACGATCCGGCCACTCTGGTCGGCAAACAGGTCATGGCTGTCGTCAACTTCCCTCCGCGCCAGATCGGCAAGTTCATGTCCGAGGTTCTGGTGCTGGGTCTGCCCGATGACAGCGGCGAGATCGTTTTGATCGGCCCCGACGGCAAGGTTCCAACCGGCGGGCGGATGCACTGATGAAACTGCTGATCACGCGCCCGATGACTCCGGCAGTCGAATCGCGCGCCCGCGCCGATTTCGATGTGACCATCCGGGAAAACACCCTGCCCATGTCACGGCAGGAGATGCTGGCCGCTCTGGCCGACTATGACGTGGTCGTGCCGACACTGGGCGATCAGTTCTCGGCTCAGGTCTTTGCGGATGCAGGTCAGCCGCGCTGCAAGCTGCTGGCCAATTTCGGTGTTGGCTTCAACCATATCGACGTGGATGCGGCACGCGCGGCCGGAATTGACGTAACCAACACCCCCGGCGCAGTCACCGACGCCACGGCTGATATCGCCATGACCCTGCTGCTGACCACAGCCCGGCGCGCCGGTGAGGGTGAGAGGCTGGTGCGGTCGGGTCAGTGGCAGGGCTGGCACCCGACGCAGATGCTGGGCCATCATGTGACCGGCAAGCGCGTGGGCATCGTCGGCATGGGCCGCATTGGGCAGGCCATCGCGCGCCGCTGTCATTTCGGGTTTGCAATGCAGGTGGCCTATCAGTCCCGCAATGCAAAAGATCTGGATTTCCCGGCGGAATTCAAACCTGACTTTGAAACACTCGCCGCCTCGGTCGATTTCCTTGTGCTTGCTGTTCCTGGCGGTGCGGAAACCCGCCACCTGATCAATGCGCAGGTTCTTGAGGCGATGAACCCCTCGGCTATTCTGGTCAACATCGCCCGTGGCGAGGTGGTGGACGAGGCCGCGCTGATTACGGCGCTGCAAACCGGTCAGATCGCGGGGGCGGGGCTGGACGTCTACGAATTCGAACCCAAAGTGCCGCAATCCCTGTGCGATATGGAAAACGTCACCCTGCTGCCCCATCTGGGTACAGCCACCGAAGAGGTGCGCAGCAGCATGGGTCACATGGCGCTGGATAACGTGGCGGCCTTTGTCGCGGGCAGGGCGCTGCCCAACCCGGTCTAGTCGCCCACCGCCTCACGCCAGTGTTTACGGCAGAGCGAGACATAGGTCTCGTTCCCGCCAATCTGCACCTGCGCCCCTTCGGTGATGGCCTTGCCGGTTTCATCCCGCCGAATCACCATCGTGGCCTTGCGACCGCATTCACAGATCGTGCGCACCTCGCGCATTTCGTCGGCAAGGGCCAGCAGGGCGGCGGAACCGGGGAACAGTTTGCCCTGAAAATCCACCCGCAGCCCATAAGCCAGCACCGGCACATCCAGATCGTCCACTGCACGGGCCAGTTGCCAGACCTGTGCCTCGGACAGGAACTGCGCCTCGTCGATGAAAACGCAGGCCACTAAACCCTTGTCCAGCCGGGTCCGGATCATGGCGAAGACATCATCTTCGGGTGTGAACGTGTCAGCCTGCTCCGATATGCCGATGCGCGATGCAATCCGCCCCGCACCCGCCCGCCGGTCAAGGGCGGCGGTCATCAGATAGGTCTGCATCCCGCGCTCGCGATAGTTGTGCGACGCCTGTAGCAACACGGTCGACTTGCCCGCGTTCATGGTGGAATAGTTGAAATACAGCTTTGCCATGGCGTGGGTCTAAAACGCCCGACGAAAAGGAACAAGAGAGCAATCGGTCGTAAGAAGCGACGTCGCCGTTGCGTGTGCAGAGGCCGAGCTGGGCTCGTAGGGGATGGAACCCCCGCGTCTGCAACAGCGACGCCGTCGGCCAACATGTGGCCAAAACAAAGCAAGGCCCAACAATACCGCCCTGCAATCACTCTTTACCGGCTTGAACTGCCGCCACTCACTCACAAAATCCCCCGCTTATCTGAGGGATAGTCAATGTATGACATTTCAATTATGACTCAGGTATGGGAAATTTCCCGACGCTTTCCCCGGTTTGGACACCGGGCGGGCGTTTGCAGGTAATAAAGGTAAATCAATGGCAGATATCGGGGCCTATCTGAAGAAACACACAGAAGCGCTGGTCAAAGATGTCGGAATAGAAGCTGCTTGTGAAATCACCGGAAAATCCAAGGCGACCCTGGGCCGGTATTATTCGGACAATGCCGAACACGCGGACAGGTTCATGCCCGTGGATGCAGTGGCTCGGCTTGAAAACGCAGCAACTTATCCGCATGTGACATCCGCGCTGGCGGATCTGAAAAACATCACCTTGTCCTACAGCGAACGCAACACCGAGGATCCTCGCACAGGCGGGGTGAATTCGGATGTCATCGCGCTCAGCCAGCGGTTTGCAATGCTGATGACTGAATATCAGTCCGCAATCGAAGATGGCATCATCACGGTGAACGAAGCAAAAAGGCTGCTGAAAGAAACCAGTTTGCTTCAGCAGGTCCTGATTGAAATGAAACTGCACCTGGAAGAAGAAAGCGTCAGCTAGGCTTGACCGCGGTCCGTAACCGGCCAAATTCCGCCTGCCCGGATTGCAGCAGATGTCGTGCGCTTTGTGGAATGATCACCAACCGGACCCTGTGCCTCAATTCAGTCACGTCTTTCCGATAAGCTGCGGCGCAGGCAAGATCGTCAAGGGCAGTAAACCATGCAGAAAATGCAGGGAAATTACAGCGTTCTCGCAGACCATATGGTTTGGCGGTCGTTCCTGTTTGTCTATACGCTTTTTCTGGCCACGGTGCTGTTTGGTGCTTATCAGGAAGGCCCCGATGACGCGATGCGCTGGGTCATGGTGCAGGACCTGCTGGCGGGGCAGGGCTGGTTTGACGCCTATCAGCATCGGCTGGGGCCGGGTGACGGCACGCTGATGCACTGGTCCCGGCTTGTCGATGCGCCGATTGCCGGGCTCTACACACTGTCCGCGATGGTCGTGCCACCCGACAGCGCTTTGCAAGTGACTGCGTTTGTCTGGCCGGTGCTGCTGGCGGGGCTGACCCTGTGGGCCTTTGCTGTCACCGGTGGAGCTTTGGGCGGGCGCAATGGCGCGGTTTCGGCACTGGTGGTCGGCGTGCTGACGCTCGAACATTATCGGAAGTTCGACTATTTCTCGTTTGACCACCACAATGTTCAGATTCTGCTGTTTGCAGCGGCCCTCATGTTCTTTGTCCTGCGCAAGGCCAAACCCTCTGCTGCGGGATGGCTGGGTGTCTGTCTGGCCCTTTCGGTGTCCATCGGAACCGAATCGATCGTGCAGGTCGCGATTATCGCGGTGTTCTTCACGATTGACTGGATCGTGACCGGCACAGCCGCCCGCCGCAACACCATGGTGTTTGGAGCCGGGCTGGCGCTGACCCTGTTGTTGGCCAGCGTTGCAACAACGGGGCGTCAGGGCTTTCTGTTCCCAAGCTGCGATGCCCTGACGATCAGTGTGGCCCTGCCGGCCGGGATCGCGGCCCTGTGCCTGTGTACATCAGCCTGGGTCGGGTTGGGCTGGTCCTATTGGGGGCGCATCGGCGCGTGTCTTGCGACAGGCGCTGTAACACTTGGCTGCGCTTACGCATTTGCGCCCTACTGCCTTGAAAACCCGATTGCGGACCTGCCTCAGGACATGCGCGACTTCTGGCTCAGCCAGGTTGCCGAAGCACAGAATATCACCGTCGTGCTGGAACGACATCGGGGCGAGGCTGCGGCCCTGATCGCCATGTCCGTCATCACGGCGGTGGCAGCCTTGTTCTTTGCCCGCCAGTCGCAAGACAAAATGGATTACTTCCTGTTTCTGGCGCTGATTGTGACCGGGTTTTCCATGTTTCTGTACCAGTCCCGGATGATGACGTTTCTGGGCGTGTCTCTTGTGGCTGTTCAGGCTCAGATGCTGCGGGCCTTTTACGTCAGTTACAGAAGCCATGGCCGCACGCTCTCCGGCTTGGCTATGATAGGCTTTATCGTCTGCGTCTCGCCAAAGATCGGTAGCAGCGTGGAAAAACAGCTGGAACGGTTTGCGCGCCCCTCCCTTGCGGCACCCGTCGCCGAGGCCGCGCAGGATTCGCAAAACATCGGCGCCCCCTGCAAAGCGCCCGAGGCCTACGCGGCCCTGCAAGACCTGCCAGCCGGAATGGTTCTGGTCGATTTTGATTATGCGGCAGAAGTGCTGCGCTATACCGATCATTCGGTTCTGGCGGGGAATTATCACCGCAACCGGGCCGGAATTCAGGCGCAGATCGCGGTTTTGCGTATGGATGCGTCCCAGGCCGGTCCGCGTCTTGCCGCGCTGGGTGTAAGCTATGTGCTGCTCTGCACCGCCGCGCCCCGTGCCGAATTCTGGGACTGGGCGTCTCAGGGGCGCGGGCTGCAATCCCAACTGGCAAAAGGTGAAACCCCCGCCTATCTCAGCCGGATTGATCGTGGGGAAGGGGCCGCGTTCCAGGTTTTTCAGCTGGCGGCCGATCTCTAGGCCGTCAGCGCTCTGCGGAATGCCGATCAGGCGTGACGCTTGACGATCACCGAACCAACCGAATACCCGGCTCCAAAAGAACAGATCAGCCCCAGATCGCCCTCTTGCAGATCGTCAGAGTATTTCGAAAACGCAATGATCGACCCTGCGGATGAGGTGTTCGCATAATCCTGAAGGATATTGGGTTGCTCGCCCGCCTCGGGTTCGCGGCCCAGAACCTTCTTGCCGATGAAGTCGTTCATCGTCTTGTTGGCCTGATGCAGCCACAGGCGTTTGAGGTCGGTATTGCTGACCCCTTCGGCTTCCATATGGTCGCTGATATGCTTGCTGACCATCGGCAACACTTCCTTGAACACCTTCCGGCCGTTCTGCATGAACTGCATGTCGCGGCGGTCAATCACGCCATCGGGGCGCGACCGGCGCAGGAACCCGTTGTTGTTGCGGATATTGTTTGAAAAGGCGGTGGCACAGCGGGTCGACAGGATTTCGAAATGCGGGCCTTTGGCGTCTTCGATCCGCTCGATCAGCGTTGCCGTTGCCACATCGCCAAAGATAAAGTGACAATCCCGGTCGCGCCATTCCAGATGGCCCGAGCAGATTTCAGGGTTCACCACCAACGCCGCGCGCACCGACCCGGACCGCACCATATCCGCCGCCGCCTGAATGCCGAACGTGGCCGAAGAACAGGCGACATTCATGTCAAAGCCAAACCCGTCGATGCCCAGTTCCTGCTGAATCTCGATTGCAATCGCCGGATAGGCGCGCTCGTGGTTCGAGGCCGCGCAGATCACCAGATCGACATCCGCCGCCGTGCGCCCCGCCTGCGCCAGCGCCTTTCTGCAGGCATCCACTGCCATCTCGGTCATGATCCCGGGCTCGTCATCGCTGCGCTGGCGCAGCGTCGGGTGCATCACGTCCGGGTTCAGCACCCCGGACTTGTCCATCACGTAGCGGTTCTGAATGCCCGACGCCTTGACGATGAACTCTTCCGAGGAATGCTGCATCGCCTCCATCTGCCCGGCTGCGATGGCCTCGGCATTCTTCGCGTTCTGCTTGTCGGCATAGGCGTTGAACGCTTCAACAAGCTCCGCGTTGGTGATGACGTTTTCCGGGGTGAAGACACCGGTACCGGTGATGGCGGGGGTATACATGGCGGGTCCTGAATGTTTCGGATTCGCCCAAAATGCAGTCATGGCGTGATTTGATCAAGATATGTTGACCTAAGGGAATTCGTTCCGGGGCGCAGTTTCATATCTTGAATAGTTCAGAAATTGAAGTATATCGCCCCGTAACCCGCGCGGAGACCCCCCAATGCCAGACGATATCAGCGCCAGACTGGGCCGCCTCAGCCCCGAGATTCAGGCGATCATGGGCGTCTATGCCCTTTACTGGAAACTGGAAGAGACCTTCGACTGTATCGAAACAGACCTGAACCACCCGGAATGCCACATGCTGATCAAACTGGATCAGCCCAAGCGCATGGGCGTTCTGGCCGCTGATATGTTAAGCGTCCCGTCAACGATCACCGCCACAGCCGATGCCCTTGAAAAAACGGGCTACCTGACGCGGCGGCGTGACCCCGAAGACCGCCGGGCCTGGTTGCTGGTGCTGACAGAGCAGGGCGAAGAGGCCCGCAACATGCTGGTCGCCGCCGCCGGGGACCTGTTTCACAGGGCCTCGGGCCTAAACGAACAAGAAACTGCCGAATTCGCGCGACTGGCGCGCAAAATCCGCGACAACGTATTGAAAACGGGAATTCCCGAGGGATTGAAGAAATGAAACTCCTGACCTCTCTGGGCCTTGCACTGGCCATTCTGGCAACCCCGATTGCCGCTCAAGATACCCCGAAACCGGTGAAACTCATGCAGGTGCGCGAAACCGCGCCGGGTTTCACGCGGCAGTTCTTTGGCCGCGTCGCCGCGCGCCAGACCGTTGATCTTGCCTTTCAGGTTGCCGGCCAGATTGTCGAGATGCCCATCAACGAAGGCTTCATGATTCCCAAGGATGGTCTGATTGCCCGCCTGGATCAGGAACCGTTCGAGCTGCGCCTTGATCGGGCGCGGCTGCAAAAGGAACAGGCCGACCGCACCGTCGCCCGCCTGTCGCGCCTGCGCGGTACAACCGCCAGCCAGGTGGCCGTGGACGACGCCGAGACCGAGGCGCAGCTGGCCGCAATCGCCCTGCGCGACGCGGAATATGAACTGGAACACGCCACGTTGACCGCGCCGTTTGACGCGCTGGTCTCCAGCCGCTCGGTCGAGGCGTTTACGACCGTCTCGGCGGGCACCCCCATCGTCCGCATTCACGACATGTCGGAACTTCGCATCGTGGTCGATGTGCCCGAGATCCTGTTTCAACGCTCTGGCCAGAATGACGACTTCTTCATCACCGCGAAATTCCCGGTCAGTGACGAAGTCTTCCCGCTGGAAATCCGTGAATTCGACGCGGAAACCTCCAGCGTCGGTCAAACTTTCCGCATCCAGTTTGGCCTGACCCCGCCAAAGGGGCTGCAAATCTTTCCCGGTTCTTCCGTTACCGTCAACGTTCAGGTGCAGGACAACCGCACAGGCATCGTCGTCCCGGCGACCGCCGTAGTCGCTGACGCAAACGGCGCGCTGAACGTCATGGTGTTTTCCCCGGTCGGGGCGGATGAGGGCACCGTGCGCCGCGTCCCGGTGACCATCGAGCCCACGCAAACCGGCGAAGTCCGGGTGCTGACGGGCCTGTCAGATGGGGATGAGTTCGTTGTGGCCGGGGGCGCTGTGCTGACGGATGGTCAGACGGTGCGCCGGTTCGCCGGTTTCGCGAACTGAGGGGCTGACAGATGAACATCACCCGCGCCTCAATCGACCGGCCGCTTTACACATGGCTGGTCATTCTCATTGCCCTCATTGGAGGCATCTGGGGGTTCACATCGCTTGGCCGTCTGGAAGACCCGGCCTTTACAATCAAGAACGCGGTTGTCATCACGCAATACCCCGGCGCCACCGCCGAACAGGTGGCGCTGGAAGTATCGGAACCGCTGGAATCCGCCATACAGCAGATGGGCGAGGTGGACGTCATCACCTCGGTCAATCAACCCGGACGGTCCCTGATCGAGGTTGAGATCAAGTCGACATACGACGGCACCGAACTGCCCGCCATCTGGACCCGGCTCAGGGCCAAGGTGCGCGACGCCGCGCGCGGCCTGCCATCGGGCGTC
Source organism: Ruegeria sp. AL2 (assembly GCF_056540845.1). Classification (NCBI taxonomy): domain Bacteria; kingdom Pseudomonadati; phylum Pseudomonadota; class Alphaproteobacteria; order Rhodobacterales; family Roseobacteraceae; genus Ruegeria; species Ruegeria sp. AL2. Next base: position 91,049 of record NZ_JBQFXM010000006.1, read on the forward strand.
GGCCAACCGTTTGTGAATGACGGGTTCGGCGACGTGTTCGGCCTGTTCTATGCGGTGACCGCCCAAGGGTTCTCGGACGCTGAAAAGCACGAACTGGCAACCTTCCTGCGGCGTGAACTGCTGACCGTTGACGGCGTTGCGGATGTCGAGGTTCAGGGCCTGCCGGACGAGGCGATCTTTGTCGAACCCGATCTGGCGATTTCGGTGAACCAGAATGTCCCGCTGCAAGCAATCAACCAGGCCATCGCCAATGCGGATTCGGTCAATTCCTCAGGGTCCTTGCGCTCTGACAACGACCGGACCACCATCCTGACGGCCGAAGGGTCGGACAGCGTGTCGGCCATTGCGGGCCTGTCTGTCGGTTCGCAAGGGCAGGTGATCAACCTCTTTGACATGTCCGATGTCTATCGCGCCCGTCAGAACGACCCCGACATTATCATCCGCTACAACGGGACCGAGGCTTTCACCTTGGGCATCGCGGGTCTGGCCACTGAAAACATTGTCGAGGTTGGCAAACGCGCTGACGCCAAATTCGCGGAGTTGAATACAAGCATTCCCTTCGGTGTCGAAATCCTGCCGATCTATCAGCAACATGTGGTGGTCGAGCAGGCCTCGAACGACTTTCTCGTGAACCTTGCCATGTCGGTGGCCATCGTGGTCGCCGTGCTGGGCATCTTCATGGGCTGGCGCGCGGCCATTGTTGTCGGCTCGACCTTGCTGCTGACCGTGGTCGGCACGCTTCTGTTCATGTCGCTCTTCTCGATCGAGATGGAGCGAATCTCACTGGGTGCCCTGATCATCGCCATGGGGATGCTGGTGGACAACGCCATCGTGGTGGCTGAAGGGATGCAAATATCCATGTTGCGCGGCCAGTCCTCGCGCGATGCGGCCGACGATGTGGCGTCAAAAACCCAGATCCCGTTGCTGGGTGCGACCGTGATTGGCATCATGGCCTTTGCGGGCATTGGACTCAGCCCTGACGCAACCGGAGAATTCCTGTTCTCTCTGTTCGCCGTGATCGGCATTTCACTGTTGCTCAGCTGGGTTTTAGCGATCACCGTCACGCCGCTATTGGGGCATTACTTCTTCAAACAGGGCAAAGCAGGCGAGATCGACGCTTATGGCGGCCTCCTGTTCCGCATCTATGGTGCGATTCTGCGCTTTGCGCTGCGCTTCCGCTGGCTGGTTGTTGCTGGTCTCGTCGGCGTAACCGTGGTGTGTTATGCCGGGTTTGGGCTGATGAAGCAGCAGTTCTTCCCCAACTCCAACACGCCTTTATTCTTCGTGCACTACAAACTGCCGCAGGGCACACCGATTGCACGAACAGCCGAAGACATGGCGGTGTTCGAAGAGTGGCTGGCAGCACGCGACGACGTCGTCTCGGTCACGACCTTTGTCGGCCAGGGGGCTACCCGTTTCATGCTGACATATTCAGCCGAAAAGCCGAACCCCAGCTATGGGCACATGGTCATCCGCACAGCAAGCCTGGACGACATCCCGGCGCTGCAAGCAGATCTTGAAGCGTTTGGGTCTGTCCAATTCCCCGAAGGTGAGTTCGGTACCAAGCGTCTGGTCTTTGGCCCCGGCGGTGGTGATCCGATTCAGGCCCGCTTCTCGGGCAGCGACCCGGTCGTGCTGCGCCAGCTTGCCGATGAGGCGGTGCAGCGCATGGCAGCCGCATCGCCGAACGCGCTGCTGGTTCATCACGACTGGCGCGAACAGGAACTGGCGCTGCAACCGATCTATGCAACAGAACGGGCGCAGACAGCAGGTGTCACGCGCGAAAATATCGCCGCCACTCTGCAATTCTCGACCGACGGCATCACGGGTGGTGTGTTCCGTGAGCGCGACCGCCTGATCCCGATTATCCTGCGCCGACCCGCGGACGGAGATTACTCGATTGTCGATCAGGTCGTGTACTCGGACCAGTCGGAAAAGTTTGTACCAATTGAACAAATGGTGGATGGATTCGAGTACAAATCGCTCAATACGTTGGTTCACCGTCGTGATCGGGTTCTGACCATCACCGTCGGCGCCGACATCCCGCCCGACCTGACAGCGGCACAGGTCCACGCCGAAGTGCGCGACGCCATCGAGGCCATCGATCTGCCACCCGGCTACAAGATGGAATGGGGTGGAGAGTTCGAAAACTCGCGCAAAGCACAGGCAAGCCTGGGCAGACAATTGCCGCTGAGCCTGCTGATCATGGTGTTAATCTCGGTCCTGTTGTTCAACGCGATCCGCCAGCCGATCATCATCTGGTTGCTGGTGCCGATGTCCGTGAACGGCGTGGTGATCGGCCTGCTGGGAACAGGGCTGCCCTTCACCTTTACGGCACTTCTGGGCCTGCTCAGCCTGTCGGGTATGCTGATCAAGAACGGCATTGTTCTGGTTGAGGAAATCGATCTGGTCCGCGCCACCGGCAAGCCCCTGCGCGATGCAATCATCGAAGCATCCGTGTCGCGTTTGCGGCCCGTCATGCTGGCGGCTGTCACGACCATTCTGGGCATGGCGCCGCTGCTGACGGATGCGTTCTTCGTCTCGATGGCAGTGACGATCATGGGCGGTCTGGCATTTGCCACCGTTCTGACAATGGTTGCGGCACCGGTGTTTTACCTGTTGTTTTTCGCCCGTGACGAACGAAAGAAAACGACGGAATCGCTTGCGTAAGGCATTGGAAATAAAGAAAAGCCCCAGAGTTTCCTCTGGGGCTTTTTCGTTTGGGTCAGGGGTCTTTACCCCTGTAGCGATTTCACCTCGACGTCGCCTTCAGCCTGCGCCTTGATCGCCAGTGCAGCGGCGTTGGCACCTGCTGCGGTGGTGAAATATGGGATCTTGTCATACAGCGCGATCGAGCGGATGGCCTTGCTGTCCTCAACCGCCTGCGCGCCTTCGGTGGTGTTCATCACCAGCTGCACCTGACCGTCTTTCAGCATGTCCACAACATCCGGGCGGCCTTCGTACACCTTGTTCACAACGTCACAGGCAACACCCTGTTCGTCCAGCCAGCTTTGGGTGCCGCGCGTGGCCACAAGCGTAAAGCCCTGGTCAACCAGAACCTGTGCCGCTTCCAGCATGGCTTTGCCCTTGTCGGCATCCTTGATCGAAATGAACGCACGGCCAGAGGACGGCAACACCATGCCCGCGCCCATCTGCGCCTTGAGGAACGCACGTGGGAAGTCACGGTCCCAGCCCATCACCTCGCCGGTCGAGCGCATTTCCGGGCCAAGGATGGTGTCAACGCCGGGGAAACGGGCGAAGGGCATGACAGCTTCTTTTACCGAGAACCACGGCATGTCCGGATCGGCCAGCGTCATCTGGTCCGCGATCTTGGTGTCCTTGCCTTCCTGATAGGGAGGGCGCATCGGGAAGTTGGCCAGCTTCTCGCCCGCCATGATGCGTGCAGCAATCGATGCAATCGCACTGTCGGTGGCCTTGGCAACAAACGGTACGGTGCGCGACGCGCGCGGGTTCACTTCGATCAGATAGATCTCATCATCCTTGATCGCGAATTGCACATTCATCAGGCCAACAACATTCAGAGCCTTGGCCAGCTTGAACGCCTGATCCTTGATCTGCCCGATGATCTCTTTCGACAGTGAATAGGGCGGCAGCGAACAGGCGGAATCGCCCGAGTGGACGCCCGCCTCTTCGATATGCTGCATGATGCCCGCGACGTGGACATCGGTGCCGTCACACAGGGCGTCTACGTCCAGTTCGACCGCGCCCGCCAGATAGCTGTCCAGCAGTACGGGGCTGTCGCCCGAGACCACAACGGCCTCGTTGATATAGCGTCGCAGCTGATCCATGTCGCGCACGATTTCCATCGCACGGCCGCCCAGAACGTAAGAGGGGCGGATGACCAGCGGGAAACCGATCTCTTCCGCAATCTCCAGCGCCTTTTCGTCGGTCGAGGCAATGCCGTTTCTGGGCTGTTTCAGGCCCAGTTCATTGACCAGCGCCTGGAACCGTTCACGGTCTTCGGCCAGGTCAATTGCGTCCGGTGTGGTACCCAGAATCGGAATACCCTCTGCCTCAAGCGCGTTGGCCAGCTTCAACGGTGTTTGACCACCGAACTGAACGATCACGCCGTGCAGCGTGCCGTTTTCCTGTTCCTTCGTCAGGATTTCCATGACGTGTTCAAAGGTCAGCGGTTCGAAATACAGACGGTCCGATGTGTCATAGTCGGTCGAAACCGTCTCGGGGTTGCAGTTGACCATGATGGTCTCGTACCCGGCCTCGGTCAGCGCATAGCAGGCGTGGCAGCAGCAATAATCGAACTCGATCCCCTGACCGATCCGGTTCGGACCACCACCAAGAATAACGACCTTCTTGCGGTCGCTTGGGCGTGCCTCGCATTCGACATCGCCCATCATCGGCGCTTCGTAAGTCGAGTACATATAGGGTGTCTGCGCTTCGAACTCGGCGGCGCAGGTATCGATGCGTTTGAAAACCGCGGTAACGCCCAAATTGTGGCGGGCGCGGCGTACGTTATCTTCGCTGCGGCCAGACAGATTGCCCAGACGCGCATCGGTAAAGCCCAGCATCTTGAGCTTTCGTATGCCTTCTTCGGTCACTGGCAAACCGTCCTTGCGCACAGTGCGCTCTGCCTCGGTGATCTCGCGGATGCGGGCCAGGAACCAGGGGTCAAACTTGGTAACGCCGAAGATTTCGTCGTCGGTCAGGCCATGACGCATGGCTTGTGCGATAGTGCGCAGGCGGTCGGGGGTCTGCTTGCTGATCGCTTTGATGACATGTGCCTTGTCGTCGCTGCTTTCGACCTCATCCCACAGGCCGATGCTCAGCCCCGGAATTTCGATCTCATCAAACCCGGTCAGGCCGGACTCCATCGAGGCCAGCGCCTTTTGCATGGACTCGTGAATGGTGCGGCCGATGGACATCGCCTCACCCACCGACTTCATTGCAGTGGTCAGATAAGGCTCAGAGCCGGGGAATTTCTCAAACGCGAATTTCGGGATCTTGGTGACGACATAGTCGATGGTAGGTTCGAACGACGCAGGCGTGACCTTGGTGATGTCATTGTCCAGCTCGTCCAGCGTGTAACCCACGGCCAGTTTCGCAGCGATCTTGGCAATCGGGAAACCCGTCGCCTTGGAGGCCAGCGCCGAAGAGCGCGACACGCGCGGGTTCATTTCGATCACAACCATGCGGCCATCATCGGGGTTGATCGCCCATTGCACGTTCGAGCCACCGGTTTCCACTCCGATCTCGCGCAGCACGGCGATCGAGCCGTTGCGCATGATCTGGTATTCCTTGTCGGTCAGCGTCAGGGCAGGGGCCACGGTAATCGAGTCACCCGTGTGCACGCCCATCGGGTCGACGTTTTCGATGGAGCAGACGATAATGGCGTTGTCGGCGGTGTCGCGCACCACTTCCATCTCGTATTCTTTCCAGCCCAGCAGGCTTTCATCGACGAGGATCTGGTTGACAGGCGAGGCATCCATGCCCGAGCGGCAGAAATGGATATAATCCTCGCGGTTATAGGCCACGCCGCCGCCTGTGCCGCCCAAGGTAAAGGCCGGGCGGATGATGGCAGGCAGGCCAATTTCCTCCAGCTCGTCCAGAGCGATCTGGACACCTGCGTCCAGATCGGCAGAGCCGTCGGCCTTCTTGGGGGCGGTCACGATGGTGGCTTTAGGGTTTTCCAGCCCCAGCCGATCCATCGCCTCGCGGAACAATTTGCGGTCCTCGGCCATCTCAATGGCGTCGCGTTTGGCACCGATCATCTCGACACCGAACTTGTCCAACACCCCCATCTCTTCCAGCGCGAGCGAGGTGTTCAGACCGGTTTGCCCGCCCATTGTGGGCAGCAGGGCATCAGGGCGTTCCTTTTCGATGATCTTGGCGACGACCTCGGGCGTGATCGGCTCGATATAGGTGGCATCGGCAAGTCCGGGGTCAGTCATGATTGTCGCCGGGTTCGAGTTGACCAGAATAACCCGGTAACCTTCTTCGCGCAGGGCTTTGCAGGCCTGCGCTCCAGAATAGTCGAACTCGCAAGCCTGACCGATAACAATGGGACCCGCCCCGATGATCATGATCGACTTGATGTCGGTTCTCTTCGGCATGGCCTGGCCCCTTCGATTTTGCACGAGTCGCGGGCACCGCCCAAGCGCCCAAATTGTCGTGGGTTATAGGGACCACGCAGAAAGGTTCAAGGGGTATCGGAAACAGAAGCGAAATTGCCGCTTTCCCCCCTTTCCCCTGCCAGAGTATTCTCTATATCGCCCTTCACGGCAAAAGAGGATGCAATTGCGTATTCGTTTTGATCAGGGACCAGCCGGTCGCGGAGCCCGGTTTCAGCGCCCGTCTCGGATTATCCGCGCAGATACTGCGGAGGACGTGCCCCAGGCTCTGGCGGCGCTGGATGAGGCGCGCGCGGACGGGGCCTGGCTGGCTGGCTATGCCAGTTATGAACTGGGATATGTGCTTGAACCCCGGCTGATCGATCTTTTGCCGGATGCGCGTCGGTTGCCCCTGCTGTGCTTTGGGGTTTACGGCGCACCGGATCGGGTTGCTTTACCGACGCCTGCGGGCGAGGTGCGCGTGTTTCAGCCGCGCTGGGATGAGGCGCGTTATGGCGAAGCCTTTCAAGTGGTGCATGATGCCATCGGTGCTGGTGATATCTATCAGGCGAACCTGACCTTTCCGATTGATCTGACCGTCTCGGGCAGCAGTGAAGCCCTTTATGCGGCACTGGCAGCGGGGCAGCCCGTTGGGCATGGCGCGCTGGTGCAGCAGGTCGGGTTGCCCGATTTGCTCAGCCGCTCGCCGGAGTTGTTCTTCCGCACGGACACGGATGGAAAGATCGAAACACGACCGATGAAGGGTACCCAGCCGCGCAGCGAAGACCCGGATGAGGATATGCGGCGCCGGTCGTTTCTGACCACGGACGAAAAGAACCGGGCGGAAAACCTGATGATCGTCGATCTGCTGCGCAACGATATCAGCCGTGTCGCGCTGCCCGGTTCCGTTCATGTACCTGAACTGTTTAAGGTCGAAACCTATGCGACCGTGCATCAGATGGTTTCACTTGTCCGTGCCCAGTTGCTCAAATGCGCAGGGCTCAGCGATATATTGATGGCGTTGTTTCCCTGCGGCTCGATCACGGGCGCCCCCAAAATTCGCGCCATGGAAATTCTGGCCGGGCTGGAACCCTGGCCGCGCGACATCTATTGTGGCACCATCGGCTGGGCCGCGCCTGATGGCCGGTCCGAGTTCAACGTGGCCATTCGTACGCTGATGCTGGAAGGCGATCAGGCCACCCTGAACGTGGGCGGGGGCCTTGTCTGGGACAGCACCGCCCCGGCAGAATATGAGGAGGCGCTATGGAAAGCCCGCTTCGCCCGCCAGCTGAGCCTGATTTCCGCCTGATCGAAACGCTGGCGTTTCGGCCAGATCAGGGCTTTGTCCGAAAAGACCGTCACCTTGCGCGCATGGCCCGAACCGCTACGGCCTTTGGCCTTCCCTTCAACCCGGATGCAGCGACCGCCGCGCTGGATGGCGCGTTGGGCGACACCCCCTTGCGGTGTCGTTTGACGTTGGATGCATCGGGTGCATTCGAATTGACGACCGGGGTTCTGGCCAGCAACCCTCCGGTCTGGCGCATAGCCCTGTCTGATCAGCGGCTGGCTTCCAATGATCTTTGGCTGCGTCACAAGACAAGCCGCCGCGCCCTATATGACGATGCCCGCGCCGCGCTGACGGATGGCATAGACGAAGTGTTATTCCTGAATGAGCTTGATGAACTGTGTGAGGGCACCATCAGCAACCTTTTCGTCGAAAAGCGGGATGGCCGTATTCTGACGCCTGCGCTGTCCAGCGGTCTGTTGCCTGGCATATTGCGCGAAGAGTTGCTGGATAAAGAAACAGTGTCCGAGGCCGTGCTGACCCTAAGCGACCTGAAAAATGCGCAAACTGTCTACATGGGCAATTCACTGCGCGGGCTGATCCGGGTGGAGCTGACAGACACGTGATCAAAGACGGCGCGATGGTCGGGTCTCCGGTTGCATTGCCGCGGTTAAGGGTTGAGTTCGGCCTGTTTAATATTGTCCCGCCGCTGGTCATCGCGGTTTTGTTTCCTATGAACAGGATGTTTCCGGCACTGTTTGCCCTGACCGGGATGGGGATATTGCTGCTGCATTGGACACCAGGCTTTCAATGGGCCGAGCTGCGCTATGATTGGGCCAACTGGTCGCTTCGCGAAGTTGTGCTGTTCCGCCCACTGTTCTTCCATCGTTATCACGCGATCTTGCCAGAGGGGCGCGCGGCTTATGTGCTAAATGCTGCCATCTTCTCGTTCGCGCATCTGATGTATTGGAGCTGGATTGTCGCCCTCATGACATTTGCGGGCGGGCTGCTGTTTACATGGGCCTACAGGCAGCGCGGCTCGTTCTTCTATGCGGTGCTGTTGCACGTGATTGTGGGTAATATCATCTTTGCGGTCGGGCTGGGTGTCTATTTCTACTCAGGCAACGTGCAAAGGCCGTTTTGACAGGGCGACCCGCCTTGACTTTCCGGGCCTGACAGGGTGTATCGGCGCGACGAATTCTGCGCCCGAAGGGATATGATCCATGCACGCCTATCGCAGCCACACCTGCGCCGCACTGACCGCCGCCAATGTCGGTGAAACCGTTCGCCTGTCCGGTTGGGTGCATCGGGTCCGAGATCACGGGGGCGTCCTGTTCATCGACCTGCGCGATCATTTTGGTGTGACACAGGTTTTGTGCGATGGCGACAGCGCCGCTTTTGCTGCGCTGGAAAAGGTGCGTTCCGAATGGTGCATCCGCATCGACGGAACCGTCAAGGCGCGTGCCGCCGAACTGGTGAACCCGAAACTGCCCACCGGCGAGATCGAGGTTTACGTGCGCGAGCTGGAAGTTCTGGGGGCTGCCGAGGAACTGCCGCTGATGGTGTTCGGCGATCAGGAATACCCCGAGGAAACGCGCCTGCGTTATCGTTACCTCGACCTGCGGCGCGAGGCGATGCAGCAGAATATGACCCTGCGCTCGGACGTTGTGGCCTCCATGCGCAAGCGTATGTGGGATCAGGGGTTCCGCGAGTATCAGACGCCGATCATCACCGCATCCTCGCCCGAAGGCGCGCGTGACTTTCTGGTGCCGTCGCGCCTGCATCCGGGCAAGTTCTACGCCCTGCCGCAGGCCCCGCAGCAGTTCAAGCAGCTGATCATGGTGTCGGGTTTCGACAAATATTTCCAGATTGCGCCTTGCTTCCGCGACGAAGACCCGCGCGCCGACCGCTCGCCCACCGATTTCTACCAGCTCGACCTCGAGATGTCCTTTGTCGAGCAGCAGGATGTGTTCGACACGATCCAGCCCGTTCTGGCCGGCGTCTTCGAAGAGTTCGGCGGTGGCCGCAAGGTTGATCAGGACTGGCCGCAAATTTCCTACAAGGATTCGGCGCTGTGGTACGGCACGGACAAGCCCGACCTGCGGAATCCCATCAAAATGCAGGTGGTCTCTGACCACTTCCGTGGGTCTGGTTTTGCGATTTTCGCAAAACTGCTCGAACAGGAAGGTACCGAAATTCGCGCTATCCCCGCGCCAACCGGTGGCAGCCGCAAGTTCTGTGACCGTATGAATGCCTTTGCCCAGAAAGAGGGTCTGCCGGGAATGGGCTACATCTTCTGGCGTGATCAGGGCGAAGGGATGGAGGCCGCAGGTCCGCTGGCCAAGAACATCGGCCCCGAACGAACCGAGGCGATCCGCCAGCAATTGGGTCTGGGGGTCGGCGATGCTGCATTTTTCCTGGGTGGTAAGCCGAAAGCCTTTGAAAAGGTTGCAGGCAAGGCGCGCGACGTGATCGGCGACGAGCTTGGCCTGACCGAGAAAGACCGCTTTGCCTTTGCCTGGATCGTTGATTTCCCGATCTACGAACAAGACGAAGAAACTGGCGCGATTGACTTTGAGCACAACCCATTCTCGATGCCGCAAGGCGGCATGGAAGCGCTGCAGGGCAATCCGCTGGATGTGCGTGGCTATCAATACGATCTGGCGTGCAACGGATACGAACTGGTGTCGGGTGCGATCCGGAACCACAAGCCGGAAATCATGCTGAAAGCTTTTGAACTGGCGGGCTATGGCGAGGATGAAGTGAAATCCCGATTTGGTGCCCTGTTCAACGCCTTCCACTACGGTGCGCCGCCGCACGGTGGCTGCGCTGCAGGGATCGACCGGATCGTGATGCTGTTGGCGGATGAGGCCAATATCCGCGAGGTCATGATGTTCCCGATGAACCAGCGGGCCGAAGACCTGATGATGCATGCGCCGTCGGACCCGACGTCAGATCAACTGATGGAACTGGGTTTGCGCCTCATTCCGCAAGACTGAACAACAGCCGCCCGCATTTAGCGGGCGGATTCATTTTGATGCCAGCGAGTATTTGCGGGTCAGTCCAACGGGTTGTTTAAATCACCTCGGTTGACACGAATTGAACGTGCAGCATGCCGTGTTTGGCGATAGGCCCAGATGCACAGAAGCGTTGCAGTGATGAAGTAGGCTGCAATCACGTCAAATCGCCTTTCTTTGTTCCAGGCGGTTCTGCACCATGCCGGCGACCTGCGCTGCCTGCGCCGTGATCGGTGCGCCGTTCGCCCGTGACAGCGCCAGCTTTCGGGCGGCTTCTGCCAAGGGCCTGTCATCGGCTTCCCGTGCGACCCCTTGCAGGAACTGGGCAGCGTAATCCCACGTGCGATGATCGTTGGGCCCGGTAAGGACATCGGCGATATGCGCCATATCGTCCTGATAGGCCATCGGGTCGGGGCGGATGACTTCATCTCGAACCGAGTGGAGCCCGCTTGGTTGTCGATCCTCGGGCAGGCGCTCCAGAATGGACTTCTGAAAATAAGACAATGATTTTATTGGCTTGGAAAGAAATCCGTCCGCCCCGGCTGCGTGCGCCAGACCTTCGGTGGCGTCGTCGCCCGACAGGCCCATGATCACGCTGATCCGTGGTGAAGCGTCGGCCAGTTCGGCGATCAGGTCAGCTCCGGATCCGTCAGGCAGGCCCATATCGACCAGAATGACCGACGGGCGATAGATCTGCAGGTGTCGCCGTGCCGATTTCAGGCAGTCAGCGCGTCGGATGCGTGCGCCGCTGTGCAGGCACATCAGGCGGATCGCGTCGCAGGCATATCGGCTGTCTTCAACAACCAGAATTGTCTGTCCCAGCAAGGGCCGCGTTGCGGTGGGCGTGGCGGCGGTGGTGGCAATGAGGCCCGAATCGTCTATGGCAGCTCTCCTATCCAGCAGATGCTTCACGCTAGGAACTTGTGGCTAACACGACGTTAACGCGCGATTTGGCGCACTTGTCCTTTTGCAGAGCAACCCCCATAACCCACGCAAAGCAGGACATCAGGAGTGTGACATGATTGGACGTCTGAACCACGTTGCCATCGCCGTACCCGACCTTGAGGCGGCATCCGAGCAGTACCGCAATGCGCTGGGCGCCAAGGTCGGCGCGCCGCAGGACGAGCCGGATCATGGCGTCACGGTTGTGTTCATCGAACTGCCCAACACCAAGATCGAACTTTTGTACCCGCTGGGCGACGACAGCCCGATCAACGGGTTTCTGGAAAAGAATCCGGCCGGCGGCATTCACCACATATGCTATGAGGTCGAAGACATCATCGCCGCTCGTGATCATCTAAAAGCGACCGGCGCCCGTGTTTTGGGGTCGGGTGAGCCCAAGATCGGCGCACATGGCAAACCAGTGTTGTTCCTGCATCCCAAGGACTTCAACGGCTGCCTTGTCGAGCTGGAACAGGTATGATCCGCAAAACCCGGGGGGCCTGAAGTGACCATTACTGCTGCATTGGTGCTGTTCGCCGTCATCTGGTTCATGACGTTGCTTGTGGTGCTGCCCATTCGCATCAAAACTCAGGGTGACCTGAACGATATCGTTCCGGGCACACATGCGGGTGCGCCGGAAGTCCATCACCTGAAAGCCAAGATGTGGATCACCACCGCCATTGCTGTGGTTTTGTGGGCTATCATTGCCGGGATCATCATTTCCGGTGTGATTTCAGTGCGGGACCTCGACTGGTTGAACCAACTGGAGCCGCGGTAATCTGTGTCAGACCTTTTGGCCTGACACAGCATGATAAATATGGGTGAATGTTGCCGCGCCAAGGATCGGGATCACCAGATTCAACAGCGGTATAGACAGCGGAATGGCCATCAGGGTTCCGGCGACCCAGATCGTGGTCGAATGTCGGGCCCGCAATTGGCGCGCGCCATCCCGCCCGATCCGGCGTATGGCGGCCAGCGTGAAGTATTCCCGCCCCAACAGGAACCCGTTCATGGCCCAGAATATGAAGGGCGCAAACGGGGTGAAGAACGCATAGAGGATCAGCGCCAGCAGGTTTGCTACAATCAGCACGCCAAGAAAGCTGAGGCCGTCCATCAGGGCCTCCGACACCGGGATGCGTCGTGCAGGTGGCAAGGCTGGAAAATGCTTGTCCTCGACCGCCTGCGCCACTTCGTCCAGAAAGATCGATGTGATGGCTGACGCCACCGGTACCATCAGGAAAACAGGCAGGACCAGGACGAGAACGATACCTGAATAGTTCAGAACGTCGTTCAGCCACGGGACAGCTCCGACAAATGGCAGCGAGATTTCACTGCCCGACAACCAGTTGATCAACTTGATCGCACCGGCACATGCAAGACCCAGCAACAGGATGGTCAAACCTACACCGCGCAGCAGAACGGCACGGAACTTGGGATCTCCGATCTGGCTTAGTGCGCTGAAAAAGGCGTTCAGGATGATCATTCTGTGATCCATTCCGTTATGGCTGCCACATCGGGCCGCGGGCGTTCGGGTGGGGCTGTTCCTTCGGTGGCGATATGTATCAGCCCGGCGACACGCTCGTTCTTGGCAAGGCCAAAGGCGTCGACACAGAAGTCGTGGTCGTGGGTTTGCCAACCTGTCAGCCAGTTTGCACCCCAGCCCGCGGCCAGCGCGGCATTCAGCAGGGCCAGACAGACCGCGCCCGCAGAATAGGTTTGTTCGATTGCGGGTATTTTCTCAGACGGTTTTTGTACTTCGATTACGGCTACGGCCAGATGCCCCATGTCGAATTGGCTGCGCGCTTTTGCAATATCTTCCGGGCTTTTCTTCAGCCTTTGCCCGCAGGTCTCGGTCAGGGTTGCCAGTCTTGCCATGGCCCCCTGTTCCAGAACGATAAATCGCCAGGGTTCCAGTTTTCCGTGATCGGGGCTGCGTGCAGCTGCGATCAGCAAGGGGCGCAACTCGTCCCGTGTCGGGGCCGGGGCCACCAGTGTCTTGGCGGGTCGGGACCGGCGCGACTGCAAAAACTCCAGAGCAGCGGGGTTTTTCATGGACATATGTTAACTTCCTTTACATCACGTCTCTGTATCTTGGTCGGCATGCCGAGGGTTTCAAGGGCGCGGCGACGGATCGCGTGGATCAATTTCATCCCACCGCCCATCATGCAAGACTATTGAGGGAAGGGGCGACAATGGCGAAATCGAAACTACGAGATCTGCCGGATCTCAGCGCGCAGGCGCACGCTGGGGCAGTGTTTCACTTGAAAGTAACACCTAAGGCCGCGCGCGACCGGGTGATCGTGGAAGGCGGGCAGATCAGGGTATTTGTCACGGCTCCGCCTGACAGTGGCAAAGCCAATCATGCAGTTCAGGCGATCCTTGCGAAATGTCTTGGCGTTGCCCATTCGACACTGACACTCAAGCAGGGGCAAACCGCGCGCAACAAGGTGTTTGTCTATGTGCCCTAAGGTTCCGTTTCACGGATCTGGTAAACACCCTCGGGCAGGTCCAGCGCTGCGGCCAGATCGCGGACCTGTTCGGGCGACAAGGTGATCTTTTGCACCTGGTCGGTTCGCGGATCAAACTGTTCCAGCGTGACGCATTCGGCGAAATTGTTGATCACAACATCTTCCTGCAAGGGTTTTTCACCTTCGTCCACAAGCGTTATGACCGTCGAGTCGAATTCATGCTCAATCGAAAACATAAGGACAGAGTGCAAGCCGTCGACGCGCAATGCAAGACGTTCGTTTCAAAGCATTGTGTAGTCACTCTGAGCGGCAGGTACTATGTTGAAATCGCAGTCAGACCGAGCCGAAGGATGTAACATGCGCAGACGCTTTGTTTTGGTGTTTCCCCTGCTGCTTGCGGCCTGTGCGGAAGGTGCATTGCGCTTGCAGCCTGCCGCGGACTGGCTGGGTGAAGGGCCGGGTTCTGAGGATGTTGCCCAGACCTTTCGCGAAGTCAGCCAGAACATCGTGGCTGAGGCCCGCAGCCAGTGTTTGAAGCAACCAAGGCCTCAGAAATGCGATTTCCAGATTCTCGTTGACCTGAATCCGCGCGCATCCGCCAATGCCTTTCAGACATTGGACGACCAGCGGCAACCTACCATCATTTTTACCGTTGCGATGATCCGTTCTACGCAAAACGCAGACGAACTGGCTTTTGTCATGGGACATGAGGCGGCCCATCACGTTCTGGGGCACATCGCACGGCAAAGCGAAAATGCCAGCGCAAGCGCCACTGAGTTTGGAAAGGCGGAAAAGCTGCGCGGGGGTGACGCCGCCGACATAGAAGAGGCTCAGAAAGTGGGCGCGCAGGTTGGTGTTCAGGCTTATGTGAAGGCTTTTGAACTTGAAGCTGACCAGATGGGAACGATCATTACACATAATGCGGGCTACAACCCGCTGGTTGGGGCGAAGTTCTTTGACCGGATTCCGGATCCTGGCGACAGGTTTCTGGGCACCCACCCACCAAACGCGCAGCGCGTGCACATCGTGCTTGAAACCGCCACGCAACTGGGGCTGACGCAATGACCGATCTTGTGCGCCTTGGCGTAATTTTGACGGATCGCGGGTCGAAATATGCGGTATCTGGCGCGCCTGTGGCGTCGCGCGCGGAAGTTGACGCGGTTCTGGATCAACTGAAGTCCGATAAATCCTATGCCAAGGCCACACATAACACCTGGGCCGCCTCTTTGCCGACCGGTGCACTGAAGGCCGATGATGGGGAAAGCGGGGCCGGTATGGTAATCCTGCGGATGATCGAGCGTGCAGGGCTGGACAATCACGTGATCATCGTCACCCGCTGGTACGGAGGCAAAAAGCTGGGCGGGGACCGCTTTCGCCGCGTTCAGGATGCAACCCGGGCCTATCTGGATCACATCGGCGCCCAATTTTGACCTGTGTCAAAGTATGACGCCCCGGATGCGCTACGATTTCGTAAAGCGCGAAAGGGAAAGGATACAGCATGCCCACCCGAGAGTCCTTGAGGCTTCATGCCGGATTGGTGGACGACATGGCCAGAATGCTGGACATCGATCTTGAGGAAGCAGCCATTGGTGGCAAGGTGTCTTTCGACCAGATTTCCGAGGCAGTTCTGCGATGTACCGATTGTCCAAACCCGGATCATTGTCAGGATCTGCTCAACAAAATGGCGAGCGCTGGGCGGACACCGGAATACTGCCGTAACCAGGAGTTACTGCACAAATTGATGCCTTAACTGTCAGGTTCGCCATGCCACGACTCGGTGAAATCATGGCCCATCTTCGTCTGGTACTGCGGATGGGTCAGGTCACAGGAACCGACTTGGCCGCAGCCTATCGGGATGGTCACCTGAAACATGAGGATTGGGCCGAGATCGTGCAACAGTGTCGTGGCTGTACCTGGGCCAGAACCTGTCCGGAGTGGCTGGAACGGCGCGAACAGATTGATCATGCCCCGTGCACATGCCCGAACCGCGGTCGATTCAAGGCCATCAAAGCTTTGCAAGCGGAGGACGCGTGATGCCTCGGGATATTCTGGGTGAGGTCGAAAAGCACTTTTGGTTGACGCGCTCTGTTTCCCGCAGCATGGGAATTTCACTGAGCGAAGCCATGGCCGAAGGGCGGTTGTCGCCCGAAGGATACGCTGAGCTGGTCACGCGCTGTCGCGCCTCGGGCTGTGATGCGCAATGCGCCAACTGGCTGGCTCAGCGGCAGAATCCAGCGGAAACGGCCCCGGATTTCTGTGCAAATTCAGAGACGCTGAACAGATTGAAGGGCTGATCAAAGGTCTTTATGCGTTCCATCGCACAACGGCGCGTTTGCACTGTGTTTGCACCCGCAAAAAAAGACCTTTTTGCTGGCCTCGGCCGTATATTTCACCGGTTCGAACCCGCTGTCTTTATGTGAGCCATCGCAAAAGGGTTGCCGGTTCGACTTTCCACACGCGCACCAGAAATAGGTTTTTCCTTCGGCAACTTCGACTGGAAAAGGGGTTTTCTGGGCAATAACGGGTGTGTCTGACATGTGGCTTCTCCGTATTTGGCTGAAACGTCACACAGTTTAGGACGATGCAGACAAAAAGGTAGCTGTAATGCCGCAAGGATCATCGTTTGGGCTTCGAACTGGCATGGAATCGCTCTTCCTCACAAGGAAGTGACCGTTTTAGTTGCCAGATTGCCGTTCAGCCCGTACTCTGGAAGCGGCCCGAAAAGCTGGGCAATATCAGAAAAGTAATAGAGGATTGACGGACATGAAACTGAAACTTGCAGCCGTTGGCGCATTTGCCCTGGTCCTGACCGCTTGTGCGCAGCAGGAAGAACCGACCCCTGTTTACGTACAACCCGACTATGACAAGTATGGCTCGGCCAGCTGCTCGGCAGGCTATGAACTGGCAACAACCGAAGCAGGTCAAACCGTCTGCAACCCGGTTTCTCAGTAAGCTTTTCGCAGGCGGTTTGACTACGGACCGCCTGCACCATTTTCAGGAATTTTCACCGCCATTCATGGCGGTTTTTTCTACCTGAGCTGTACTTCGTAACTATTGACCCGAAAACACTATGGGGCAGGCTACTGGCGTTAAACGGGTTTCCCCCACAGATCGTATTCCCCCGCCTCGTCCACTTCGACGGTGACGATATCGCCGGGTTTGAAGCCTTCGAAGCCCTCGTCAATGAACAGGTTGCCGTCGATCTCGGGAGCGTCCGATTTGGTGCGGCAGGTGGCGGCTTCGTCATCCACGTCGTCGACGATTACTTGAAGCGTTTGTCCGACTTTAGCCTGCAACTTGGCTTCTGAAATGGCCTGAGCCTTTTCCATGAAGCGATCCCACCGCTCTTGCTTGACTTCGGCCGGGACGTGATCGGGCAGGTCGTTTGAGCGCGCACCGTCCACGTTTTCGTATTGAAAACAGCCGACACGATCCAGTTGCGCCTCGTCCATCCAGTCCAGCAGGGCTTGGAATTCGGCCTCGGACTCACCCGGATAGCCAACGATAAAGGTCGAACGCAGGGTGATATCGGGGCAGATTGCGCGCCAGGCTTGGATTTCGTCCAGAGTTTTGGCCGCTGCGGCGGGGCGGGCCATCCGTTTCAGAACATCCGGGTGGGCGTGCTGGAACGGGATATCCAGATACGGCAATATGTTGGACCCGGCATCCGCCATCAGGGGGATCAACTCGCGCACATGTGGATAGGGATAGACATAGTGCAGCCGCACCCAGGCATCCATCTGACCCAGTTCACGGGCCAGATCGGTGATGTGGCTGCGGACCTCGCGGTCTTTCCACGGGTTCACATCGTATTTCCGGTCCAGCCCATAGGCCGAAGTATCCTGCGAGATCACCAACAGTTCGCGCACGCCGTTTTCGACCAGCTTTTCCGCCTCGCGTAGAACCGCATGGGCCGGACGGCTGGCCAGTTTTCCCCGCATATCAGGGATGATGCAGAACTTGCATTTGTGGTTACAGCCCTCTGAGATTTTCAGATAACTGTAGTGGCGGGGGGTCAATCGAACGCTGCTGGCGGGCAGCAGATCAACGAACGGGTCAGGGTCAGGGGGAACGGCGGCGTGAACCGCATCCATAACCTGCTCGTACTGATGCGGACCGGTGACCGCCATGATGCGGGGGTGGTGTTCGCGGATGTAATCCGGTTCGGCGCCCAGACAGCCGGTGACGATGACCTTGCCGTTTTCAACCAGCGCCTCTCCGATCGCATCCAGCGATTCTGCCTTGGCGCTGTCGAGGAACCCGCAAGTGTTCACAATGACGGCATCGGCCCCGGCATAATCGGGCGAAATGCCGTATCCTTCAGCACGAAGCCGGGTCAGAATGCGTTCGCTGTCGACCAAAGCTTTTGGACAGCCCAGCGACACCATGCCGATCGTCGGCTGGTTTGAACGGGGTGTCTCGGTGATCCGGGCGGCCGGAGCCAGGTCGGGGCGGAGGTTTGGCGGGTTCGTCGTCATGGCGCGGCATATAGTGGGGAAAGCTTCCTCTTGCAAATGTGACGTGCGATTTGAATGATCGCGGCAAAGACAAGCCAAAAGGCGGAGAGCAGATCATGAAATGGCTGATACGCATCCTGTTTATTGTTGTGGCGGTGATTGCGCTGGTAATTGGCGCGCTTTTGCTGATGCCCGGAGACAAGCTTGGCGCGATTCTGGCTGAGCAGGTCAAAGCCCAGACCGGGCGCGAACTGAGATTGAGCGGCGACGTGCGCCTGTCGTTCTGGCCGGTGCTGGGGATGGAAACCGGGCCCGTGCGTTTTGGGAACGCCAGCTGGGCCGGGCCAGAGCCGATGCTGAGCGCTGATAGCCTTGCCGTGGGCGTGGATGCTGCTGCGCTTTTGAATGGGGATCTGCGGATCAAACGCGTTTTCGCGGAAAACCCGGTGCTGCGGCTGGAGCGTTCGCAAGGGCGCGGAAACTGGGAGCTGAGCGCGCCTGTGACCACCGCGACGGCCACACCGTCTGCAGGGACGGTTCCGGCCAGCGCATCGTCGGCCGTAACTTTGGAAGAGTTGCAGCTTAATAATGCGCGACTGATCTATGTGGAAGACGGTGCCACGCAGATGGACTTTCCTGATGTAACCTTGTCGGCCAGTTGGCCTCAGGTCACTGCACCGATGGTAATGGAGGCATCAATGCCTGTACCCGGAGGTGCTGTTCAGGTCGATCTGAAGATTCCGGACTTGCCAGCCTTTGCCGCAGGGTCCGTAACCGCGCTTGAATTGGCCCTGACTGCACCGGGCGGCAAGATCGGCTTTGACGGCCACGTCAATCTGGCCGGAGAGATGGACGGAACCACAAAGATCATCACCCAAGATACAGAAAAGATGCTGGCGGCCTTCGGTCAGGCGGGGGTGACTGTGCCGTCTGGATTGGGTAACGTTGCCGATATCTCTGCGCAAATGACCTATACGCGGGACGGTCGGATTTCCCTGCGAAATATGACAGCGCAGTTGGATGGCAACCGGTTTGTCGGAGAGGCGGATATCACCATTTCCGATCCCCCTCAGATCGTCGCACGCCTGGATGCGGGCGATCTGGACCTGTCGAAGATATCTGAAACCGGCGCTGGGCTAGGTGGCGCGTCTCAATCTGCCTCACCAGTTCAGGAGGGCTGGTCAAAAGACCCAATCGACGCATCCGCGTTGGCTTTGGCGAATGGCAATATTCGCCTGACGGCCAACTCAATTGCAGTTCCCGGCATGACGTTTGGGAAAAGTGACCTGACGCTGACACTGGATCACGCGCGGGCGGTTCTTGCGATGCATCCGGCGACGTTGTTTTCGGGTCAGTTGAACGGGCAGGTGGTTGCCAATAATCGCAATGGCCTGTCCGTGGGCGGCAAGGTGACGGCAAGTGAGATTGATCTGAAACAGGCATTGTCAACGTTGGCCGGTGTCGAACGCCTGTCGGGAAGCGCGGCAGGAACCATTGAGTTTCTGGGTGTCGGTCAGTCTGAGGATCAGATCATGCGGTCTCTCAGCGGTAAGGGAAATCTGGATGTCGGGACGGGGGTAATATCCGGTTTCGATCTGGATCGACTTATGGGGCAGGGGACCGGATCGGGCGGAACAACGGTGTTCAACAGCCTGTCGGCCAGCTTTACCATTGATCAGGGTGTGTTGACGAATAACGATCTGCTTATGTCGCTCAAGAATTACCGTGCCGATGGTCAGGGGGTCGTGGGGCTGGGTGCGCGCAATATCGATTATCTGTTCACGCCTGTAGCTTTGCGTGCCAATTCGGGGCAGGGCATCTCGGTGCCTGTGCGCATCGTTGGCCCGTGGAGCAACCCGTCAATCAAGCCGGACCTGTCCAAGGTCATCGAAGCGGCGGCAGATGTGAAGGTCAAAGAGCTGGAAAACGACGCGAAACAGAAAGTTTTCGAGAAGGTTGGAAACGAGCTGGACACCACCATCACGGACAGCGATCAGATCGAAGATGCGCTCAAGAACAAGCTTGAAGAAGAGGCGAAGAAAGGGCTGCTCAAACTGTTTGGCGGCAACTGAGCAAGTGTTGCGCTTGGGGCAATCAGATATGTCCCAAGCAGTTTTCTTCAGATGGTCTGGTCGTAATCGCCAACACTGGGTTCGGTTCGGATCACCGCATCGATATCGGCAAAGATCGCACGCATCTCAGCTTCGCTTTCGCTGCTTTCACACACGACCACCAGATTGGGTGTGTTGGATGAAGCCCGCACCAGCCCCCAGCTGCCATTGTCCAGAATCACACGTGCGCCGTTCACCGTAACGACCTCCTTGATCGCGCGGCCAGCAAATGTCTCATTAGCTTCGCTTTTGGCAACCAGCTTGTCGACCAGTCGCTGCAGGATATCGTATTTTTCGGTATCTGCCGCATAGGGTGACATGGTGGGCGTCGACCAAGTCTTGGGCAGAGCTTTGCGCAGGTCGGACATGCTTTGATCCGGGTTGCGGTCCATCAGTTTACAGATCTCGACCGCGACGCGCATTCCGCAGTCATAACCGCGCCCGACCGGCTCGGCCAGAAAGTAATGGCCCGACTTTTCAAACCCAGCCAGCGCACCGATTTCCTTGACGCGCCGTTTCATGTGGCTGTGGCCGGTTTTCCAGTAATCTACCTTGACGCCAAGGGCCTGTAGCTCGGGATCGCTGGCAAACAGGCCGGTAGATTTCACATCTGCGACAAAGGTCGATCCGGGGTGCAGCTTGGCCAGATCGCGGGCCATGATCACGCCCACCTTGTCGGCAAAGATTTCTTCACCTTCATCATCGACGACGCCGCAACGATCACCGTCACCGTCAAACCCAAGTGCCAGATCGGCACCGCTGGATTTTACCGTTGCCGCCATGTCATGCAGCATTTCCATCGCTTCGGGGTTCGGGTTGTAATTCGGGAAAGTGTAATCCAGCCGGTTATGGCTGGGGACGACCTCAACCCCCATCCGTTCGAAGATTTCGGGCGCAAAGGCCGAAGCGGTGCCGTTTCCGGTTGCGCAGACAACCTTTAGCGGGCGGGACACTTTGAAATCGCCGACGAGGTCGTCGATATACGCTTCTTTCACGCCCTCGACGAATTCCCAAGATCCACCCGCATGCGTCTGACCTTCGCCATTCAGAACGATGTCGCGCAATTCAGACATCTCGTCGGGGCCGTGGGTCAAAGGGCGATCAAAGCCCATTTTGACCCCAGTCCAGCCGTTTGGATTGTGGCTCGCCGTAACCATCGCCACGGCCGGTACATCCAGATGAAACTGTGCGAAATAGGCCATCGGGCTAAGCGCAGGGCCAATGTCTTTCACGCGGATACCGGCCTGTATCAATCCCAGGATCAGGGCGTTTTTGATCGCCAGTGAATAGTCACGGTAATCGTTTCCTACAGCGATCACGGGCTCGATCCCGCGCCTGCGCATTTGCGTGCCAAGCCCTAGGCCAAGCGCCGTCATGCCCGGCAGGTTAATCTCTTCCGGATACTTCCATCGGGCGTCGTATTCGCGAAACCCGGTGGGTTTGATCATTGCGTCGCGGAGAAAGCTCCAGGTGTTTGGTGTTACCTCGGGAATCGGTTTGGTCATAACAAGTCTCAATCGTTAAATCTGAATAGGATCAGCTTTGGCCAGCGCATCGAAGCGCATCAAAGTGTCAATGAGTTGGGGCATCTGATCCAACGGAATCATGTTGGGCCCATCCGAAGGGGCATTGTCCGGATCTTGGTGTGTTTCAATGAACACCGCGCCAATACCCAGCGACACGGCGGCGCGCGCCATGACCGGAGCAAATTCGCGTTGCCCGCCCGAGGAGCCACCTTTTCCACCCGGTTGCTGTACGGAATGGGTCGCATCCATCACCACCGGATAACCGGTTTGGGCCATTTGCGGCAGGGACCGCATATCAGCCACCAGCGTGTTATAGCCGAACGAAGTGCCACGTTCGGTCAGCAAGATATTATGATTCCCCGTGCTTTCGATCTTGGACACGATATTGGGCATCTCCCACGGCGCGAGAAACTGACCCTTTTTTACATTGACCACTGCGCCGGTATTGCCCGCAGCGAGCAGCATATCCGTCTGGCGGCACAAAAACGCCGGGATTTGCAGGACGTCTACCGCCTCGGCGGCGATGGCGCACTGCGCTTCGGTATGAACATCGGTCAGGACCGGAATGCCCATCGATTTGCGGATGCTATCCAGAACCTGCAACCCCGCATCAATGCCCATGCCGCGCTTGCCGGACAGCGAGGTCCGGTTTGCCTTGTCATAAGATGCTTTGAAGACATATTGCGCACCGGCTGCGTCGCAGGCCTCTTTCATCTTGCCAGCAATCATCTGCGCGTGGTCTGCCGTTTCAAGCTGGCAGGGGCCTGCAATGATGGTCAGCGGAAGGTCGTTGCCGACTGTCAGGTCGGAGATTTTTACATGTTTCATGAGTCTTATGAGGATACCTGTTCACGAAGGACCGACGCGGTAAGCGAGATCATGAGGTAGATACCAGCAAACAACAGGAATGCCAAAATCGTATTTTCGAACTTGCGCGGATAGCTGGGTTCCTGACTGGGGATCGGGTTCACCGAGACGGTCAGATAACGCACCTGCCGGTTGGCTTCGGATCGGGTCGATTCCATTTGCTGCATTGCCGTTTGCAGCATCATGTCCCGCGCCGCCAGATCCGCCTGAGCGATCTGGATGCGCACGCTCAACCGCGCCAGCGAGTTTTCGCCATCGGAAGCATCTTGCATCTCGGCATTCAGTTGTTCCAGCACCTTTTCAAGCCGGGCAATGTCAGCCTTGACACCGTCAACCTTGGCTTTGTTCGGTCGCAGGTTGTCCTGCAGGGCGGCAAGTTCAAGCTCTTTGTCCTGCACCAATATCTCAATCTCGTTGATGCGGGCGCGCAGGCTGGCAATGACATTCTCGGGGTCCAGCACCGCCCCTTGAAGCTGAAGCTCGATCAATTCCTCCTGCGCCTGCCGCCGCGCCTCCTGCGCCGCTTCAAAGCTTTCCAATGCATCGCGCATCTGGTCTTCGCGCTTCTTGCCGGACAGGGCATTCACCCGATCTTCGGCGTAAGAGATCAAACGCTCCGAGAACTCGGTCGAGGTCTGTGCGTCCGGTGCTACAACCTCCATCCGAATGACCCCTTCGGTTGGGTCATACCCGATGGTGATCATGCGTTTGAACAGCTTGTATGCGTCTTCCAGCGTGGCGTCGGGCGACAGCCTTTGAATCGGATCAATCTTTTCCTGCCTGAAGACATCGGAAAACCCTGCGTCCCGATCCAGCAGCAACAAAGCCTCTTTCGACTCCAGGAAAGACTGAACCGAGATGGAATCCTGCGTGGTGGCGAATTGCGTCCCGGCAAGCAGCCCGCCGATAGAGCCTGGCCCGCCATCGGCTTGCAGGATCAGAAACTCGGAATCGCTGGCATACATCGGGGTGGCGATGCGATAGAAATAGAACCCCACAACAAAGGTCGGCAGGAACACAAAAGCGGCCAAACGTGCGAAAAGGCCAAACAGCTTACGCCTGCGTCGACGCGCGATGTCCTTCTGAATCTGACCGATTTCAAGGTTGCGCCGCTCAGCCGGGCTGAGCTCGGGTCCCGGAAGGTTCGGTGTGCTTGCGCCAATGGATTGCGGCAACTGAATGCGGATCTTGTCTTTGACCTTCGAACTGTCGCCCTGTGCCGAGGGCTTTGCTGCGGCAAGATCAAGAAGGTTCGTGCGCTGAAACGGATCAATGCCTTTCTTGCGCAGCAAGCGCACCGCATCATAGTCCGATGTTGCTGCCAGTCCGTGTTTCTGCGCCAGTTTTCGCGCGATGCGCAACTGGCGGCCTGTCAGGCCTTCGCGCTTGATGTCGTCAATTTGCGTGCCTGGCTGAGCCTCGGCCGCTGGTGCCTGGCCTTGCGTCGCGCCCCGTATGCGAGAGATTGCATCCGCACGCGCCTCGGCCGAATCTTCCACCTGACGATTGTTGCGCCAGTTGTACTTTCTAACCTTGGGTTTCGTAGTCATATAGCTGCTTTGCCTCTTCCAAGGAGTCAAACATGTACAATTGCCCGTCCAGCAGAACGGCGGCTTGCTGAGCGAATTTCTCCAATACAGTCGGGCTGTGCGACACGATCACCAAAGTCGTAGTGCGCAACCTTTCCTTCAGGATCGCCCCTGCCTTTTCATTGAATTCAACATCGGTAGATGCTGGCATCCCTTCATCGACAAGATACATGTCGAAATCCAGCGCCAGCATCAAAGAAAACGTGAATCGTGATCGCATCCCCGAAGAATAGGTGGACAACGGCTGTTCGAAATATTCACCCAAGCCACAGAGCCATTTGCAATACGCCTCAACATAGTCCGGGTCCATGCCGTAAATCTTGGCGATGTATCGCGCGTTCTCAAGCGCTGACAACTTGCCGGTTACACCCCCGGTAAAACCCATGGGAAAAGAGACCCGGCATTCGCGGCGGATCACACCTTCGTCGGGCTTTTCCAGACCGGCCATCATGTTGATCAGTGTGGTTTTGCCAGTACCATTCGGGGCCAGAACGCCCAGCGACGTACCCAGTTCGACACGGAACGAGACCCTGTCCAGGATCACCTTGCGGCGCGTCCCGGTCCAGAAGGACTTGCTGACATTGTCGAACTCTAGCATTCGGGGCCTGCTGCTCGTTTCCGTTGTGTCGCCGCGCTTTCAGGCGGTCAGAAAGGATGGTTTTTACCAATCCATGTTGGCTACATTATGTCGAATTATGAAACAAATGTTCAATGCGTTGCTGCCAAACCCGCAAACAACTGATCGGTTGTCGGCAATTCCGCTGCACTTCTGGTAATCTGCCGCACCTTTATTATGTGGTTTCACACCTGATCTTTGCAAAACAGCTTTGGGAGGTTACGCAACCAGATGGTAAATCTAGATGGCGAAATCCGCGCGTGCCGCCTGTGCGCTGCGTCCTTTGCGCAAACCAAAACTGCTCATGAACCCCGCCCGGTGGTCTGGTTTCGGCGCGGAACACCCATCCTGATCGCGGGGCAGGCCCCGGGTGCGCGCGTGCACGAGTCAGGGCGGCCCTTTACAGACCCGTCAGGCGACAGGCTTCGCCAATGGCTTGGGGTCAATGAACCTGTTTTTTATGATCGTGACCTCGTGTCGATTGTGCCCATGGCATTCTGTTTCCCCGGCTATGATGCCCGCGGTTCTGACCTTCCTCCGCCCGCGATATGCGGTAAAACTTGGCATGACAGGGTGATGCAGGAACTGGGGCAGGTGCCGTTGACGGTGTTGGTCGGTGGTCATGTGCATAAATATCATCTGGGGGCGCGGGGGTCGGTGACGGACACCGTTCGGAACTGGCAGGACCATGCGCCGCGGGTCTTTGCCTTGCCTCATCCGTCCTGGCGGAATACGGCATGGGTAAAGAAAAACCCGTGGTTCGAGGCAGAACTGCTGCCGGTTCTGCGCGCGCGGGTCCAAGAGGTGCTGAATGACTGAAACCACAGCGTTGGACACGGCGCATGCCGCGATGCTGGCAGATCCGCAGAACGATGCTGCCCGTCTGCGGTTTTTTGAACGGCTTGCTGATAGTGAGCTGTTCTTGATGCTGACCGAAGAAGCGGTGGGCGAAAACATCTCGCCCGAAGTGTTCGATGTGGCCGACGGGCGCTTTGTGTTGGCTTTCGACCGCGAGGAACGATTGGCGCAGTTTGCGGGGAGGCCTGTGCCTTATGTTGCGCTGTCGGGGCGTGTGTTGTCGGCGATGCTGGCAGGGCAGGAGATCGGGCTGGGCCTGAACCTGGAAACTGCCCCATCATCCATGCTGGTGCCTGCCGAGGCCTTGGGCTGGCTGGCCGAAACGTTGTTGCATGGCCCGGAAGAGGTCGAGGAAAAGCTTGCTGAGTTCATGCCGCCCGCCGGTTTGCCAGACAGCCTGTTGACCGCCCTTGATGCAAAGCTGGCATCTGCTGGCGGCCTTGCCAGTGCGGCCTATCTGGTCGCCACGAAATCAGAAGCGGGCGCTCAGGGTCATTTGCTGGGGTTTGTCGGAGCGGTTGATGGGGCCGAGCCAGCGCTGGCCAAGGCAGCTTCGGAGGCGTTGACGTTTTCAGGGATCGAGGCGGGGGCGATGGATGTCGGGTTCTTTGCCACAGATGACGCCGCTGCCGCGCTGCTGGCGAAGACGGGGCTTCGCTTTGACCTGCCCGAACCGCAGGTTGCAGATCTGGTGCGCGAGGTACCGGGCAGCAATCCCGCGAAACCACCAATTCTGAAGTAACGACCAAAACGCAAACACGCGGCGCATATTGCGCCGCGTGGCACTAGGATGGGACGCTGCTATTCCGCAGCAGCTTCCAGTTTGTCTTGCGTGCGTGTTTCGAAATCGCTGGCGTCGTGGCGCTCGTGAAGCTGCGTGTGCGGCTCGCCAAAGGCGCGGTTGACCATACGGCCACGCTGAACCGCAGGCCGCGCGTCAATCGCCTTGGCCCAACGCACCACGTTCTTGTAGGATTCCGCGTCAAGGAACTCTGCCGCGCTATAAAGTCGGCCCAGAACCAGCTGACCGTACCACGGCCAGATCGCCATGTCGGCGATCGTATATTCCTCGCCCGCGATATAGGTCTTGTTCGCCAATTCCCTGTCCAGAACGTCCAACTGGCGTTTTGCCTCCATCGCGAAGCGGTTGATCGGGTATTCCCACTTTTCAGGCGCGTAGGCGTAGAAATGGCCAAACCCGCCGCCCAGATAAGGGGCGCTGCCCATTTGCCAGAATAGCCAGTTCATGACTTCGGTCCGTTCCGGCCCGGACGCGGGCAGAAACTCTCCGAACTTCTCAGCCAGATGAAACAGGATCGAGGCGCTTTCAAACACCCGAACCGGCTTGTCGCCAGAGCGATCCCAAAGGGCGGGGATTTTCGAGTTTGGGTTGACCTCGACAAACCCTGAACCGAACTGGTCGCCCTCGCCGATGTTGATCAGCCAGGCGTTGTATTCAGCGCCGTCGTGACCCAATGCCAGCAACTCTTCCAGCATTACGGTGACTTTGACACCGTTGGGCGTGGCAAGGGAATACAACTGCAAAGGGTGGCGTCCAACCGGCAAGTCCTTGTCATGGGTTGCGCCGGCAATAGGTCGGTTAATGTTGGCGAACTGCCCGCCACATTCACTGTCCCATGTCCAGACTGCTGGAGGGGTATACGAAGATTGGTCGCTCATGTCTTGCCTTTCATGCCTTTGTCCGGGCCGCGTTCGGTGCAGTTTTACAGGTAGTGTTGCAATCCGCCGAGTCCAACCCAGCTTTTCCGGCTTAATTTGTAATAATCCGCGACCAAACTCTCACGTTTGCTCGAGAGGGGTCACAGCGGCGCGAGGAGGGCTACGAACAGAATGAGAATCGCATATTGTTTTGCCAGACCCGCCATCACGGCGTCACCGATACCGCTGGTACGAAAAGGATAAACTACATGAAACGCTTTGCTTTGACCTTTGCTGCGGCCCTGGCCCTGGCCGTTCCGGCATTTGCCGGGCCGCAATATATTGACGGCACGGGGTTTGCCGTCTCGGGGTATGATGTGGTCGCCTATCGCAACCTGGATCAGGTACCGGTAGGACAGCCGCAGCACGAAGGCGTGCGTGGCAAGGCCAGCATCACTGCCGAGTACAATGGTGCAACCTGGGCATTCTCGTCCGAGGAAAACCGCGACAAATTTCTGGAAAACCCGGCCTATTATGCCCCGCAATATGATGGGCACTGCGCCTATGGTGTGTCGCGCGGCGGCAAGGTTCCGGCAAACCCGAACTTGTGGCGGATCGTTGACGACAAGCTGTATCTCAACATCACGGATGTGGTCGTCGGGTTCTTCGAAGAAGACATTCCGGGCAACATCAACCTTGCTGAAGGCAACTGGCCGGGTATCGAGCCGTCTGACGCCTCGACCAGCGTGATCCCGAAATTTACCTCGGAAGGTCCGGTGAAAAACTGACCCGGCCAAAATTGCACAAAGCCCGGCTTACCCAGCCGGGCCTTTTCGTTCAGCCAGCAAGCCAGAACTGATCCCGTATCGTCTGGTCGGCGTCAAACCGGATCCTGACGCTCTTGGCACCCGGAAATTTGCGTTCTCGGATCGTATCGGGAATGACGACTTCCCCAGCGCCCGTATCGCTGGATTGAAAGCTCAGGATTTCCGCTGTGGTGTGCCGCGCACTGGTCAGAACGGTCGTTGGCAAAGCCACACGATTTGCGCCTTGATTGACGGGTGTCGTGACGAAGTAAGTCAGGTGCCGCCCAAAGCATCCGACCGCGTCGGGAACATGGTCAGCAACACCGCTGCCGCATTTGGGTTGAATACCAGGCTGACTGTTCATATGCGACAGCGCTTGCCCCGGATTCAGCATTGCCTCACAGGCGGCAATATCTTCCTGCGGAAGCTCGATGATACGTTTCTTCAACCGTGCCCGACGTGGTTGTGGCGGGCCAGCAGCGGCACCGCCCTTTGTCGCCAGCCCTTCTTTGCGTAGAAAATCATAGGCTGCCTTGGCGCGCGAAAACCCGGAACTGTCGCCTTCCTTGTGATCAGGATGCGTGTGAAAGGCGATGTGACGCCAGGCCTCTCGTATTTCACTGGAATTGGCAGACGGGTTCAGGCCCAGATCTGCCAGGGCATCCGTGCGTGCCCTGACCTTATCGACAGGTTCCATACTCAAAACACTCATTAAAAACTACACAGCCCTAGTGTTGCCGAGGGCATGGTTTTGTCAAATTTCATGGTTGATTGAGAGGGAAGCTGACAACAATCGCGATGCGAAGATTCCATTGTTCCGCAAAGGCGTGAATTCGCGGATGTAACTGTGAAACAGGTCACGCATAAGAAAAGGAAAACGCCCGGGAAAATTCGTAACCCGGGCGAATCATTGGATTTTTCAGATGTCAGGCGACGTTTTGAAGATCGACCTGTGGCGTAATTCCAAGGGCAAAGCACACATCGCGCGTCAGTTCGGGACGGTTGAGGGTATAGAAATGCAGCTTGTCCACGCCACCTTCGATCAGGTCCGAGCACAACTCGGTGCAGATCGCAGTTGCCAGCAGATCCTCACGCCCGTCGCGCACGGCCTTTTCAAAGGCCTGTTCGACCCAATCGGGAATATGCGTGCCGCAGCTTTTGGCGAACTTGCGCGCGCCTGCCCAGTTTTCAATAGGCAGAATGCCCGGAACGATCGGTTTGTCGATGCCCGCCTTGGCGCAGGCGTCACGGAAACGGAAAAAGGTTTCGGCCTCGAAAAAGAATTGCGTCAGCGCTTCGTCAGCGCCCGCGTCAAGTTTGGCCTTCAGCCAGTCCACGTCTGCTGACATGTCCTCAGCTTCAGGGTGCTTGTCAGGATAGGCCCCGACACGGATGCTGAACATTTCGGTTTCAGCCAGCGCCTCAATCAATTCAATCGAACTGTTAAAGCCTTCTGGGTGCGGGACGAACCGGTCGTGCCCTTTCGGCGGGTCGCCCCGCAGGGCCACGATGTCCTGCACGCCCGCACGTGCGAATGTGTCGGCGATTTCCAGCGTTTCCTGCCGCGAAGCGTCGACACAGGTCAGATGCGCGGCGACGTTCAGGCCAGACGATTTATGCAGGGTTGCGACCGCGTCGCGCGTCAGTTCCCGGGTCGTACCGCCTGCACCGTAGGTGACGGAAACAAAACGAGGCTCCAGCGGTGCCAATGTCTGGACCGTATCCCAAAGGCGGAAAGAAGCCTCCAGAGTTTTGGGCGGAAAGAACTCGAATGAAATTTCGGGTTTGGACATGGATGCCTCACTGGATCAACTGACTATCTTGTGCCATGACAGGCATTGTGAGACAAACTCATATTATTCAACAACAACATGAACGATACTTGAGATGCACATTGAATTCCGGCACCTGCGAACCATCAAGGCGATCCATGAATGTGGTGGGTTGGCACGCGCTGCCGACCAATTGAACATCACCCAATCCGCATTGAGTCATCAGGTCAAAGGGTTGGAGGATCAGGCCGGGGTCGAGCTGTTTCTGCGACGTTCAAAGCCGATGAAGCTGTCAGCCGCCGGTTTGCGTCTGCTGCGGTTGGCCGAGCAGATCCTGCCGCAGGTCGAGGCGGCACAGAATGAGTTTTCATCGCTGCGGGACGGGCGTACCGGGCGGATGCATATCGCCATCGAATGCCACGCGTGTTTCGAATGGCTGTTTCCGGTTCTTGAATCCTTCAGGAAATCCTGGGGCGACGTGGATGTCGATATCCGACCCGGTCTGGCCTTCGACGCCCTGCCAGCCTTGCAGAAGGAAGAGGTTGATCTGGTGGTCTCATCCGATCCCGAAGACCTGCCGGGTGTCGAGTTTGTGGAGCTGTTTGACTACAACCCCGTCTTTGTCGCTGCATCAGCCCATCCACTGGCGGAAAAAGCCTATGTCGAGGCTGAGGATTTCCGAGGCCAGACCCTGATCACCTACCCGGTGGAACGCACACGTCTGGATGTGTTCAGCCAATTGTTGATCCCTGCACGCGTCGAACCCGCCTCGATCAGGCAGGTGGAATTGACAGCTGTCATCCTGCTTCTGGTGGCATCAAACCGGGGCATCTCGGTTTTGCCGGATTGGGTCGTGCGCGAGGTCAAATACAATTCGGACTATGTGACCCGGCCCCTGACCAAAGAGGGGATTACGCGTCGCCTTTATGCAGCGGTCCGATCAGAAGATCTGGACAAGCCCTATGTTCAGGAACTGGTGAAACTGGCCCGCGAAGAGGCGCGCAAGCTGCAATCCCGGTAGAGGCGTTTTCTGCGGGTCTGTTATGCGATCATTCCTCTTGGCAAGGAAGCCTTGCGGCAGTATACGCGCGGCTTGACCGGACAGGAGCCCTTTTACAATGGTTGGCAGTGCAAATCTCAACATCATGATCAAGGCCGCGCGCAAGGCGGGGCGTTCTTTGGTCAAGGACTTTCGTGAAGTCGAGAATCTGCAGGTGTCGATGAAGGGCGCGGGCGATTTTGTCTCCAAGGCCGATATCGCGGCCGAAGCCATCCTGAAGGACGAATTGCTGGGCGCACGCCCAACCTATGGCTGGCTGGCCGAAGAGGGCGGTTCCATCGACGGAGAAGACCCGACCCGCCGCTGGATCGTAGATCCGCTGGACGGCACCACCAATTTTCTGCATGGCCTGCCCCATTGGGCAATTTCGATTGCACTGGAACATAAGGGCAAGATCGTTGCCGGCGTGATCTATGATGCTGCCAAGGATGAGATGTTCTTTGCTGAAAAAGGCGAAGGTGCGTGGATGAACGACACCCGAATTCGTGTGTCAGGGCGTCACCGCATGATTGAATCGATCTTTGCAACCGGCCTGCCTTTTGGCGGTCGATCTGACCTGCCTGCAACCCTGCAGGATCTGGCGCGTCTGATGCCCGCCTGCGCCGGTGTGCGCCGTTGGGGTGCTGCGGCGCTTGACATGGCATATGTGGCTGCGGGCAGGTACGAAGGTTTCTGGGAACGCCGCCTGAACGCCTGGGATATCGCCGCCGGTATCATCATCGTGAAAGAGGCGGGCGGCTTCGTGCAGGCCCTGAACCCTGAAGGCAACGCGCTGGAAGATGGTGAAGTGATCTGTTCGAATGAACCGATCTTTGATCAATTCTCCAAAGTCATCCGGGGCTGATCGCCCCTTAGCCCAGCTTTATCGACGCGGAACGCGCGGTATACGAGACTGCGAAAGCTTGTACTTTGTCTCTGGGTGGGGCGGATGCCCGTGCGTGCGGTTCCAGAATTGCACGCCGCCGCGCCGCAGCCACAATGGTACGCATAAGATCAACCCCACGGCAAACCCGCCGGTATGGGCCCAGTAGGCGATACCGCCTTCGTCCGGGTTGCTGGTGACGCTGCCAAAGAACTGAATCGCCAGCCATAAGCCCAGCATGATGAAGGCGGGGATGGTAAAGACCCTGAAATAGACAACCAGGATCAGCAGAATATCCACACGCGCCTTGGGAAACAGCAGCAGGTATCCACCCATGACACCCGCAATCGCGCCCGAGGCGCCGACGGTAGGCACCTGAGAGTCCGGCCCTGTAATCACATGGATCAGACCTGCGCCGATACCTGCGACCAGATAGAACAGCAAAAAGGGCAGATGGCCCATTTCGTCTTCCAGATTGTCGCCGAATATCCATAAGAACAGCATGTTCCCGGCAAGATGCATCCAGCCCCCATGCAGGAACATGGATGTCACAAGGGTTTCCAGGCCAACCCCGTCGCTGACCCGCGCCGGGATGATGGCATAGTCGAAGAACAACCGGTTTATCAGTGGCGCATCATCCATGATCCCCACATAGCTGAGGAAGATCAGGATGTTGGCCGCCAATAAGACGTAGACAACATAAGGCGTGCGCCCTGAGGGGTTATGGTCACGTATCGGAAACATGAGGTGACGCTGGGCTTTTGCGCGCCCAGCGTCAAGGCAAGCTTATGCCGCACCTCCCAACAACGCAGCGTTTCCGCCGGCTGCGGTCGTATCGACACACACATGGCGTTCACCCAGCACACGCGCGCGGTCGGGTCTACCCGGAATTAGGGGCACAATGGGACCGTTCCGGCGGGCCAGGTGCTGTTCGATCTGCTGCGCGGTTTCAACGTCGCCCCACCAAAGGACACCCGAGATACCGGTCAGGTTCTCCAACCGGTGAAGGTCAAGCATTCCGGTTGTCTGAATGGCCGTTCCACCCAGCGCCTGTACGGCTTCAGCCTGCGCGCGCGCTGCCGTTTCCCCCGGCCCCATGCACAAAAGAGGCGAGCGGGGATATTCGCTCAGCCGGTTCGATTCTCCGGTTGGGCCGGGCAGAGAACGGGATTGGATTGGGGCAGGCTGGCCTTGAGGGCCAGGCAAGTCTGCTAAGTCGTCCCAAATCTCATCTGTGATTTGCCGATCCGGTGCACAGAACCGGGCCATATAATTCGGGCCGCCCGCCTTCGGGCCGGTGCCTGACAGCCCTTCACCGCCAAAAGGTTGGGAGCCAACGATGGCACCGATCTGATTGCGGTTTACATAGATGTTTCCGGCATGGATAGCTTCGGTCACATGCTGCACCCGGTCGTCGATCCGGGTTTGCAGGCCAAAGGTCAGCCCGTATCCGGTTGCGTTGATATCCGCGATGACCTTGTCGATCTCCTGCGCTTTGAATCTTGCCACGTGCAACACGGGGCCAAAAATCTCACGCTTCAGCGCGGCAATGCCCGAGATTTCGATCAACGTTGGGGCAACAAAGATGCCTTCGGGCGGCAGCGGCAGCTCTTTCAGAACGCGTCCTTCGGCCCGTGCCGTAGCGACGTGATCGGCGATGACCTGCCGGGCCTGCGCGTCGATCACCGGGCCGCAATCGGTAGAGATCAGCCAGGGGTCCCCGATGCGCAGGGCATCCATTGCCCCTTTGAGCATGGTCAGCACGTCATCTGCGATATCCTGTTGCAGGTACAGGCATCGCAGTGCCGAACACCGCTGGCCTGCGGATTGAAAGGCACTTTCAATGATCGATTGCACGGCCTGTTCCGGAAGTGCAGTGCTGTCAACGATCATGGCGTTCAGGCCGCCGGTTTCCGCGATCAGCGGGGTGCCGGGGCGCATGGACCCAGCCATTGCCGACCGTATCCTG
Organism: Ruegeria sp. AL2; assembly: GCF_056540845.1. Lineage (NCBI taxonomy): Bacteria > Pseudomonadati > Pseudomonadota > Alphaproteobacteria > Rhodobacterales > Roseobacteraceae > Ruegeria > Ruegeria sp. AL2. Next base: position 124,999 of record NZ_JBQFXM010000006.1, read on the forward strand.
AGAGCGGTTGCCGTTGAACCGGTGAAGGCCACGCCCGAGACGCGCGCATCCGATGTCAGCGCCGCGCCCACGGCCGGACCACCCGGCAGCAATTGCAGCGCGTCGCGCGGCACACCAGCCTCATGCAGCAATTGAATGGCGCGGTGCGCGATCAGGGGTGTCTGCGGTGCAGGCTTAGCCAGGACGGCATTTCCGGTCGCCAAAGCAGCCGAAATCTGCCCGGAAAAAATCGCCAGCGGGAAGTTCCACGGGCTGATGCAGGTAAATATGCCAGCGGGCTCGGCATCAGGAATGTTGGCGGCGTAGTAACGTAGGAAATCCACCGCCTCACGCAGTTCCGCCACCGCGTCGGGCAGCGATTTACCAGCCTCACGCGCCAGCAGGGCGAACAACTCGCCGTAATGCGTTTCATAAAGATCGGCGGCAGAGTTCAGGATACGGGCACGTTCGACTGCCGGGGCCTGCCATGGCTTTGCCGAAGCCAGCGCCAGTTCCACATCTGCTTCACTCGCCGGAGCCACCGCGCCGGGCTTGTCGGCAGGATTCGCCGGGTTGATTACCTGCTCATCCGCTTGGGGTTTGGCAGCGTCAGCCAGTAAGGGTTGTGCATACCAGTGATACGCGCGGAACTGGTCCCGCGCTGCGTCAACCTTGTCCAGCGTCGGGGTGTGGTGCAGATCGAAGCCCTTGGAATTGGGGCGATCCGGCTGGAACAGTTCGGGGCCAGTGGGCAGCGGGGGCGGAGGCGTTTGAACAGTAACAAACGGATCTGCGGCAACCACTTCCGGCGGGACGTTATCGTCGACAATCTGGTTGACGAAGGATGAGTTCGCTCCGTTTTCCAGCAGACGCCGCACAAGGTAGGCCAGCAGGTCACGATGCGCGCCAACCGGTGCATAAATGCGGCAGCGGGTCTTCTGCCTGTTCATCACAAGCTGATGCAATGTCTCGCCCATGCCGTGCAGGCGCTGGAACTCAAAAGGCTGACCTTCGGCCATGTGCAGGATGGCGCTGACTGTATGGGCGTTGTGGGTGGCGAATTGCGGATAGATCCGGTCTGTCATGCCCAGCAATTTGCGCGCATTGGCGATATAGGACACATCGGTGACCGCCTTGTGGGTGAAGACGGGAAAGCCGTCCACACCTTCGACCTGCGCGCGTTTGATCTCGGTATCCCAATAGGCGCCTTTGACCAGACGGACCATCAGCTTGCGATCGTGGCGTTCCGCCATGTCATAGAGCGTGTCCAGAACCAGCGACGCGCGTGGCCCATAAGCCTGAACTACGATGCCGAACCCATCCCAGCCGGCCAGAGCCGGATCGGACATCACCGCTTCAATCACCTGCAATGACAAAGACAGGCGATCCGCCTCTTCGGCGTCGACGTTTAGCCCCATACCAGCGGCCTTGGCCAAAAGGGCCAGCGCCCGCAGTCGGGGAACCAGTTCATCCATCACGCGCTTTTCCTGCGCCAGTTCATAACGGGGATGCAGGGCTGACAACTTGACTGAAATTCCCGGGTTGGCGCGGATATCCTCATGGGTGCAGGCTTCGGCGATGACCGAGATGGCGCGTGAATACGACAGGTGATATCGTGCGGCGTCCGCCTCGGTTCGCGCGGCCTCTCCCAGCATGTCGTAGGAGTAGGTATATCCCTTGTTTTCCATCCCGCGCGCACGCTCCATCGCGGCGTTGATGGACTCACCTAACACGAATTGCCGCCCCATTTCCTTCATCGCACGCGACACGGCGGTACGGATCACGGGTTCACCCAATCGCTTGATGGCCCCGCGCAGGGCGCCAACAGGCGAGGCCTTGCCTTCGTCCAGAACCTTGCCCGTCAGCATCAGGGCCCAGGTTGAGGCGTTAACCAAGGATGAAGACGAGTGCCCAAGATGCTTGCCCCAGTCCGAAGGGGCGATTTTGTCTTCAATCAACGCGTCAATCGTGTCGGCATCCGGCACGCGTAACAGCGCTTCGGCCAGGCACATCAGGGCGACGCCTTCGTCGGTGGACAGGCCGTATTCGGCAAGAAACACCTCCATCAACCCCGGAGACGTGCTGGAGCGGATGTCGCGCACAAGCTGCGCGGCGGCGGCGCTGATGGCGCTGCGGTCTGTGGCGCTCAGGCTTGCCTGAGAGATCAGGGTTTCAAGGATCGCCGACTGGTCAGCATAGGTTGAGGTGTCGATTAATGTACGCAGGGTATGAGACATGAGTCCTCCGGTCTTTGTGCCAATATACCTGCGAAAACTCAGGACAATCGCCTGAGTTTACGATAATTGAAGGCGGAACACCTGAAATTTCGCCAGAGAGCAGCACAAATGAACTTTCCTGACCTGGACCGGTTTGACCGGTCGATTCTGAGAATTCTGGCCGAGGATGGGCGCATTTCGGTCGCCGATCTTGCGCGCGAAATTGGTCTGTCGAAATCACCGACACAGGCGCGCCTGAAACGGCTTGAAGCAAGCGGGGTGATCAAAGGATACCGGGCGATGCTGGATCCGATCAGACTGGGGCTGGACCACGTTGCCTTTGTCGAAGTGCGCCTGACCGATACTCGCGAAAAGGCACTGGCCGAGTTCAATGCGGCTGTCCGAAAAACTGCCGAGGTCGAGCAAGCCCATATGATTGCTTCGAATTTCGACTATTTGTTGAAGGTCCGCACAGCCACGATGTCAGAGTATCGTCGTGTTCTGGCCGAAAAGATTTCATCCATGCCGCATGTCGCCAGCACCTCGACCTTTGTGGCGATGGAGGCGGTTAAGGAAGCTGGCAGTTTGGGTGGGTTCGAGCATCAGGCTTGACGGATCAGGATTACGAGCCATCCTTGGTACATGACACACGCTTTCCTCTCTGCTCTTTCTGTTGTTGCCTTGTCTTGTGCGGCGCACGCCCAGTCCTGCCCTGATGCTCCGGATCATTCAGAAGGTGTGGATGCGCTAATCAATCAGGTTCAGAAGGCAGAATCGCAAATTGATGCGCGCGCCATTTCCAACCAGATGTGGGAGCTTTGGACGGACGCGCCGGATGCGCGTGCGCAAGGCTTGCTGGACCGGGGAATGGCACGGCGGGAGGCTTGGGATTTACTGGGCGCGTTGGAAGAGCTTGACCAGCTTGTCGATTACTGCCCGAACTACGCCGAAGGCTACAATCAGCGTGCGTTTGTGAACTACCTCAGACAAGACTTCGCTGCTGCTTTGCAGGATCTGAATGTCACGATCGAGTTGTCGCCGAACCATATAGGTGCGCTGAGCGGTCGCGCCTTGTCATTGTTGGGTCTGAAGCGCCTTAACGACGCGCGCGCTGCCCTTGCCGAGGCGCTAGAACTTAACCCATGGCTGTCAGAGCGGGCATTGTTAGAACCCGGCGGTCTTTTGGAACCGCCCGGTCAAGATATCTGACGCCGGGTTTTCGAAAGAACCGCAAGGGAAACCGAACCTTTTTGCGGGCAAACTGGTTGTGTTGGACCCCTTCGGAGTTGTTGGCTGGCTATCCAGTGGTATGGGTTCTGGCTGTCGGGCGCGTGTATCGGACGCTGAACATCATTGTCGAATACACCAGCGAGGCGCTGATGATCCGCGTCGATCGTAAGCTCAACTCAACAGATGTGCTGAATGCATTGACTGACCTGTTCATCCTCCGCGGCCCGCCGGCATTCATAAGATCCGACAACGTCCTATATGCGGAACGATCGTCAGATTTGGCATCAGGTCACTGTCATGCTGGGTGTTCCAGCATGGTTGAATGTGTGTCAGTTCGGCGTTTTGGTCAACAACGTGTCTCTCCCATAACAAACACAGAGTACGCTTTTGAGGCTCTCACCGTCCTTAAGACGAGATCTTCGGGTCGTTGAGCAGAAGGCCTGAACATTATCTACGAGGTCAGAAAGCTGCCTCTACGGCCCTGTCAGAGAAGGGTCCTTCTGCTGTCGATCACCCCTCAAAGAAGGGGCGATACGGTTCTCCGCTTTTGATGATCCCATGAACTGTGCGGGCCATCTTGGCGGCGATTGCGGTATACGCCTTTCGGCGCAGATGGGCGTTATGCCGATCCTTCGTGATGTAACGTTCGAACTTGTCACGAAAGCTGTTGGTTGGCTGCATGATAGCTACCTGACCAGCCATCCATAGCGTGCGGCGCAATCTGGCATTGCCGTATTTGGAGAGTTTGGTCTGGCCCCGGAAGGTGCCGGACTGGATGGTCGCGAGGTCCATCCCGCAGAATTTGAGAAACTGCCGGTGATGCCGGAAGCGGCGCAGGTCGCCAGCCTCTGCCAGAATGGTCAGGGCGTTGATGGGCCCAATCCCCGGGATCGAAGTCAGGAGTTTGTAGTCGCTGTTGTTCTTGAGTAGCTCGACGGCGCGATCCTCAATCTCATTACGCTGGGCAATCAGGCTGCGCCCTTCACCCAAGACCAAACGAAACATCTTGGCCGCGTCAGAATCCGATGCGATTGGCAAGCCAACCGAGGCCTTGGCGGTCTGATAAATGTCTGCAAGCAAACGTTCTTTTGAGACTTTGCGGCCGACAACCTCCCATGCGTCGGCAATGAACGCATCTTGATCCATGGCAGAGATGAAATGCGGTGACGGATAGCGCTCCAGGAAGGCGAAGAACCAGTCGCTGCGCGAGCTGCGATGGAAGCGCTCTGCTTCAGGAAAATACAGTGGCAGATAATGGGTCATCACCCGGTGCCATAACTCGGTTTTACAACGAGAGACGATGTCGTGTGTTTTGGATAGTTCCTGCAAGTCATTTGTGCCGCTCAGCAATGGATCGTGATAGAATTGCTCATTCCCGATTTGCATCATGTGCAGGATGACCTGCGCGTCTTTTGGGTCGTTCTTGTCCCGGCTGTTGTTCAGGGCCTCGCGGGTGCGCGCCAAGGCCACGGAAGATACCAGCTTCACCTCGAAACCAGCGATGCCAAGCTGATAAGCCAGAGCGCGGTGGTAATTGCCCGTAGCTTCAAACGCCACGCGGACAGGGCAGCCATAATCCGTGAGTATGGCGATCAACCGATTGAAGTCGTCAAGCTGGTTCAGAATGGTGAAACGGCGTCGGCGCTTCGTCCCAGGGATCTGAAGCAGAACCTCGTGGCGGGATTTGGCAATATCAATCGCCACTAAAACGGCTTCTGACTGTGTAATAATGGTGTCGGTCATAGTCGGTCTCCTCTTCGGTGTGGTTTGTCGCAAAACCACTGTAGAGACCTGAGAACCGGCTATGATCACCTGCTGCGCTATTTGAGGGCTGCGCAGGAAATCATAGCCTCTGCATTAACATCATTCCGAAGGTGTTATGGGCCGGAATTTATCGCCCAGAAGGTGCGGGAGTGGATTGCAGCTGTCGGGGCGAAGACGGCTTACATCGAACCGGGATCACCCTAGGAGAACAGTCATTGCGAAAGCTTCAACGCCCGGTTCCGGGATGAGCTGCTCAACGGCGAAATCTTCTAAAGCCTAAAGGAGGCGCAAACGCTGATCGAGCAATCTCGTTTCCACTACAACACCGTCAGGCCGCACAGTGCGTTGGGCTCCTGCCCGCCTGCGCCCGAAAGCATCGTCCCGATAGACCAGAGGCCCACGATGCACTAACAAACAAACCGGACTACCCGATAGGGGCACGCGACCGAGCGCGCTGAAGGCGGCAATGCTGGCCCTGTTTGACGAGTGCGGTGCGGAAAATTCTGCCGAAAAATGTGTGGGGCACATGTACAAAGCCAAACCCGATTTGGCTGCGCATTACAAATGCCGCGATCCGGCCAACTCTTTCAATCCGGGGAACGGGAAGATGTCCAGGGCGTGAAGCTGCAGGTGATTAACGGTCACATGGGATTTGGGCGCGTGTGATAGGCATCCAGCAGGGCTTTGCCGTTTTCATAAAACGCAGTTTCACCAATCAGTTCTGTGATGCCGTAGCGATCCAGCTCGGCTTTCACATCTGGCTCGACCAGCGTGAAAACCAGCCGTATCCTCTTGGATCGCAGGAAATTGGCGATACTGCACAAAGTGAACCCGGCTGTGAAATCGACAACGTCAATTGCCGAGGCGTCGATGCAGAACCATGTCAGTTTGCCGTCTGCGTTCTGAACGATTGTTGTCACTTCCTCGGTGAAAATCTGCATGTTCGCGTAGTACATACCGTGTGAAAACCGGTAGATTACCAGACCGGGTTCGAACTGGTTTGGCGCTTCCAATCCCTTTGAACGCCAGCCACCGGACTCGGTGCGCAATACTACCGAATTCTTTGGGTGATATCCCCTGCGCGTGTGGTCGACCAGAGACAGGACCATGGCAAAAATGACGCCTTGCTCGACCCCAACCAGAACGACCACGGTGGCAGTTGCCGTGGCAACCCAGAACTCGGACCGGGCCTGCCTGTAAATTGTTGCCATTCCGTGCAGGTCGATCAGCTTGAGACCGATCAGGAAAACGATGGCCGACAGTGCTGCTGTGGGAAGATAGGCTAAAGGCTTGGTCATAAACAGGATAACCAACAGGACTATTACCACTGTTGTCAGTTGCGCTACCTGGCTGCGCCCTCCGGCGCTGGCGACCATCTCAGTCTTTGTGGGGCTGCCATTGACCACAAATGTTCCCGTGAATGCAGCCCCAAAATTTGCAAGACCCAGTCCGATCAGGTCCGTGTTTTCGTTGAATGTCTCATCATATCTGGAGGCGTATGCCCGCGATGTGGCGGCGCTTTGTGCCAGAATGACAACGAAGATGGACAGGGCCGTGGGAAGCAGTTGTTTAAACAAGGTCCAGTTCCACTGCACGTCCGGGATCGAGAAGGAGGGCAAACCGCCGGCGACTTCTCCCAACACCGAGATTCCGGAAGTGCCGAATGAAAAGGCCCAACTGCACAGGACCACCCCGACTATGGCAACCAATGGCCCCGGGATTTTGCGCGAAAGTCTTGTGCATCCTAGGACAATGCCCAGCACGGCTGATGAGACAATCACGGTTGGCCAGTTGATGTTGGATATGTTGAAATAAACGTCCTTCAATCTCGCAAGTGTTCCGTGCCCAGCGGATTCGATGCCCAACAATCCGGGGATTTGACCTGTCGCAACCTGAATGCCTACGCCGGTCAGAAAGCCGACCAATACCGTTCTGGACAGGAAATCGGCCAGAAACCCTAGTCCTATGACACGCGCACCTATCAAAAGCATGGCAGCCATAAGTGCCAGCAAGGACGCAAGTGCCAGATACTCGGAGGTTCCGGACACCGCCAAGCCCGCCAGCCCCGAGGCGGTGATGGCTGCTGTCGCCGAATCGGCACCGACAACAAGGTGTCGGGACGAGCCGAACAGCGCAAACAGAGCCATGGGAATCAGGATTGTATACAGCCCGGACATGACCGGTGTGCCGGCGATTTTGGTGTAACCCATGACTTCGGGGATCGCGAGACAGGCAAAACTCAGACCAGCCAGCATTTCCGCCGGAAGGCGCGCACAGTCAAAAGGCAGAATGCCCTGCAGGACTTGCAGATGCGCCGCTCTCTGATTTCTGGCCTGTTTTTCCAAGGGTTACCTTTCACCCGCATTCAGCTTGCGAACTGAATGTTCGAACCGTCAAGCCATCTTATAGGCAAATTTTCACAGGTAAATTGGGTGGCCTGAATTGCTGTTTTTTCCAGTTTTACAGTTATTTTCGCCGAACTACGGGAATCCCCCAATTTCGCTGGCTGCCGATCGGGGGTACACATGACTTACCGTACTTACCACACACAAACACGGTATATACTTTCCCCGATGAGGGGCTGGTCACACCCCCTCGACCGGCCCCTCTTAACTTTTAGGGGTTCGCGAAAGCCCAAGCCATTCGTTTGATAACTGACATCGTGTGAACGTACTTAGTTTTGGATCAATTTGGTTACGAGTGTCGGCAGTGTTTCGGACGCACTGTACGCAACGGTGTGCGGTATACTGGCCACCGGGGTTTTGCGGTACCCTTCCGTGAACAACAGAAACGGTATCCTGGCGTTTACAGCTGTTTCTGCGTCGACTTCGCTGTCGCCGACATACAAGCGTGTGCCCGAGGTCCCAAGTGCTTTGAAGCTTTCCAGCAGGTGGCCCGGATCCGGTTTGCGAATTGGCAATGTATCACCGCCGAAAACAACGTCGAAGAACCGGGATAGGTTGAGCGCCTCCAGCACGTGACGTGCGGGTGCTTCGGGTTTGTTGGTGCAGATACCAAGAACGCACCCCATCTGTTTCAGTTTTTCCAGGGCTTCGGGAACTCCGGGATAAGGCACGGTCGTTGCACTGACGGCCGCATTATAATGCTTCAGTGTCTGTTGTGTGAGTTCCGCGTGGCGATCCATGGGCAAATCACAGTGTCGCATCAGGCGCTCAACCAGTTTGGGAAGGCCATTGCCAACAAACCCTCTGATCACATCAACGGGTATAGGATCGTGACCGACGCCATTCAGCGTTTTATTGGCCGCTGCTGCCAGGTCCCCGACGCTGTCGACCAACGTTCCATCCAGATCAAAAACAACTGCTGCGGTCACGTTTTGCTTGCCTTTCAATACTTGTCCCAAGTCTTAACCCGTCGTTTTCAAGGGCGCAATCGGCTCAATGACACCTGATTTGAAACAGCGCTTGACATACCTTACTAAAACAATCAGATTTAATGTCAAAAACGGAAAGCCAACCCTCTCGGGTCAGCCAGATCAAACGAAACGCAACAGGTATGGCACCATGCCGACTCGCTCTGGAGATGCCCCGATGAATGTACAGAACCCGACCCCAACCCAAGGTTATGCTGTCTCGATGTTGCCTGCGCACAAGGCCGAGGATTTGACCAAGGGTGGCCACCTGGCCCATATCGAGTTGGGCGACCAATTGTATACCCTGCGCATCACCCGTGCAGGTAAACTGATCCTTACGAAATGAGCGCGCATTCATTGCGCGGCGGTGCCGCGGTCGGCCGTCTGGCGGATCTTGATCCAGTCGAAGCGGGTGCGGTGATGTATCTGCGGATGTGGAGTCAGGGCGAAATGGGTCGCGCTGATGTCGCGAGCGATTTTCGCATAGCGCTGGGATCAGATTATGGGCGTGCCGCCATGCTGACGCTGGATCGTCTGTGTTCGCTTTGCGCTACGCACTGTCGACGTCCGTTAATCAGGCACGGTCTGGGTTGTGCATGTCTGGGCGCGGATGAGAGTTGTTTTGCCCAGATGATTGCCGCCGCATCCGAAGGGGCACGCGAAGACGCGATGATGATGGCGTCACTGATCGTGCGCCCGGATTTTGCGCCTGCTCTGGCATCCCTGGCGGAGGAACTGGGCCTGACGTTCCGGCGTATGGCAACGGGAAATGCGATTCCGACGACAGGCCACGATACCCCCCCTGCCGTTTTGCACTGACTGTGCTAGCGGGACGATCAAACCCCGGCAAAGCGCCGGGGTTTATCCTTCAGCAGCACCCGCATTTCGCATGGTGACGGTCGTGATCACAAACCGGGGCAGGGGAGAAGTCACCCACCTCGGACAGGACCTCCCTTAGGGCCCACAGGATCATGTCCACATCCTCGGCCTCAATCGTCAGCGGTGGGCGGATTTTAAGGATGTTGTCCCTTGGTCCCTCGCTGCCGATCAGAATTCGATGATCGCGCATCCGGTTTTTGACATAGCTGCAAATCTCAGTTCCTTCGGTTCCGTCGGGATTGATCAGCTCAACACCCAGAAACAGCCCCATGCCCCGTACATCGCCAACACAACCAAAGTCGCTTTCGATCTGGCGCAGCCCGGTCATCAGGCGGTCACCCATCTGACGTGCATTGTCCTGCAGGCCCTCGTCATCGACGATATCCAATACTTCCTTGCCGATCCGGCAAGACAGCGTCGATCCGCCAAAGGTCGAGAAGAATTCAATCCCGTTATTGAAGCTGTCGGCAATCGCCCGCGTCGTGACCAGCACACCCAGAGGGTGCCCGTTACCAATTGGCTTACCCATCACCACGATATCAGGAAGCGCGCCCTGATGTTCAAAGCCAAAGTAATATTCACCCAGGCGACCCAGACCCGTTTGCACCTCATCTGCAATGCAGACACCCCCGGCGGCACGGATTTTTTCATAAACCGCAGGCAGGTAACCCTTGGGCGGAATGATCTGTCCACCGACAGACGGGAAAGTTTCAGCGATGAACCCGGCCAGACCCTGACCCCGGTCCTGCAAGGCAGCAATGGCCGGGTCCACAAGATCGGCAAACTTCTGTGCCCGATCCGCATCGTCACGCTTGAACGAACCGCGATAGTCGTCCGCAACCTCGACCAGTTCGACCCAGTCGGCTTTCCCGATGCCACCGGGTTTGTTGAACTTGTAGGCCGATATCGCCACAGCCGCATTCGTATTGCCGTGATAGCCATGGTCTGGCGTCACGATCCCCTTGGCGCCGGTATGGGCACGGGCAAGCCGCAGGGCCAGTTCGTTCGCTTCAGTTCCGGAATTGACGAAGAAGCAGACCTCGAAGTGATCGGGCAGTTTGGACAGGATCTTGTCAGCAAAAGTTGTCTGTGCCGGATGCAGGTAGCGGGTATTCGAGTTCATCCGCTTCAACTGATCCGCCGCTACAGCTTGAATGCGGGGATGCGCATGACCCACATGAGGGACGTTGTTATAGGCGTCCAGATAGGGGCGGCCCCATTCGTCAAACAGGTGATGTTTCCACCCGCGTACGAGCATGACAGGGTCATCATAAGTCAGCGACAGGTTGCCGCCAAAGTGATCGCGGCGACCCTGCAGGATCGCCTGTTTGTCGGTGGGTTGGTAGAAAACCTTGTCATCCGGCAGGTTCAGTAAGGCCGCCGGGTTCGGGCAGACTGCGTGCCACAACTCCATCTCATCCGGATCGCCGACACCGGGCCAATCCGCCTCCATGCCATTGGTTGTCAGCGCCAGCTGGAAATGCACATGCGGTGCCCATCCGCCATTCTGGCTGGCGTCGCCCAACCGGGCGAACGCCGCCCCCTGTGCCACCGGATCGCCGGGTTTCAACCGGTCACAGCATTCCGGGTCCAGATGACCATAGAGCGTGTAGAACGGATCGCCATCCGGCGTTCCATGGTGCAGGATTATCACCGCACCGTAATCGAGGTGCTGATCTCGGTTCTCGACCACTTCGACCCGCCCGCTCATTGGCGCATGCAGCACTGTCCCGGCAGGTGCAAACACATCTACCGCCAGATGCACTGTTCGCCGATCCGAGGCTTTCCAAGGCCCTTTGCGAAATCCCGGCTCGGCATAGATCAGGCGGGGTTCGTTGTAATAGCCCAGCCACAGCCCTTCGCCGTATTCTTCACCAACATGTGCGGCCTCGGCCAATGGCATGTGGAAAGGGTTCTGGGGCCACACACAATTTTCAACCGACAACGACCCCATAGGAACATCGCTTAGGTCCTGACCGAACAGTTGGGAAAACCGGCCGCGATGTTCTTGCAGATACGCATGGATGCGTTCTGCGCCGTCCACGACCGGCAGCCCGCACGCTGCCCGAAGACGCGCAGACATCAGTCCGCCGTTGACGGATGCATTCTCAAGAAACCGCCACGCAGGTGCCTGCGAGATTGTCACATATGGGTCGTCCGGGTTTTCGACCGCCATCAGGGTCGAGTTGAGGACAGATACTGCCAGTCGCATCCGCAGCAGAGGCCAGATCAGGTCGATCTCCTCGGCTTGCAGCCGGTTTGCGGCATGGTACCCCCGCACAAGGGCAGTTAATGCCCGCTCGGGTCTGGCATGATCTAGCACCACATAGGCCCCGGCGATCGCAAGATCACAGACGCGCGGTGCTGCACACATGTCACCCAGATCAATCAGGCCGGAAACCTGCCTCCGCTCGCCCAATTCGCCTTCAACCAGAACGTTATAGTCATTGGCGTCGTTGTGAATGGCCTGTTTCGGCAGGCCCTCAAGCCTATCCGTGATCGCCGTGAATTCGTTGCAGATATCCCGAAGCAACGCCTGACGCGCGGGATCGCTGATGGCGCCCAGTTTGTCACTGATCCAACCCGCTTGTGTCAGGTCCCATTTGAAATCTGGGCGGTGCAAAGCTTCATGCTGAAACCCCTCCAGAGCGCGATCTGTTGCGCCCAGAACACGACCCAATTTAAGGATCAGTTCTTCGGATTTCGGCTTCGCTTGTGCATAGCAGCGCCCGGGCAGGCGTTCCTGCAACCACACCAGCCGCGATTTCCCTTCGGAATCGGAAATTTCCGGCAACATTGCGCCGTTCAACGCCGGCAACACCTTGGGAAACGGCAACCCCGGTGCTTCCGAGGCGATATGCGCAAGCGCTTCGATTTGAAGATCTACCAGGCCCGCGTCACACCCTGCGCGCATGACTTTCAGCACATAGTCCTGGCCATTTCCGGCCTGCGCCAGAAAGTTTAGGTCATACTCGCCATCCAGCCGGGTCAACCGTGCGTCCAGCCCCCAGTGTTGGCGCAGCACGTCTGCCCAGAAGTTCACCAAATCGCTCATTTCTTTCTCCGTCCCGCTCATCCGGGATCCTCTTCATCTGGCCGGAAATATCCTCGGGGGTGAATTGGCCCAAAGGGACAAGAGGGGGCAGACAGCCCCCTGGCCCCTCAATCCAAGGCACGCAAACGTTTGAACAGCGATGACGTATCCCATCGCCCGCCGCCCAGTTTCTGCACGTCCTTGTAGAACTGATCGACCAGAGCGGTCACCGGCAGAGACGCACCGGTTTCATTGGCCGTATCCAGACAAATCCCCAGATCCTTGCGCATCCAGTCAACAGCAAAGCCATGTTCGAACTGATCATCCAGCATGGTTTCATACCGGTTTGCCATCTGCCAGCTGCCCGCCGCACCCTGGCTGATCACCTCAACAACGGCCTTTCCGTCCAAGCCCGCTTTTTCGGCAAAGTGCAATGCTTCACTGAGACCCTGAACCAGTCCGGCAATCGCGATCTGGTTGCACATCTTGGTCATCTGGCCCGCGCCGCTGGCTCCGAGTCGACGGCAGATTTTGGAATAGACGTTCATCACCGGTTCAGCCGCATCATAAGCTGCCTGATCGCCGCCACACATAATTGAGAGAACGCCGTTTTCAGCGCCCGCCTGACCGCCCGAAACGGGGGCATCCACAAAAGCGATACCCTCAGATTGGCCAGCCGCATAAAGTTCGCGCGTGACCTTTGCCGAAACTGTCGTGTGGTCGACAAAAATGGCCCCTTCGGACATGCCCTGAAACGCGCCGCCCTCTCCGGTGCAAACCGCGCGAAGGTCGTCGTCATTCCCCACGCAGGCCATGACAAACTCAGCACCCGTGACGGCGTCTTCCGGAGTGGTCGCCATCGCGCCGCCATGCTGCGCGACCCAGGCCTCGGCCTTGGTGGTCGTACGGTTGTAAACGGTGACGTCATGGCCTGCGGCTTGCAGATGTCCGGCCATGGGATAGCCCATGACACCAAGGCCAAGGAACGCGACTTTTGCCATTTTGTGATCCTCTCCGCTGTTCGGTCGGCTTCAGCGAAACAGGCCTGACCGAAATCTCTGGCGAAGACAAAGCAAAGCTGCGCCCAAAGGGCAACCCCAAGTCAGCCTTTCCCACCCAGATCTCGTAGGATTGGGCAATCGGGCCGGTCGTCCCCGGCGCAGGCGTCGATCAAGTGACTTAGCGTATCGCGCATGGCGTTCAGGTCTGCGATCTTGGTTTCGATCTGAACAAGATGGTCGCGTGCAACCTGTTTCACGTCGGCACTGGCACGGGTCTCATCTTCGTAGAGTGCCAGCAGGGTCCGGCAATCCTCGATGGTGAACCCAAGCGCCCGGGCGCGACCCAGAAAGTTCAGCTTATGCACGTCCTGGTCGCGAAACCGGCGATAGCCATTGTCGTCGCGCATTGGTTTGATCAGGTTAATGTCCTCATAATACCGGATCGTCTTGGCGGGCAGGCCAGTGCGGGCGGAAACATCTCCGATGTTCATGCGTGCACCTCTTTGGTGGCCGTACCTGATGTTTCCGGCAGGCTGGCGCGAATGCGGCGCAGGCGCAGCGCATTCGAGACCACAAAAACGCTCGACAGTGCCATTGCACCAGCCGCCAGTGCAGGGGATAGCAGATAGCCGCCAAACGGGTACAGCGCACCGGCAGCCACCGGTATCAGAAGGACATTGTATCCGAAGGCCCAGCCCAAATTCTGGCGAATATTCTTCATTGTCCGGCGGCTGATCTCGGTCGCATTCGCGACGCCCCGCAAATCACCGGACATGAGGACAACGTCGGCTGTTTCGATGGCCACATCCGTGCCGGTACCGATGGCGATGCCGATATCAGCCGCCGCAAGAGCGGGGGCATCGTTGATCCCGTCACCGACAAAGGCCAGCACTCCGAACCGGTCCCGCAAAGCCGTTATTGCATCTACCTTGCCATCAGGCAGTACCTCGGCAGTGACATGATCAATCCCCAGCCGGTCGGCCAGAGCCTGCGCCGTGCGCGCGTTGTCACCGGTGATCATGGCCACGGTTAGCCCCATTTGGTGCAACCGGTCCAGCGCCTCCACTGTGCCGGGCTTGATCGGGTCAGAAACGAACAAAGTGGCCGCCGCCTGCCCATCCAGAGCCACGAACAGAGGAGTTGCCCCTTGAGCGGCACGGGTTTCGGCCTCATCCGTCAGAGCTCCAAGGGTGATCCCACTCTGCTGCATCAACCGGTGCGACCCGATTAACACGTCGCGGCCTTCGACCAACCCTTGCAGGCCAAGCCCGGTAAGCGAACGGACATCCGATGCCTCTGGCAGTGTCGCGGGCCCCGCTCGGGTGATGGCGGAAGCGATCGGGTGTTCCGACCTTGCCTCAAGGGCTGCGGTCAGCCGCAGAACCTCCTCCCGGTCAAACCCCTTCGCAGTTGTCACGCTGTCCAGTTCGGGGCGTCCCAGCGTCAGGGTTCCGGTCTTGTCCAACGCGACGACGCGCGCCTGCTGAAGCTGTTGCAACGCATCCCCCTTGCGGAACAAAACGCCCATTTCTGCCGCCCGCCCGGTGCCCACCATGATCGAGGTTGGGGTCGCCAACCCCATTGCGCAGGGGCAGGCGATGATCAGAACTGAAACGCCAGCGACAAGCGCCAGAGGAAGGGCCGGGCTGGGGCCGAAGATCAGCCAGAGCGCGACGGTGATCACCGCAACAGCGATGACCGCAGGAACAAAGCGATAGGTAATCCGATCCACCAACCCCTGAATAGGCAGTTTCGCGCCCTGCGCCTGCTGCACCATACGAATGATCTGTGCCAGAGCCGTGTCGCCACCGACCCGGGTGGTGCTTACCCGCAAAGCGCCGGTGCCATTCACGGTGCCGCCGACAACAGGCGCTCCCACCGACTTGCCAACAGGCACAGGCTCGCCCGTGATCATGCTCTCATCGACGTAAGAGGTGCCTTCAAGCACTTCGGCATCCACCGGCACACGCTCGCCGGGGCGGATGTGCAGGATATCTCCGACAACGATTTCGGCGATTGGCCGGTCCTGTATCTGTCCGTCTAGTTCGACCCGTGCGGTTTTTGGTTGCAAACCCACCAGTTTTCGGATCGCAGCCCCTGTTTTGCCTTTGGCGCGTGCCTCCATCAACCGGCCGAGAAGGATCAGAACCACGATCACCGCGGCCGCTTCGAAATAGACATTGGCCGTACCTTGCGGCAACAGATCGGGCGCGAAAGTGGCCGTGACCGAGTACAGATAAGCCGCGCCGGTCCCAAGTGCTACCAACGCGTTCATGTCCGGCGTGCCCTGTACCAGCGACGGGATACCTTTGCGGTAAAACACACGCCCCGGTCCGATCAGCAGAGCCGAGGTCAGGGCAAATTGAATCAAATGGCTCGTCTGCGTTCCTATGGTCGCCTGTATCCAATGGTGGAAGGCGGGGATCACGTGCCCGCCCATCTCAAGAATGAATACGGGCAGGGCCAGTGCCGCTGCCAGTATTGTGGAACGAACCAGCCGCTGAATTTCATTGTCTTCCCGGCTTTCTGGTTCGGCAACGCCTTGGATACGCGCGGGGTATCCAATTCCGGTAACAACCTGAGCCAGCGCCTCGGGCGTAGTTGCAGCTGTGGCGTAAGTCACCGAAGCCGTCCGAGTTGCCAGATTGACCTGCGCTTCGATCACGCCAGCGGTGGACGCCAACACGCGCTCGATCTTGCCAACGCAGGATGCGCAGTTCATGCCCTCGATGCTCAGATCCGCATGACTTGTTTCAGCCGGATAGCCGGCTGCATCCAGCGCCGCAGTCAGGGACGAAACCGGCCCGTCAAATTCCACCTGCGCCGTCTTGGTCGCGAAATTGACCGAGGCCGCATCAACACCAGATACATTACGCAGCGCAGCCTCGACACGGCCCACACAGGACGCGCATCCCATGCCGGTGACTTTCAGTTCTGTCAGTGCTTTTTGCGCCATGCGACTCATCCCACGTGGTTTTCTGCCCTCCAGATGGGGGTTCCAGTGACAGGAAGGTCAAGGGGGTCGCGGCAAAATTCTACGATCCCGGCCCGCGCATGTTACGCTCCATTAAGCGCTGATACAGGCGTGGTGACAGACGGTTGAGCCACCACGATATGTGTGCAACGCGTCCGACCGGGATCATGGGCTGCGATTTGTCCAGTCCGCGCAGGATCGCCACGGCGGCGCTCTCGGGGCTCATTTCGTCCATTCCGTCCTTGGCCGATCCGGGGCGCGCGGTTCCGTCGGGTTGCTCCATTGCGTTGTCGGGGTTGGTGGCAACAAAAGACGGCGCTGCAATCTGAACCTGAACGCCATGTGGCTTTTCTTCGGATCGAAGCGATTTGAAAAAACCCTCAAGCGCGTGTTTCGAGGCTGCATAAGCCGTGCGATGGCAGAGCGGAGCGAATCCAGCCACCGACGAGATAGCCAGATGCGTTCCCTTTGACACGCGGAGAGGCTGCAAGAATGCACGAGCCATCTCAACGGCTGCAAAATAGTTGATATCGAACAGTGCACGGTGACTGGCCGTGTCAGACTGGTCAAACCCCCGAATTTGCGTAACCCCGGCGTTGTAGATGACCAGATCAATGCTGTCGCTTGACGTGATCGCCCTTTGAATTGCGTTGGCAAGCTGTTCGGGGTCTGTCAGATCACAAGTAATTGGCAGTTGGTTCGGTTCTGTTTGCAGACCGGATACATCAAGATCCAACAGCACCACCCGCCACCCACGGGCTTGCAGTGCACGGCTCAAAGCTTGTCCCAAACCGCCCGCACCGCCAGAGATGACTGCGGTCTTCATAACCCGGCCTGCCGTTGCCAGAGCGCAAAAACCTCGGCGCTGGATTTTTCGGGCACATAGCCGAATTCAGATTTCAGGGCGGAATTATCCAGAACTGGCCGATATTGAAGGAACCGTACCTGTTCCGGCCCATAGCGAGATAAACTCAGTGGGCGCGCCACGGCTAGGGCCGCTTTCAGCACCCATGCGGGCAGACGCAGAACCGGTTTTCCCATAGCGTAGGCCAGGTCGGTCACGCCCATCGTTCCGTCACCGGCGACGTTGTAAATCCCGGCTGGCCCGTCGGTTGCTGCGCGCTGAAGGATGCGTGCCAGATCCTGGGTCCAGATAAAGACAAACGGGCTTTCGCTGCCGGACACCGCCAGCAAACGGGGTTTGCGAAACAGGGCGGTGATCTGGTTTTCGGTTCCAGCCCCCAGAACCGTTCCAACGCGCAAAACAACCTGCTCAAGATCCGGGGCGGCACTGCGGGCTTCGGCCAAAATCTCTTCGACCTGACGCTTGTGATCTGAATAGGGAAACTCGGGGTTGCCGCGCAATGGGTCGTCTTCGCGCAACGGCACAGGACTGTCTGCATGATAGCCATAAGCGGCACCGGAAGACGTAACGACCAGTCTGCGCACCCCGTTTGCGATGGCGGCATTCACCACATTTCGCGTGCCTTCGACATCGACAGCATAGGCTGTCGCGCGCCCCATCTTCGGCGGCGGCGTTACGACAGAAGCCAAATGCACAATCACATCCGGATTCACCTTGGCAATCACACGTGCAGGAGCGTCGGTTGTAACATCCATGGACAAAAATGAGGCGTCTTCCGGCAGGTTAACCGGGCGTTTCAGATCGGTTGCAAAGACCTCGTGCCCAACAAATGCGGGCAACAGCGCTTGCCCGACCATCCCGGCAGCGCCGGTTATCAGGATGCGGGTCATCGCGCAGCCTCGGTTCGCGCCATGACCGACGCCAAAGCCAGGCCCGAGATAGCGTGCCATACTCCCCAGAATGCAGCGACCACGGCCATGCCGCCCAGACCGTTGAAGAATGCAAAGATCAGGACGAGCCCAAGTCCGGAGTTCTGAATTCCGGTCTCAATGGTGATGGCGCGGCGATCAAAGGGGGACAGCCGGGTCAGAGTGGCCACAACCCAACCGCCCCCCAGCGCCAGGGCGTTGTGAAGGATCACAAGCCCGGCAACAGCCCCGGCAAACCCAAGGAAAAACCCCCAGTTGGCAGCCAGAGCAAGTACGATAAACCCAGCAAAAATACCCATCGACAGAAGTTGCAGCGGTGCGCGTAAACGTGCCGTCAAGGCGGGGAGGCGTTGATTCAGCGTAATTCCCAGAACCAGCGGCAGGATCAGCATCAGACCGACCAGGATCGCGATCTGCATTGGGTCGATCTGGGTCTGTTGCAGGATTGCGCGGGTTGGTTGGTAAAGCCCGCCCCAAAGCGCAATATTGAAAGGTGTCATAAAGATCGCACAGATGGTGGCGAAGGCTGTCATCGACACCGAAAGCGCTGCATTTCCGCCCGCGCGGTGGGTAATGAAGTTCGAGATATTGCCCCCTGGGCAAGCCGCCACAAGGATCAGGCCAAGCGCAATTGATGGTTGCGGTGCTGCAATCCACACCATCACAAAGGTCAGTGCTGGCAGGACGACGAGTTGTGAAAACAATCCGACAATCACAGGTTTGGGTGCGCGCCTTAAACGGTCAAAATCCCGAGGCGTCAGGTCGATGGCAATCGAGAACATCACGATTGCCAGAATAGCATTCAACAGCGTCAGAGACGCCGGACTGAAATTCAGTGTGATCTGGTCAATACCACTCATGCGGCGGCCTTCCGCAGCCGGTCGATCCAGCCGGTGACAGCCCTTCTGTAGGTATTCTTATCAACGTAATAGGCCATGCGGGGCAGGTCGATATAGTTCATACCTCCGGTGGCGCGCGTATAGTCTTTTTGCTTTTCTTCGTGCAGATCGGCTGCCACGGGGCAGCCGTTTCGAAGCCCCTTGATGTAGCGCGCCACCATCTCGGCTTGCTCGTGCCTGCCTTGCCAGCCCAGGCCCGTGGCCTCGACCATGCCCAGCACGAACAGATCGTCCCGTTCGGGATGTATCGTGTTCAGATACAGATGCGGGGCATCGCCGCGCCAGTTCAGCAGGTCCTTGTCGATAAACGGGTAGTGCAGTTTGTATCCGGTCGCGGCGAGGATCATGTCATAGTCGTCGCAGGAGCCGTCCTTGAAATGCACGGTGTGGCCTTCCAGCCGTCTAATATCCGGGCGGATTCTCAGATCGCCATGGCCTGCGTGATACAGAACCAGCGAATTCACCACGGGGTGGCTTTCGTACAGCCAGTAATCCGGTTTGGGAAAGCCGTACTTCTGCGGATCGCCGACAAACCAGCCAAGGATCAGGCTGTCGACCTTACGCTTCAGCCACATCGGCAGACGGATCTTTCCGCCCATTGTGTCAGCGGGTTTGCCAAAGACGTATTTCGGGACGAAATAGTACCCGCGCCGCATCGACAGATCGCAGCGTTTCGCGTGATGGATCGCGTCCACTGCGATGTCACAGCCGGAATTACCTGCGCCCACGACCAACACACGCTTGCCGTCGAACTGACTGGGGTACCGGTATTGTGAGGCATGGATCAACTCGCCGTCAAACGTACCCGGAAAGCTGGGTACATTCGGTTCCGACAGGGTGCCGTTCGCAATGAGTACGCCGGCATATTCGGCCTGATGGTCGCCATCCTGATCCCGCCAGCACACGCGCCAACCGTCACCCGGATTGCCCAGCGGAGAGACCTGAGTGACTTCTGCATGGAATTTGTAATTCTCACGCAACCCGAAACGATCCGCAAATGCGCGGAAATAGTCGCGCATCGCCCGGTGCGAGGGGTACTCGGCGACTGCGTCATCCATGGGGAAATCCGCAAATTCGGTCATGCGTTTGGAAGAGATCAGGTGCGCCGACTCGTACATGGTAGATCTTGGGGCATCGATATCCCACAGACCGCCAACATCCGAATGCAACTCAAACCCCTGGAATGCGATCCCCTGTTCTTTCAGCACCTTGGCCGCGGCCAAACCCATTGGTCCCGCCCCGATCAGGGCGAATTCGTCGCGCGTTTCTGTCATGAACCCTCCCAAAGTTCGTGAGGTTTAAATTGAACGAACGACCAAAATAAGGCAAGATGAAATTCATGACGCTGAAAAACGTAGAAAAACCAAGACAAAGGGCACCGTCCAAGCGGTCTTTGGAAACCAAAGCGCGGATCATGGATGCCGCCGAAACAGTCTTTGCTGAACGCGGATTCGAAGGTGCGTCGATCCGCGATATCGCTGCGCTTGCAGGCGTTCAGGTTGGCCTTGTTCATCACCATGGCGGCGGCAAGGAGGAGCTGTTTTTTCGCGCCATAGCACGTCGTGCTGGCAAGCTGGCACAGATCAGAACCGATGCGCTGAACAGGGCCAAAGGGGCGGGTCCACTGACACTGCGCGGAATCTTGGACAGTTTTATCCGGCCTTATGTGGAACTGGCAGAAACAGGCGGTTCGGGATGGATGGCCTATGGGCGCCTTGTGGCGCATGTCTCGGTCGATCCGCGCTGGCGCGAAATCGCGGCTGAATGTTTCGATCCGACCGCCCGGCTTTTTATCGACGAAATCGCTGCTCTTTATCCAGACGTTGACCCTGCGCTGCTGGCCAGCGGCCAGGTCTATTCCGTTTCGGCAATGCTGGCGCATCTCAACAGTGGCTGGCGGGTCGGGGCCCTGTCGCAAGGCGGCGGGGTGTCAGAAGTGGAACGCCTGATCGATTTTTGTACAGCCGGTATCGAAGCGATGGTTCAGACCAGTCGCGGTTGAACGCACAGCATTGCTATTGCTGCAAATGGTTGAACAGGATGGTGCTGAACACAGAAGGTGGTGATGTTCGGACGGCGCTGGGCGAAGCAAAAAAACCAAACATCATGATCATAAGGATCAGGGCCGCTCCGGCAAGGCACGCCGCAGAAAGCTGAAAGACCGAACGAACCATTGGCTTATTCCCTGTTTATACTCAATAAAATCTGTGGTGTCTTACGCGTCACGAAAGCTTTGACAGCTCTTGTTTCAGCCTTTCATTTTCAGCCTGCAACTGCGCCAATTGCTGGCCCAAACTGTTCAGATGCGGGCGCAGTTCGGTTTCGGTGAAACGCGGCGTGATGTGGCGCGGGCAGTTCCAGTCAAGCGCCTCAACACGTATGATCACCGCCCGCTCTGCAGGGGCTTCGCTCTCTTCTGGATACAAGCTGGCAGCGGCGGCTTGACCCTCCGTGAATTCGACACGCCCCAGGATCTTCAAGCGACGTTGATTGGCGTAATCCATCAGGATCATCGCGACCCGTTCGTTGCCGTCCAGATTCCCGCGCGAGATATACTGTTTGTTACCCGAAAAATCGGCATATCCGATGGTTTGCGGCCCCAGTACTTTCAGAAACCCGACCGGACCGCCGCGATACTGTACATACGGCCAGCCTGTTTCAGACACCGAGGATTGATAAAACCCGTCGCGCGCCTGAATGAACTGTTTTTCCGGCTCGCCGATCAAATGGCCCTGTTGCGGGCCACCTTCAATGAATTTGGCATAGGTTTTTGCCGATCCCATCCGCTCCTGATGGGCACGGACGGTAGGGGTGAAGGTCAGTTCGGAAAACGCACGCGGCACGGTATGTCCTTTCAAAGACTCAGTTCAGAAAGCCCGAGATGGTCATCGGGGCGTTCACCCAATGGCCAATGGAACAAGCGGTCG
This sequence comes from Ruegeria sp. AL2, assembly GCF_056540845.1. NCBI lineage: Bacteria > Pseudomonadati > Pseudomonadota > Alphaproteobacteria > Rhodobacterales > Roseobacteraceae > Ruegeria > Ruegeria sp. AL2. Next base: position 147,069 of record NZ_JBQFXM010000006.1, read on the forward strand.
CTTTCGGCTATGGGGTGATCGTTCAGCGAGGCATGCCGATGCGACATGCGCCCGTCTTCGACAAATTCCCAATTCTCGTTGCCATATGACCGGAACCACTGGCCACTATCGTCGTGCCACTCGTAAGCGTAACGCACGGCGATGCGATTACCGGTAAAGGCCCAGAGTTCCTTGATCAGTCGATAGTCCAGCTCCTTGTGCCATTTACGGCTTAGGAAGGCGTGAATTTCGCCATGTCCTGACAGAAATTCCGCCCGGTTACGCCACTGACTGTCATCTGTGTATGCGGGGGTGACGCGGTCGGGATCGCGGCTGTTCCAGGCGTTTTCGGCCATGCGTACTTTTTGTGTGGCAGTTTCGAACGTGAAGGGGGGAAGTGGGGGGCGGGACATGGTGCAGGGGGCTTTCAGGTCAGAGAGGCGGCAAGGATGGCCAGTGTCAAAAGAAATGGAACGTACTGAGGGGGGAATATGCTGGCGCGACGTTTCATCGGTCAAATCCTCTGGTGTACTGATCGGTTAACTTTCTAATAAGGTGTACCGATCTGTTAACTTTTGCAAGGGGAAAAGCAGAAAATTTTCCGCGCGTTTCAAGGCGAGCCGTGAATTCTAATGAAAACAATGATTTGTGTTAGGCCGGTTGTACTTCATGTTTCGGGGTAATATGTACAGAACGGTACACCATGGAGCCGAATCATGCGTCCAAACAAACGGGATGAACTTGTCAGCAAAGCCCTGAAGGTTTTTTACCGCGACGGGTTTCACGCGACCGGCATGGATAAGCTGGTGGCGGAAACGGGCGTGTCGAAAACGTCGATGTACAAACATTTCCGCACCAAGGAAGACCTGATCGTAGCCGCTCTGCGCCTGCGGGATGAGAATTTTCGCGAGTGGTTCTATCGGCGCATCGAAGAGATGGCAGAAACACCGGCCGAGCAACTCATCGCTAGTTTTGATGCCTTGAAGGAATGGTTCGAGGAGGATGGGTTCCGGGGCTGCATGTTCATCAAGGCCGGGGCTGAATATCAGGATACAGATCATCCGATCCATGTGCAGGCTGCCGAACATAAGCAGCTGTTGCTGGAGCATTTCACGTCCGTCGCTGAACAGGCTAGTGCGCGTGATCCTCAGAAACTCGCCAGCCAGATCGTGTTGTTGCAGGAAGGGGCAATCGTGTCCGCGGTTTTGCTCAAGAATTGTGATCCTGCGGAAGACGCCAGGGATGCAGCACAGCAATTGCTGGCATTGGCGCTGAGTTAATTTCCTTAAAAACAAGCAGGTTCTTTTAGTTACTTAGCAAAGAAACGTTGCGTTGTTCGAAGTCGGAACGCCACGTCACGTGGATTGGCGGGAATCGGGCCGACCGTTAGGCTTTTGCGAAAGACTGTTTGGAGAGCCTTTGATGTCACTTTTCACTTCGACCGCGGCATGGGTCACCGACGAACACCGCATGTTCGCGGATATGGCTGGCCGGTTCATGGATGACGAACTGTCGCCGAATATCGAAACCTGGGTTGAAAACGGGGCCGTTGATCGCGACTTCTGGAGCAAAGCGGGTGAAACCGGCCTGATGGCTGGTGCAATCCCCGAAGAATATGGCGGCGTCGGCGGTGGTATGGGCTTTGACGCCATCACCGCGTACGAACAGGGCGCACGGGGCGACGCCGGCTGGGGCTATGGTATTCAGTCGATCGTGACCCATTATCTTACCGCCTATGGCAGCGAAGATCAAAAACGGAAATGGCTGCCCAAACTGGCTTCGGGCGAAATGGTCGGTGCACTTGCCATGACGGAACCCAGCACCGGCTCGGATGTTCAGGCTGTGCGCACAACGGCCGAGAAAGACGGAAACTCCTACCGGCTGAATGGCTCGAAAATCTTCATCACGAATGGCCAGACGGCGGATCTGATCATCGTGGCCGCCAAGACTGACAAGTCCGAGGGCGCGCGGGGTGTGTCATTGATCGTGGTCGAAACCGAAGGGGCCGAGGGGTTTCGCAGGGGGCGCAACCTCAAAAAACTGGGGATGAAGGGCAACGACACGGCCGAGCTGTTTTTTGAAGATGTCAAAGTACCGATGACGAACCTGCTGGGGGCTGAGGAAGGTCAGGGGTTTTATCAGCTGATGAAGCAACTGCCATGGGAACGGCTGAATATCGCAATCATGGCGCTGGGTTCGATCGATTTTGCCATTGCCGAAACGGTAAAGTACGTGCAGGAGCGCAAAGCGTTCGGTCAGCGGGTGATGGATTTCCAGAACACGCGTTTCAAACTTGCAGAATGCAAGACCAAGGCCGAGGTTCTGCGCAGTTTCGTCAATGACTGTATCGGCAAGCTGGAGGCAGGCGAACTGGACGCGGCCACCGCCTCGATGGCCAAATACTGGGGCTCGGAGGTGCAGAACGAAATCATGCACGAGTGCCTGCAACTGTTCGGCGGATACGGTTTTATGATGGAGTACCCAATTGCCCGTCTCTACGCAGACGCCCGCGTGCAGATGATTTACGGCGGCACCAACGAGGTCATGAAAGAGGTGATCGCACGGTCGCTTGACGTTTGAAGGTATCCGGGCGGCCTCTTGCCTGATGTCATCATTCCTGACGGAATGCTCGCTTCTGTTGGACCTCGCAGGCCCGTGCTTGCGGGGTTTTTTCGTTGTTGACCCGACCACAGTTGCCCACTTGCAAAGGACGTGCAGCGGTATGATGATCCGCCGAAAAGACTCAGAGGTCTGACGTGAACGATCCCGAACAAGCCTTGTGGCGGACTACATGTACCGAAGCAGTCACTGCTCTGCCGCTGAGCAGTGACAAAACTGTCGATCTGGCCATTATAGGTGGCGGATATACCGGGTGTTCAGCTGCCTTGACGGCAGCCCGTACCGGCGCTTCGGTCTGTTTGCTTGAAGCGCAGAAGATCGGGTTTGGCGGGTCAGGGCGCAATGTCGGTCTGGTCAATGCCGGGCTGTGGCTGCCACCGGATGAGATCCGCGCGCATATCGGTGCAGAGGCTGGTGATCGCCTGATCGATCTGCTGGGCAAAGCACCGTCAGACGTTTTTTCCCTGATCGAAGAACACGGCATCACATGTGAGCCCATTCGCAACGGAACCCTGCATTGCGCGCATTCCGCCTCGGGCCTGAAGGACCTGCAAACGCGACATGCGCAGCTAAGCGGGTCTGGCGCGCCGGTAGCGCTGCTGTCGGCGGATCAGGCCCGTGACCGGACCGGCAGCGATGCTTTTCATGGGTCGTTGTTCGACCCTCGCGCAGGAACAATACAACCCTTGGCTTATGTCATGGGATTGGCGCGTGCCGCGTCTCAGGCCGGGGTGCAGATCCATGAACAAAGCGCAGTGCAGACCCTTCGGCACGAAGGTGGGCAATGGGTGTTGACCACACCGGGCGGGACTGTCAGGGCCAAATCCGTCATTCAGGCAACCAACGCCTATCACCTTGGCTTGCCAGATACTGCGCCCGCCTATGTTCCCGTTTATTACTTTCAATACGCTACGGCCCCGCTGTCGCATAATCTGCGCGCCAGCATTCTGCCGCAGGCAGAAGGATGCTGGGATACCGGGCTGATCATGACGTCCTTCCGGCTGGATCAGGCGGGGCGGATGATCATTGGCGGCATGGGCGATCTGGGGAATGCAGGACGCAGCGCGCATACCGGATGGGTCCGACGCAAACTGGCTGAGCTTTATCCTCAGGTTGCCGATCAGCCGTTTGAACAGGGTTGGCACGGGCGGATTGCCATGACCTCGGACCATATCCCGAAAATCACGCAGATTGGCCCCAACGCCCTGGCCGCGCACGGATATTCCGGCCGTGGTATCGGCCCTGGCACGGTGTTCGGGCGAATGATGGCCGAAAGTCTTCTTGCAGGTGAGCCTTCGCTTTTGCCCGTTCCTGCGGTGCATGAGCATCGCGAAAGCTGGACGCGCGTGCGCCGCGCCTTTTTTGAATCCGGCGCGGCGCTGACGCATCTGATAAAGGCGCGGATCTGAATTCAGACCGAGCGGGTGATGCCACCATCAACCCGGATATTCTGCCCGGTGATGTAGCCACCGCCTTCGGATGCCAGCAGGGCCACGACCGAGGCGACCTCGTCATAACTGCGCCCATAGCGCCCCATGGGAATGCGCGCGCGGAATTCTTCTTTTTCGGGCAGGCTGTCAATGAAACCGGGCAGGATGTTGTTCATGCGGATGTTTTCGGCAGCGTATTTGTCCGAGAACAGTTTGGTGAACGCGGCCAGCCCGGCGCGAAACACACCTGAGGTCGGGAAAACCGGGTCAGGTTCGAATGCAGCGAAGGTCGAGATATTGATGATCGATCCACCGCCCTGCGCCTGCATGATCGGTGTCACAAGCCGCGTGGGGCGGACCGCATTCATAAAGTAGACGTCCATACCGGTGTGCCAATCCTCGTCCGTCAACTCAAGGATCGGAGCACGGGGGCCGTGGCCGGCGGAATTGAGCAAGACGTCAATGCGCCCCCAATGGGCCATGGCCGCATCAACAAGCTTTTGCAGATCCACCGTAGACTGGTTCGAGCCGGTTACACCGACGCCTCCCAACTCATGCGCCAACGCTTCGCCCTTGCCCGAGGATGACAGTATCCCGACCTTGAAACCGTCGGCGGCCAGCCGCCGAGCGGAATCCGCGCCCATGCCGCTGCCGCCTGCTGTTATTAGTGCTACTTTCTCCATCTGAGATCTCCGTTTTGATTTGGTTTCAGGATGGCGAATGAATTGCGGTTTGACCAATCAGTTTTGTTGAGTACTCGTGACCGTGTCCCGCAGCCGAACCTGGCCTTTGTTATGCGCAGCTGACGGCTGTCTCAGGTCTGAAGGGACGCTGCGATGGCTTCTATCCGGTCGCGTAACCAGCGGTGGGCGGGGTCATTGGCCGATCTTTGATGCCAGACCATGTAGATGGACACAGGGGGACAGGCGAAGGGTAAAGGTGCGCAATCCAGCGCGGCAAGTGGGCCCTGTTTCATCAGTGCCGTATCTGTCGAGATCAGGTCGCTGCCCTGCACAAAGGCCGGGATCGCGTTGAAATGCGGCAGGGTTACAACCGCAGGATTGATCTGGCTTTGATCAACGCCGCGCATAACGGCACGGGCGTTTCGGCCATCGGCAAAGCGCACTTCGACATGGTCGCTGTGGCAATAGTCCTGCCAGCTGTCCGGGGGCGTGCGTTGCGTGGCGTCGTAGAACACCATCAGCGGGCTTTCGATCAGTCTTTTCTGGAAAATATCCGGTCCGTCGGGCGGCAGCGGGGTTAGCATCAACTGGCACCGGTCGCTGCGCAACAATTCGGGGTCGGGCACACCCGATGGGATGAATTCCAACCGCAGGCGCGCGCCTTCGGCGCGTGTGTCACGCAGCAACCATGGAAAGATCAGCTCTCGTGGCATGTCATTGGTGGCGATGCGGATGTTGATCTGTTCCGACAAAGGATCGAACGGCCGGCCGTCGGTCAGCGCGCGCATCCCGTCCAGTACCTTTTGCGCAGGCTCTTTCAGGGACAGGGCGCGTTCGGTTGGCGTCAGACCCTGACCTGAGCGAACAAACAGCGGGTCGCCCAGGACCTGCCGCAGTTTGGCCAGAGTATGACTGATCGCAGATTGCGTAACCCCCAGCCGATCTGCGGCTTTCGAGACCGAGTTTTCCTCGAGTATCGTCAAAAAAGTGCGTAGAACCTTGCCGTCGAGGTCAATGAAATCGAATTTGCTCATACCATTTATGATTAATCATGAATGGTTTTGCTGTCCATGGCGGGGTACGGGACGGGCATCAACAGGAGATATTCGATGGGGATCCGTTTATTCTCGGACAGAAACCGGCCCGTTCATATGGGCGGCTACCCGCTGGAGCGTTTGGCCCGGCAAGATGACATGCCGGATCTGTCGCTTGTGCCCGCTTTGGCCGAGCTGAGTTTCCACCGACCGGAACACCCTGACAGCATCGTCAATGCGATGGGTGAGTTTCAGGCGATGATGGACGCCATCCGCGACGGAATGGTGAACCCGGTTGCGTCCGAGATTCCATCGGACCCGCAGGAACGGGCCAACCACATAAAAGCGTTCGGCTACTTCAACGATGCGTCGATGATGGGGTGCGGTCCATTGCCATCTGACGCCCTGTTGCTTGAGGCCCGCCGCAATCCCGATATTGACCGGCTTGCCCACGCGTTGCGCACCCGTCAGACCAAAACGCTGGCATCCGGGATCGACGTCATCATGGCTGATCTGAAAGACAGTATGGAGGCTGCGCCCAAGCCGATCGACAGCCATCGGCACAGCATTGTCTTTCTTTATGAACACAACCGCGATCCCGACCCGTCCGAACCCGGCGCTGATTGGATAGTCGACGCGCAGGACCATCGCGCCTGTCTGCTGGCGACCGAGAATGCGGTGGTCATCGCCAATTACATCCGCCTTTTGGGCTTTGACGCACGGGCGCACAGCATGATGTCAACCGACGTTGATTTGGGCAAGCTGGCGGTCACCGCCGGGTTGGCTTCGGTCGAGGATGGAGAGGTTGTCGTGCCCTGGCTGGGCAAGCGCTTTGGTTTGGCCGCCGTGACGACTGACATGCCGATCGCCCATGACAAACCGCTGAAGCCTATGGCCGATCAGCCCTGGTTCCGGACGCAGGGGCCGGCATGGTGGTTGGGCACGGGCTTTGCCAAGAACGCCCTCAACCGTGACCAATATGCCAAACGGCGCTATGTGGACGGGGCGCATCCGTTTGAGAAACTCAAACGGGTCGAGACACCAACGACCTTTATTGACGAAGAGAATGTCGCTCGTGTGCCCAAGCGTGCAGATATGTTTGCCCGGGCGCAGTTCGGAGATATGGGCAAGTCGCTACAGGATGCGGCCAAAGGCGGGTATTACGTCCGCAAGGCAGCGCCGAGTTTTGCCCAACGCCGTGCTTTGGGTGCGTTTGTACTGTTGCAGGACGGTGAAAGCGCTGACGCGCCCAAGCCATCTGACGCACAACGCAACGCAGCAAACATCAAGGCTGCGACCTATTTTCTGGGGGTCGATGCGGTGGGTCTCAGCCGCTGCCCGGAATGGGCCTGGTATTCCCATGACGCGACGGGCGAAGAAATCGTGCCGCCCCATGATCAGGCCGTCAGCATGATCATCGATCAGGGTTATGAAACGATGGAGGGTGCCAGCGGCGACGACTGGATCAGCGTCGCCCAATCGATGCGCGCCTATCTGCGATTTTCGCTGCTGGGTGGCGTGATTGCACAGCAGATCCGCAATCTTGGCTACAAGGCCAAGGCGCATACGGTGATGGATGGCGAAGTTCTGCAACCTCCGCTTTTGTTGCTGTCCGGTCTGGGCGAAGTCAGCCGGATCGGCGAAGTGATCCTGAACCCCTATCTTGGGCCGCGACTGAAATCAGGCGTGGTGACCACGGATATGCCGATCGTGCATGACAGGCCCATCGATTTCGGTCTGCAAAGCTTTTGCGAGTCTTGCAACAAATGCGCGCGCGAATGCCCATCGGGCGCGATCACGGCTGGGCCAAAGCTGATGTTCAACGGCTATGAAATCTGGAAATCCGACAGCCAGAAATGCGCGACCTACCGCGTGACCACTCCGGGAGGCGCAATGTGCGGGCGGTGCATGAAGACCTGCCCCTGGAACCTTGAGGGTATCTTCAAGGAGCGCCCGTTCCGTTGGGCCGCGATGAACATCCCCTCGGCGGCGCCTGCATTGGCCAAGCTGGATGATGCGGTTGGCAATGGCGGTTTGAACGACACCAAGAAATGGTGGTGGGATATCGAGTTGCAGCCCGACGGGGCGTATCGGCCAACAACACACCCTTTGAACCGGCGCGATCTGCAAAAGGATCTGTACCTTAGATACGAAGATCAGACATTGGCGGTCTACCCGGCCTATCTGGCCCCGCACCCCTGGCCCTATCCGTTTGCAATGGATCGCGAGGCAGGAATTGCCGCCTATGAGGCCTTGGTGACAGCCGAAGAGTACAAGGCGCGTAAAGCTGCGGGGGATATGTCGATCATTCATCGTTATCAGGTCGCAGGTGACGCGCCGGTGATGCGTGTCGCTGTGACCAAGGTCGACAAGATGACCTCGGATGTCACCAAGTATGAGTTTTCCTCCCTTGACGGTGCGCCGCTTCCTGAATGGTCCGCAGGTGCGCATCTGGATGTGCTTGTCGCGCCAGAGTTCCTGCGCCAATACTCCATGTCTGGCGACCCGTCGGAACGGGGGTCTTATCAGATCGGTGTTCTGCGCGAGGATGAAGGGCGGGGTGGCTCGGCCTTGCTGCACCGAATTTTCAACGAAGGGCGCAAGGTTTTCATCTCGAAACCGATCAACCATTTCGAACTGAACGAAGGGGCGTCCAAAACCTTTTTGATGGGGGGAGGTATCGGAATCACTCCGATGATCGCATTTGCTCATCGCCTGCATGCATTGGGCATGGATTTCGAGTTGCACTACTCGGCCAGGACGCGGGGCGGTGCGGGGTATCTGGATGATCTGGCGGGGATGCCCTGGGCGAACCGCGTCCACTACCATTTCTCGGATGAAGGCACGCGCGCTGATCTGGATGCGATCCTTTCGGGGTATCAGCAGGGATGGCACGTCTATACGTGCGGGCCTGATCGGTTCATGGATGGCGTCATGCAGGCGGCCGAACATCAGGGTTTCCCCGAAGAGGCCCGACATCTTGAATATTTCTCTGTCCCGGAAACCCCGGAATACGAGAATCACCCATTTACCCTGAAACTCGCGCGTTCTGGTAGAACGCTGCCGGTGCCCGCAGACAAGGATGCCGCGCAGGTTCTGAACGAGGCGGGTTTCCACGTGGATGTGAAATGTGCCGATGGTATCTGTGGTGTGTGCAAATGTGGTGTCCTTTCGGGCGAGGTCGAGCATCGGGATTTCGTGCTGTCCAAAAAGCAGCGCCAAGGGGCCATGATTCTGTGCCAAAGCCGCGCTGTGGCGCCGGATGGTGTGATCGAGCTCGATCTGTAAGCATGGTCAGAAAGCGACCTTTGGACGGTGAAATTTGGTCGCTCGGCCCATGGACGTCAGGTGGGTGGTGAATTAACGTCGCCCGGAACCCAGATATCCCTGACCAACAGGTGCGAGGTAGCATTATGGATTATCACAGCCCCGCCAGCTTTGCCGAGGCTTCGGCTCTGGCCGCAAATGCGACGGGCATCACGCGCTTTCTGGCGGGCGGCACTGACGTATTGGTGCAGCTGCGCTCGGAGTTGGTGACGCCTGATACGCTGATCGACATCAAGAAAATCAACGGTGTACACGACATCACCCGCAACGCTGATGGAAGCTGGACGTTGGGAATTGCCGCAACCGGTGCCGAAATGAGCGAGCATCCTGAGTTGGGTCGTGACTGGCCCGGTGTGGTCGAGGCGATGGACCTGATCGGATCAACCCAGGTGCAGGGGCGCGCAACACCGACCGGTAACCTGTGTAACGGCTCACCTGCGGCTGATTCCGTGCCCGCCATGGTCGCAGCTAGTGTGACCGTCACCGTGACCGGTCCGGACGGTACTCGCGAAGTCGCGGTCGAGCATATTCCGACCGGCCCCGGCAAAACCTCGCTGGCCAAAGGCGAGCTGATCTCGGCGGTCAATATCCCGGCACGTGGAGAAAACGGCGGCGATGCCTATCTGCGGTTCATCCCCCGCACCGAAATGGACATCGCTGTGGTTGGCGTTGGCGTGAACCTGCGTCTTGACGGCGACACCATCACCGAGGCCCGTGTATCACTGGGCGCTGTGGCCCCGACCGTTCTGCTGGTCGAAGACTGTGCCAAGGCCATTATCGGCAGCACGCTGGAAGATGCAGCCCTGGAAGCGCTGGCCGCCGCCGCCTCTGCCGCCTGTAACCCGATTGACGACAAGCGCGGCACGATCGCGTTCCGTACCGAGGTCGCAGGCGTTCTGGCCAAGCGCGCCGCAAAAATTGCTTATGCCCGCGCGAAGGGAGAAGACGCATGAAAAAGTTCCACGTAACCACCACCGTGAATGGCGATGCGGTCGAATACCTGTGTGATCCGCGTGAAACCCTGCTGGATTGTCTGCGTGACAAGTTGAACCTGACAGGCGCGAAAGAGGGGTGTGGCACCGGCGATTGCGGCGCATGCTCGGTCACCGTTGATGGCCGTCTGGTCTGTTCATGTCTGATGCTGGGTGTCGAGGCCGAGGGTAAGCAGATCGAAACCGTCGAAGGCATTGCCGACGGTGATATTCTGCATCCGCTGCAAAAGAAGATGATCGAATACGCCGCCCTGCAATGCGGCATCTGCACGCCAGGCATTCTGGTGGCGGCCAAGTCTCTGCTGGAGAAAAACCCGAACCCGACCGAGGAAGAAACGCGGTATTGGCTGGCAGGCAACCTCTGCCGTTGTACTGGATATGACAAGATCATTCGCGCCGTGATGGATACGGCGGCTGAGATGCGGGAGGCGTCGTAATGGCTCTGGACGATCGTAAATCAGATTTCACTTTTGTCGGCACCCGCCCCAACCGCCCGGACGGTCTGGACAAGGTGACAGGTCGCGCCAAATTCGGTGCGGATGCCTACGCCCCGGGAATGCTGCATGGCGCGATCCTGCGCTCACCTCATGCTCATGCGCGGATTGTGAAGATCGACGCGTCGAAAGCCGAGGCGCATAAGGATGTCAAAGCTGTTGTAACGCGTGCCGACTTTGCTGACGTGCCGTTCAAACCCGGTCTGGAAGGCGAATTCTATAACGTTCTGGAAAACGTTATGGCCGGTGAGAAAGCGCTATATGACGGGCACGCGGTTGCAGCGGTTGCTGCGACTTCGGCATTGGCGGCTCGTGACGCGCTCAAGCTGATCGAGGTCGAGTACGAAGTGCTGCCCCACGTCACCGATGTGGATAAGGCGATGGCACCGGATGCGCCTGTCATCCGCGAAGGAGCTGCGGATTATTCCGTGCCGGAAGGAATGCACCCGAACGTTGTCCGCTACCATGAAAGCGGTCACGGCGATGTCGAGGCCGGATTTGCCGAAGCTGATCTGGTCATCGAAGACAGTTTCGTCACCGAAGCGACGCATCAGGGTTATATCGAACCGCACGCTTGTTTGGCCATATTGGGTAATGACGGTAAGGGTGAGTTGTGGTGCACGACGCAGGGGCATTGGATTGCGCAGAAAACCTGTGCCGCGCTTCTGGGGATCGAAACCTCGCAGTTGCGTGTCACTGCGTCTGAGATCGGCGGAGGGTTTGGCGGTAAGACAACCGTTTTCATCGAACCCGTCGCATTAGCGCTCAGCCGTAAGGCCAATCGCCCGGTCAAGCTTGTGATGACCCGGTCCGAGGTGTTCCGGGCTACTGGTCCGACTTCGTCTGCCTCGATGGACGTCAAAATCGGCATGAAGAAAGACGGCACGATCTCGGCGGCTCAGGGCATCTTCCGCCTTCAGGGCGGAGCCTTTCCCGGCGCGCCGGGCGACATGACTGCCATGTGTGCCTTTGCGCCGTACAACCTGACCAACGTCAAGCAGATCGGCTATGACGTTATGGCCAACCGCCCAAAGCAGGCAGCGTACCGCGCGCCGGGTGCACCGATGGGTGCCTTTGCGGTCGAGTCGGTGATTGACGAGTTGTGCAACAAGCTGGGTCTCGACCCCGTTGAGGTACGCCTGAAAAACGCCGCGCATGAGGGCACGAAGGCCAGCTATGGACCGACCTACGAGCGCATCGGTCTTGTCGAAACGCTAGAAGCAGCCAAGGCGCATCCTCATTATTCGGCTCCGCTGAAGCCGGGGCAGGGGCGCGGTATTTCCTGTGGCTTCTGGTTCAACCATGGTGGCGAGACCAGCGTGTCGCTTGCCTTGTCAGAGGATGGCTCGGCTCAGGTGATGGTCGGAACGCCTGATATCGGTGGTTCGCGCGCATCGATGGCCCTGATGGCGGCCGAGGTTCTGGGCATCCCGTATGAGAATATCCGGGTGACCATCGCCGATACGGCCACACTGGGCTACAATGACGTAAGCCATGGCTCTCGCGTGACCTATGCGTCAGGGCTGGCAACTATCAAGGCTGCGAGGCACGCGGTCGAGAAACTGTGCGAACGGGCTGCGGCCAAATGGGGCATCCCGGTTGATGCGGTGAAATGGGAAAACGGCTGTGCGGTGCCCTCAGGCCCGAATGCAGGCGATTTCGATCCGATGCCGCTGGCCGATATCACCGCTGATATGGGCCGAACCGGTGGTCCGATCTCGGGCCATTTCGAGGCAACCCCCGAAGGTGCTGGCGTGTCCTTTGGCACCCACATCGTCGATGCCGAGGTTGACCCGGAAACCGGTAAGACCAGTGTGACCCGCTACACGGTCATTCAGGACGCGGGCAAAGCGATCCACCCGACCTATGTCGAAGGCCAGTATCAGGGCGGTGCCGCGCAAGGTATCGGCTGGGCCCTGAACGAGGAATATATCTACGGCGAAGACGGTCGATTGCAGAACTCGATCTTTCTCGACTACCGCATCCCGGTGGCCAGCGACCTGCCGATGATCGACACCGTGATCGTCGAGGTTCCGAATCCGGGCCACCCGTTTGGAGTTCGCGGTGTGGGCGAAACGGGTATCGTGCCGCCACTGGCCGCCATCGCCAACGCTGTGTCCAACGCGGCTGGCGTGCGAATGAAGCGGCTGCCGATGTCGCCGCCACGCATTCTGGCCGCTCTCAAGGGCAATGGTTGAGGTTCACCTCTGGTCCGGCCTCCGGTCACTGACCGGGGGCCAGCAGGTGGTTGAGGTCGAGGCCAAAACCACCGGAGAGTTGCTGCGTGCGCTCGTGCGTGCGTATCCGCAGCTTCAAGCACCCATCGACGCTGGCGTATCTATCGCTGTCGACGGGCGCGTGATCGCGACCGGGCTGACCGAACCGATTCCCGAAGGCAGTGAAGTCTATTTGATGCAAAGGCTGAGGGGCGGTTAAGCGTCAGGCGACCAAGGCTCGCGCCCGACCATTCGGTCTGCTTCGGCCGTGATATCGTTCATGTGTTGTTCGAGACTCAAACGCAGCGTTTCTATTTCGTCTTCGCTGGCTTTCCGCGGAACTGTTTCTGTCCATTCTCGGCACAGAAAAACCCCCTCGTTACCCCATGGGCGGGGCATCAAAAGATGATCCCATGTTCCTGCTTCTCGCCCATGTTTCGCCGAAAAGGTAATACCAAAAACACGTTTACCCGATGTTCGCGCCCAAACCAGCGGAACCGTCGACAAAACCCGCTCTGGCCCACGGGGGCCGTCCGCCGCTATGCCAATGGATATCCCCTGTTTCATTTTGCCTAATACCTGTCGCGACAGGGCGACATGGCGTGCCTTGCTGGCCATGGCAATGGTGTCCATTCCAAACAACTTTTGCACGCGACCCACCATGCTGCCAGCCCGCGCAGAAGATGTAATCGAACAGATGCGCCCCTTGTCCAGCGGGAAAAAATAAGGCGACTGCGCCAGCCGTTGATGCCAGAGAACAACGATGACCGGCTCACCCTGTTCAGCCAACTGGTCCAGTTCTTCATAGCCGATGCGCTGCCAACGTGTGTTGCGGTGTACCAGCCGAATATAATTTGCAATCCGACGCGCCACCCAGTTTAGCACAGCTTCGCTGTCTGCAATCTTCTTACGGAGGTTCACGCCGGGTTCCTTCTGCTAACCGGTCCTTGTCTTAGCGCACCACGCATTTTGCGCAACTTGTTTGTCCGGACATTTCGTGGATCGGAATCTGAAAAAGCCTCTTGAGTCCGCCGCGCGGCTGGCATATCTGGGGCTCACTACAGGGGTATAGCTCAGTTGGTAGAGCGACGGTCTCCAAAACCGTAGGTCGCGGGTTCGAACCCTGCTGCCCCTGCCATTGAAATTGTCCGAATACTAAGTTGTGATTTCCAAGGATGAACGGGTTTCAGCCTTTGAGTTCGCTATACCTGTCTTCAGCTATTTCGCGCTTGGATCAATACTAGTCGCAGCATTGGCTTCGACAACACTGCTACAATGGCGCGAGGCCATCGTGACCTGTTGTTATCTTTTGTTGGCACCTGTTTTTTCGTGCGGGCGTACCGCATCCAGTTTTTCAGCCCACATATTCTGATATTCTTGAAACACCGCTGGTTTGTCTGAGTGGAGCGCCATCAATGCACACGCGGCCCACATAGCGACATCGTAATCCGAGTCGGTCTTTTTCAGTAATTGCGCATTCAGTGCAGCGGCTTCTGATGTCGAAGGTTTATGCATTGCCATCGGACCCCTTGTGCCAACTGATACTGTTATTTGCAATCGTCCTGTCACGGACATTCCCAAAACCGACAGGTATCACTATGTGGGTAGTACAGTGAATGGGCTGGAAACAAGGCGTTAACGTGTCGTTAACTTTTTGCTGGGGTTCTTGTCCATAAGAGTGTTCATGTGACCGGTTCAAAGGTGAACTAAATCACAGACCAATCACTAGAATCCCGCTTTACTTACAACTGTTACGAGTTGGCGCTCACGTTCGGTACATGACGCTGTTTTGTTTTTCCCTCCTGTGGCCGGGGCGCGCTTGTGGTTGAGCGCGCCCTTCCTATGTCCGAATAACTAGGTTGCCGTCGATGCCGGTTCTGAGGCGGTAATCGAGGTTTCCTTGGGTGGGCGATTGACTTATTGTCCGGCCACGACGCAATCAGCCGGATGAGGATATATGTCGCGTTTTGATGGATATTTTCTGCGGCAATTGCTGGTTTTATTCGGCTTCTTCACCCTCGTCCTGGTGGGTGTCTTCTGGATCACCCGTTCTGTCAGCCTGTTTGACAAAGTCATCAGCGGTGGCCAGTCCGCTATGGTGTTTCTTGAATTCACCGCGCTTACCCTGCCAACGCTTGTTCGTACGGTTATGCCGATGGCGGTATTTGCGGCTGCCGTCTATGCGACCAACAGATTGAGTCGCGAAAGCGAGATGACAGTGATGCTGGCAACCGGGTCAAGCCCGTGGCGACTAGCGCGGGCCGTTGTTTTGTTCGGTGTGATCACCGGTCTGATGATGGCTGCCATCAGTGTGTTCCTGCGCCCTGCATCGGTCCAACAATTGGAATACCGGCAAGCCGAAGTAGCAGGAGATGTGACAGCGCAGTTGTTGAATGAAGGCGAATTTCTGCACCCCGCCGAAGATGTTACGGTTTACATCGGTGGCATCGATTTGGACGGTACGTTGCACGAGGTGTTCGTATCCGATCGGCGCGACCCGGAAAACGCAGTCAGCTATTCCAGTGTGACGGCCTATCTGGTCAATAACGACGCGGGAATTCATCTGGTGATGGTCGACGGGGTGGCGCTGCGCCTGAACAAGGCGGGCAGGGTTCTCTCCTCGACCCTGTTTCAGGACGCATCATACGACATTTCGCAACTGACGAACGCAAGCCCGTTGACGAACCGCAGCCTCGAAGCCATTCCGACCTCTGATCTGATCCTCAACCGGGATACGATTTCAGAAACCGAGGGGTTCAGCCAGGGTAAGTTGATCGAAGAACTGCATCAGCGATTTTCCTGGATAGCCATTTGCATCGCCGTGTCGCTGGCGGGGTATTCAACCCTGATGCTGGGCAGCTTTTCACGGTTTGGATTGTGGCCTCAGATTTTGGGTGCCTTTACCATTCTTGTGCTGCTTGAAGGCGTACGCGGGTTTGTGTCCCCGGTTGTGATCGATGACCCGAAGCTTTGGGCACTGCTTTACCTTCCTGCCGTTATGGGTGTGTTGATCTCGTGCTGTTTTCTGCTTGTCGCAGGTCGTCCGCTTTTGCGGAAACGTGCGCGCGGGTCCGAGGTCATCCCAACACCCGCTTGATTTCAGGTTCGAAGTTCTTTCAGACAACAACGAATGTCGTCGAATTCTTCGCGATCGCCACGGGCGACCAAATACATCGGCAACGGCAGGCTTACACTGTCTTCGACCCGTTCGAGCGCACCCGAAGCCAGATGTTGCGAAATGACGTAGTCGGGGAAGTAGCCGCATCCGCCTCTTTGCAGGACATATCGTAGCGCCATCATGCAATTGCCAAGAAACAAGGTCTGCCCTGAGGCACGTCGCGCAGCCGATCTAACGTGATCTTGGTAGATCTCTCCAAGTTCAAGATTGACGAAAACCAAATCGTTTTCTGCCGTTGCTGCTTGCGGGGTTCTGACGAGGGTTAGAAGCTCCGGTTCCAGTTCGTGATAGGTGACGCGTCGGTCTGATGGCGTTTCATGCGTGATCGCCACGTCCAGCACATGGGTCGCCACAGCTTCAACCATGTTCAGATCGTGATCGTAATTCAGTGTCAGCAGCAGTTTGTCAAAGCGCTGTTCGAACCGAACAGCCAGATCCACGAGCAAAGGGTCCCAGATGCTGAGCTGACCACCTAACCGCAGCGCCGGACGGTTCTGTGTCTGCAACGGTAAATCGCGCGACGCGAAGGCCCAAAGGGACAATATTTGTTCTGCATACGGTTTGAATTGTCTGCCAAACTCGGTCAACGCCGTACCACCGGCGCCGCGGGTAAACAGTGGTTTGCCGGTTTCTTCTTCGATCAGATGAATGCGCGCGCTGACGGCCGTTTGAGTCACATTCAGCTTACGGGCAGCGGCATGAAAACCACCCGTTTCTGCCACACATAGAAAGGTTTCCAAAGCTTTGGTTCGCATATCGAGAGTATTTTTTGATCATTGTGATAAAATCAATTTATTTTTTTGAAGTTGCGACTCGTAATATTGTCGACTTCAGGAAACACGCCAAGGGATCAGCCATGCTGGACAAAAGCCACAAACCGACCTGGACCAGTTTTGAGAATGCCACCAAGGCCGACTGGGACGCCGTTATGGATTATGAAGAGGCGTATAATGCGGCTCTGCCGGATCGCATCCTCGACGCTATTCGGTCGTTGGACGAGGAATGGACACCCTATCCGGTCAACCGGTATCAGCACAGCCTTCAGGCCGCGACCCGGGCTTATGAGGATGGCGCGGATGAGGAGTTGGTGGTCGCCGCTCTGATCCACGATACCGGCGATATTCTGTCACCCTACAACCATGGAGAGCTGTCAGCGGCGATGATGAAGCCGTATGTCAGCGAGAAAACCTATTGGATACTCAAACACCATTGCGTGTTTCAGGGTTACTACTACAACCACCACCTTGGCGGCGACCGCAACGCGCGCGACAAGTATCGCGACAGCCCCCATTGGGAAGACTGTCGCTATTTCTGCCATGAATATGATCAGAAGGCGTTTGACCCAGACTATCCGACGAAACCGCTGGAGTTTTTTGAACCCATGCTGCGCCGCATCCTGAGCAAGGGCGAAGGCCATATGGAGCTGAACGAAACTGCCGAAGATTAACAGGCGGCCATCAGGCGATAGACAATCTGAGCTGTGGTGAAGTCCCAGGCGGCATTGCCGTCCGGGGCCAGCTCAACCACGTCGAAGCCCACGCATCTGCGTCCCTTGAGCGCGTGTTCGACCAGCCGCAGTGCCTGATAATAGCCCAACCCACCGGGCACCGGTGTTCCGGTGGCGGGCATCAGCGATGGATCCAACCCATCAACGTCGAAGCTGACATAGACCAGCTCGGGGAAGTCTGCAGGCAGGTCAACCGAATGGATGTTACCTGTCACCAGTTCCTCGGCATCTACGTGAAAAACGTGGTTTTTCAGTCGGCTTTGGGCCTCTTCAGTTGAAAAAGCGCGTACACCGAACTGGGCCAGCCGCACGCCTTCTTCGGCAAGCAGGTGCATCACTGAGGCGTGGGAGTGTTTTTCGCCCTGATAAGCGTTGCGCAGGTCGGCATGGGCGTCGATCTGGACGATGCCGATGGGTTGGTTTAGCGCACGGGCTACACCTATTACTGCGCCATAGCTGAGGGAATGCTCGCCGCCCAAAGTGACCGGCACCTTTCCGGCCCGAATTGCAGCCTCGGTGCGGTGCGCAAGGCGTTCCATCACCTCGGGCAACGGGCCGTCACAATTCAGCGGTTCTTCGGTGAAAATCCCTTCGACACAGGGCTCCGCGTGACCGGTGATGCGTTCCAGTTCATTGCTGGCCTCGATAATCGCTTCGGGGCCGTTGGCCGTGCCGGAACCGTAAGAGACCGTGCGCTCCAAAGGCACCGGGATCACGCGAAAGCGGGCATCTTCGGTGCGTTCGGATGTGGTCAATTCGCTGTCGAGAAAAATGCTCATGAGAGTCTGTCCTTGAAGTCGTCATATCCGAACTGCCGGATGATCTTCAGCTCGTCCGTTTCGCTGTTCCACAGGGCGATTGTGGGCAAGGGGACGCCATTGAAGGTGTTTGTCTTGACCATCGAGTAATGTGCCTGATCGAGGAAGGCAAAACGCTGTCCGATCTCCAGCGGCTTGTCCCAGGTGTAGTCGCCAATAACGTCACCCGCCAGACAAGACGGGCCGCCAAGGCGATAGGCATGGCCTGTTTCGGCCTCATCCATCAGGGCAGGGCGATAGGGGGCCTCGATCACGTCGGGCATGTGGCATGTGGCCGAAATATCGGTGATCGCGAGGTTCATGCCGTTGGTCGGCAGGTCGAGGATTTCACCGATCAGAATACCTGCGTCCAGCGCCACAGCCTCGCCGGGTTCGAGATAAACATCAATGCCATAGGTTTCACGAATGTCCTTGAGGAAGGCCACCAGCCCGTCGCGGTCATAATCGTCGCGGGTGATGTGGTGGCCACCGCCAAAGTTCACCCACTTGAGTTGATCAAGGTACGGTTTGAGCTTCGGTTCGACAGCGTCCCAGGTGCGCTGCAAAGGCGCAAACCCTTGTTCACAAAGCGTATGCATGTGCAGCCCGTCAACACCGCGCAGGGTGTCGGCGGTCAGTTGGATGACCGGTGTGCCAAGGCGCGAGCACGGGGCGCAGGGATCGTATTTCGGAACCTCGCCTTCGGAATGTTCCGGATTAATGCGCAGGCCAACGTGCACTTTGGCGGCTTGGGTTTTGGCGAGAAACCGATCCTTTTGGGCAGGGGAGTTGAATATGACGTGATCGGACAACGACAGGATTTCGTCGAAATCCGCGTCTTTGTACCCGGCGCAGAAGGTGGCGACCTTTCCGCCATATTCCTCGCGGCCCAGCCGGGCCTCATAGATACCCGAGGCGCAGGTGCCCACAAGGTGTCGGCGCACCAACGGGGCCAGTGAGAACATTGAAAACGCCTTGAGCGCGCTGAGAACATGCGCGCCGGAACGGGTTCCGACATCAGCGAGGATTTTCAGGTTCCGTTCAACCGCTTTTTCGTCGACCACAAAGCAAGGGCTGGGTACACGGGAGAGGTTGAAATTGCGGAAGGCACCGGCGTCTCCGGCCTGTGTGGTCATCATGTCGGACATAACCGGCGTCTCCGTTTGGTGGAGAGGCCGGGGGCGCTGCCCCCGGACCCCCGGGATATTTAGGGCCAGATGAAGCTGAAGCGGATCAGAAGGTGACCGGGCCGTCGAGTTCATGGACCTGCCATGGCAGGCCATGTTCGTTCAGCATGGCCATGAAGTCGTCCGGGTCGAGCTGTTCCATGTTCCATACGCCGGGCTCGGTCCAGTTGCCTTTCAGCACCTGCGCCGCGCCGATCATGGCGGGGACACCGGTGGTGTAGCTGACGGCCTGGCTGCCGACTTCCGCATAGCATTCCTGATGATCGCAGATATTGTAGATGTAATAGGTCTTCTCGCCTGAGCCATCCTTGGCCTGACCTGTGGCGATATCGCCGATGCAGGCCTTGCCCTTGGTTTCCGCGCCCAGATCACCGGGATCAGGCAAAAGGGTTTTCAGGAATTGGATCGGAATGATTTCCTTACCGTTATGCATCACAGGGTCGATGCGGGTCATGCCTACGTTTTCCAAGACCTTGGCATGCATGATATAGGCGTCGCCGAATGTCATCCAGAAACGGGCACGCTCGATCTCGGGGAAGTGGGTCGAGAGCGATTCCAGTTCCTCGTGATACATCAGGTACATGTTCTTGGGGCCGATGGCGGGGAAATCGAACTCGACCTTGTGAGTCATGGCGGGAGAATGTTTCCATTCGCCGTTTTCCCAGTGGCGCACTTCGGCCAGTACTTCGCGCAGGTTGATTTCGGGGTTGAAGTTGGTGGCAAATTCCTGATCGTTCGAACCGCCATTGGCATCAAGCACGTCGATCTGGCGGATGGTGTCCAGCTTGTGCTTTTTCAACCATTTGGCAAAGACCGATGTGACCCCGGGATCGAAGCCCGAACCAAGGATGGCTGTCAAACCGGCCGCCTTAAACCGTTCCTGATAGGCCCATTGCCAGTGGTATTCGAACTTGGCCTCGTCCTCGGGCTCATAGTTCGCGGTGTCAACGTAATGAATGCCCGCCTCAAGGCATGCGTCCATCAGCACCAGATCCTGATAGGGCAGGGCGAGGTTTACGAGGATTTCAGCACCAGTTTCCTTGATCAGCTTTACAGTGTCTTCGACCTTGTAGGCGTCCAACTCGGCGGTCGCGATATCAACGCCCACACGGTCTTTCACCGACTTGGCGATAGTGTCGCATTTCGATTTCGTGCGGCTGGCCAGCGTGATTTCGGTGAAGATATCTGAATTCATTGCCATCTTGTGCACGGCAGCGTGGGATACGCCACCTGCGCCGACAACCAGTGTTTTGCCACTCAAAGTTCCCATGGGGGTGATCTCCTCTCAGGGGTTATTCGTAATAGGTGTAACCATTGATCGAGTCGCGGTAAGCGCTCATCAGGGTTTTGCGGTCCTTGGCTTTCAGGGTGCCGGTCGAAATCGCCTCATCCACCATTTTGCGGAAGGCGGCGACGCAATCCTGCGGGTCGAATTCGACATATGACAGAACCTGGCTGATCGTGTCGCCCTCTTGTTCGTGCAGCAGGTCAAAGCCACCGTCCCGACGCAGGTCGATGGTGACGACGTTGGTGTCACCAAAGAGATTGTGCAGATCGCCCAAGGTCTCTTGATAGGCGCCGACGAAGAAGACACCCATGAAGTATTCGTCCTCTTCGGGCAGGGAATGCACCGGCAGGCTGGGGGAAACACCGTCGGCCAGAATGAACCGGTCGATCTTGCCGTCGCTGTCGCAGGTGATATCGGACAGCACGGCGCGACGGTCGGGGATCTGGTTCAGATATTGCAACGGCACGATCGGGTGCAGCTGGTCGATGGCCCAGACATCTGGCAACGACTGGAACAGCGAGAAGTTGCAGTGATAGATATCAGCAACCTTTTCAAGCTGGTCATTCAGGTCCGTTTCCAGATCCTCTGACGCGGCCAATGCCTTGAGCCGGGCCATCAGCGACAGGTATATCCGTTCGGCCCGCGCCATCTGACGCAGGTCGACATAGCCGCGACGAAACAGGGCGCGCAGCTCGTTACGATAGAAGGTGGCGTCGTTCCAGCATTCCTGCAGACGGTCGCGGGAGAGGTATCCGTGCACCGCGGCGAGGTCCGAGACCAAGTGGTGGTCATCCGGATCAACCTCGGGGCCATTGGGCGCATCGTAAAGCGTGCTTTCGAGCACGTTGAAGACCAGCATCGAGGACGTCGCCACCACCGCGCGCCCACTTTCCGTGACCAGTGTCGGATGGCCCACCTCTGCCTCGTCCATGGCGTAGGCCACGGTTTCGACGACATTGGCGCAGTATTCTTCGACCGTGTAGTTGATCGAGTTTTCGGCAGCTTTCTTTTCGCCGGTGTAATCGACCCCCATGCCGCCACCCAGATCCAGGTGAGTCAATGGAACGCCTTCGCGAGTGAGCTCGGTGTAATAGCGACAGGCTTCGCCCACAGCGCGGCGCACATCGTTGACATCCTGAACCTGGCTGCCCAGATGTGAATGCTGCAGCTTGAGGCAATGCAGCAAGCCTGCGTCTTTCAGCTTGTCTACCGTGGCGATAAGCTGATCAGTGTTCATCCCAAAGGCCGAGCGGTCGCCCGAACTTTCTTCCCATTTGCCGCTGATCTGGTTGGTCAGCTTCACCCGAACACCGATCAGGGGCTCGATGCCCAGTTCGTTGTAAACTTCTATTACCGTGTCGGCCTCTTTCGGGCTTTCCAGAACGATGACCGTGTTGAACCCAATCTTGCGGCTTAGAATCGCCAGTTGGATGAACTCGGCATCTTTGACGCCGTTGCACACGATCAGCGCGTCAGGGGCCAGACGATGCGCCAGCGCAATCACCAGTTCGGGTTTGGAGCCTGCCTCGAGCCCATAGTTGTATTTCTTCCCAAACTCGACGATCCGGTCAACAACCTGGGCCTGTTGGTTTACCTTGATCGGGAATACGCCGCGATAGCTGCCATTATAGCCCACGCGCGTAATCGCATCTTGGAAACTTTCGTTCAGATGGGCGATTTCGTGTTCCAGATAAGACGCGACGCGCAGGACCATCGGTGCCTTGATTCCGCGGTCGTCCAGATCGCTGAGGATACCGGGCAGGCTAATCGCCGCTGCCTCGGGGGCCATGGGATTGCGCAGACCGATCTCGCCCTGTTCGGTCACCTCGATGAGGCCTTTGCCCCATTTCTCAACTCCGTAGATGGAATGCGGTGCGTCGGGCGTCTGTTTCAATCAAGTCGGTCCTTAACGTAGGGTGCCAGTTTCGCGCCCGCCAATACGGCAGCAGTTTGATTCTTCCAAGTGTAAACTATCTGATTGGGGATTCCGAATTTTACGCGGACGGGTGGATTGGGATCAGATGATTGTCCCATAGGCATTCGGCGCGGGTTCGAACAGCTGGGCGCGCGCCCGTCAGTGTCCCGAAGGCGCCTGTTCCCGTGGTAAAGACCAACCCGTTCGCACCGGCCCCAAGCCCACAGACATCCTCAAGCGCGAAGGCGCCGATGAATGTGCCACTGGTTGTGTCAAACTGGTGCAGCGCATTGCCGCGCGGACAGGTGATTGCGATCGTCTCGGCGTCGGCTGAAAATGCGATGCTGCCAGCGTATCCCTGCAACATGCTTTGTTCGTGATCCGGCGCGGCAAGCAGGCGCGGGGCTTCGCCCTGACGATGCAGGCCCAACAGGGGCGGGTGTTCGGACTTGCTGCCCTGCCATTGCATGGCAAAGCCAACCAGACCGTCGCTCCGCACCGCCAGATGGCGGATCGAGTTCTTGTGAAGCTCGTCAGGTAACGACACCTGCTCTTGGATCCTGCCCGACAGGGTGAGATAGCTCAGGTTGGGTGCCATCGTCGGCAGGTTCAGCTTTGTGCGCCCGGTTTCGGGGTGCGTTTCGATCCCGCCATTGGCAATCACCAGCGTTTCCCCGTCGGGCATCAGGCGCATGTCATGCGGGCCTATTCCGCCCGATGAAAACTCACCCAGACGCGAAAAACTTTCTGCGTCCCAGACACTGATAATACCTGTCCCGGCTTCGTAGTCGTTCTCGGTGGCATAAAAATACGCGCCATCCGCCGAGAATGTGCCGTGGCCATAGAAGTGTCGGCTTTCAGGGGCCTTTAGCTGCGCAATCTGCGCGCCGGTTGCGCAATCGATGACGATGGAAAAGGTGCCCGGACGCCTGGCAAACGCGACCGCCAGAGCTTTGTGCGGGTGGGCAGCGGCCGCATGTCCGCGTCCGGGTAGAGGCACGGAGAACACGATCGCGCCCAATGTGCTCAACCCGGCAAGTCGAAAGGACCCGTCGGGAAACAGCCCTGCAGCCAGAAAATCAGGCGAACCGGCCGAGGCCCACCCGCGGATCGGGGAAATCGTGGTCGCGGCAAGACCGGCAAGAAAATGGCGGCGTGACGTCATGGGTTAGTCTCCGTCCAGCGAGTTGAATCCTGCGCTGATCCCCAATGTCGGACCCAGCTCGGTCACGGCGATGGTGCTGATATCGTGGATCGACTGTTGAAGCGCCTCGATCCGGAACCGGGCCTGGGGATCTGAAACCCCGGCCAGCGAGGGATCGTCAATGGATTGAGCGTTCTGGATGGCACGTGCAAACGCAGCGTCCAGTTCCGACGCGATTTCGGGGTGATCAAAAGACAGCCGTGCGGCTAAATCTCGCAAGGATATCAGCGACAGTTCTACATGGCGTAAAGACCGCCCGGACCGCCACGCTTCTGCCCGGTTCGGACGGGGGCGGTCAAATGTCCCCATGGGGCGACCCAGCCGAGTGTCAGCCGTGAACTCAAGACCTGTGGACAGGGCCTTGAACAACTCTTGCATCGCTTCGTCCTGCGTCCGGTAGCGGCTATTTTCTCCGGGTTGGGTAAGGCTAGGGGCATAGATGTGCCAGTCCTGCGCCATCGCGCGGGCATTGGCATCGATATCCGCCGTGATCGCCCTGATCAGCGCGCAGCGATATTCGGCATTGCCCTGTTCCGCGAAGGTGGGATCGAACAACATCCGTTCGAAGGCAAAGAACCCGCGCCCTGCGATTGACGTTTCGGCATAGGCGTCCGGGCTTTGCACGGCATCATCCTGAGCCTCGATATGCTGGGACAGAGTTTTGGATGTGAACCCTTTCGTGTCGGGCCAGAAAGCCAGGGCGAAAACGCGGTCATCGACCTCGGTCGGACCAAACCGCAGGTGGCTGGCTGAAATCCAGCTGTCGAAAGCCGCATCGTAGGCCGCGCGCAGCGCCGGTGAGGTCGGATCGCACTCAACCAATGATGCGCTGACAAGCGCGCCGGTCGTTTCCGGAAGGGTCTCGAACCGGGGCAGGATATGTGTCTCGGCAACGTCCATCAGGATCGGTGCGCGATCCTGTGCCTGCGCGGCAAGTGGCATCAACAACACTGCAACAAGGGTAAGAAAACGCATGGGTCACAGGCTTTCCAGAAATTTGATCAGGGCGTCACGGTCTGCCTTGGGCATCGAGACTACGGCATCACGGGCAGCCTGCGCTTCACCGCCATGCCACAGGATCGCCTCTAGCAAGGTGCGCGCCCGCCCGTCATGCAGAAACTCCGTGTGGCCCGAGACGCGTTCGGTCAGGCCAACGCCCCACAAAGGCGGCGTGCGCCATTCCCGGCCTGTCGCTCGGGCCTCGGGGCGATTGTCGGCCAGACCTTCGCCCAGGTCATGCAGCAACAGGTCGGTGTAGGGCCAGATCAACTGAAAACTGTGCTCGGGCCGGTCTTCCATCCGATGAGTTACATGTGACGGTGTGTGGCATGACGCGCAGCCGGTCGTATGGAATACCTCTTTGCCGCGCAAAACCTTGGGGTTGTCCAAGTCGCGGCGACCCGGCACGCCCAGATTGCGGCTGTAGAAAGCGACCAGATCCATACCCTGATGATCGATCTCAAAGCCGCGCTCATCATCGTCGCCGTGCGGGGCTTTGATGCAGTTCACCTGCACATTGGTGCAGTCCCCGTGCGGAGCAGGGTAGAGCGGGTTCGATATGCCGATATCCCCGGCAAAAGCAGCAGCCGATTGTTCCATAACTGTCGGCATCCCCGCCTTGTGACCGAACCGGCCCATCATTGGGGTGTCAAACTCGACCGACCAGACGATATTCGGGCGACCCGATATGCCGTCCCCATCCAAATCGTCGGGGTCGGCCCTGGCAAGCAGGTCTTCGACCGGGATCGCTTCCAACAGGCCAAGCCCGATCATCTGCGGCGCGATCCGTGGGCTTAGCATCGCGTCCGGGTGCAGCGGACCATAACCCAGACCGGCTGCCTGATAAGTCGGGCGGCGCAGTGAGGCGGTTTCACCGTCAGAAAGCGCTACCGGGATTTCTTCGTACGAGATGTCCAGCCGGTATTCCGCTGGATGACCTGCCAGTGCGAAATCCTGCATCTGCCCACCATAGGTAGGCTCGGGCACAGTGGCGATGTATTCTTCGATCGCTGCATAGCCATCTTCCGACGTGCCGGGGATCGAGACCCGCAGGAACATCGAAACCGCGTTGTCATCGGGCCCGTTTGGCGTGTGCCCGCGCCCATCCTTGATATGGCAGCGCTGGCATGACCGCGCGTTATAGAGCGGCCCCAACCCGTCAGAGGCGAGCGTCGATGAGGGCGACGAAACCCAAACCTTCTTGAACAGCCCGTTTCCGACCTTGAAATTCAGCTCCTGTTCAAAGCTCAAGTTGTCTGAGGGTTGCGAGAATGCATCCGCGTCCGTATGAACCCGAACTGTCGCGGCCCCGGCGGGCAGTTCTTCAAATTGCTGCGGTGCGTTGAAATCCTGGGGCGGCGCCGTGACAACGGCAATCCGGGCGCGTTCATCGTCAGTGCGGGGGGTGACGTTCAGATGCAGATCCACCAGTTCGGCTGACAGGGAAGGGGTGGCCGCAAAGGCGACCACCGACAGGGCGACAAATCTATTCGCCTTCGTCCATTTTCGATGCGTTGAGTTGCGCATAATTGGCTTCGCCGATCCTTTCATAGAGGTCGAGCTGCGTTTCGAGAAAGTCGATATGACCCTCTTCATCGGACATCAACTTCTCGAACAGCGACATCGAGACATAGTCGCCGGCATCCCGACAGTATTCGCGCGCTTCCTTGTACAAGGCCCGTGCATCGATCTCGGCCGCAAGGTCACATTCCAGCGTTTCCTTTGGTGTTTGACCTATCCGAAGCGGGTCTAGCTTCTGAAGGTTGGGGTGGCCTTCCAGAAAGATGATCCGTTCGATTAGCATGTCCGCGTGGCCCATCTCTTCGATGCTTTCCTCGCGGCTTTTCTTAGCCATGTGGCCAAGTCCCCAGTCTTCCTGCAACCGGTAGTGCAGCCAGTATTGGCTGACAGCAGTCAGTTCATGCCGCAGAGATTTGTTGAGATATTCGATGACTTTTGGATCGCCCTTCATCTGCACTCTCCTGTGATACTGCCGCGCGCAGGGCGCGGAGTTGCATGGGTACTTCGAGATTATCGCTTGACCGCATCGTGTCCAGAAACAGAGGCATGCATCCGCCGCAATCCGCCGATTTTCCAAGAGCACGGTAAACCTTGCCCGGGGTGATGATGGTTCGGGGGTCGGCTGTCCGCATCCAGTCGATGGCGGCGCGGATGTCGTGGTCCGAGATGTTGGTGCAGTGGCAGACAATCATGGATGTTGGCTTGAGTTTGTGTGGCTCAGTGGGCTGGCGGGTCAGCGTGTTGAGTGTATCGGGGGCAGGCAAGCCCCCGGCGCGCGTTCTTGTTTAGTGGAATACCGCATCGGGGTAATCCAGACTGTCTGATCCTTCAAATTCAATCTGGTCCAGTTCCAGTGCGGTCACGATGCGCTCGATTGTCTTGGTCTGATCGATCAGGCCGTTGACGCCGGTCATGATCAGGGTTTCACCGCCTTCGTTGCCGCGTTCCAGCATTTGGTCATAGGCAAACCCTGCTTCCGCGGTCGATTTGATCCTGCCAAGGGCTTGCATCGTGACGGCCAGTTTCGCTTTCATCTCGGCGTCCAGTTCCGGGTCTGTTGCGTTTACCAATTCGGCCAGTGATGCGCCCGATACAGGTGTTCCATCGATGCGGGTATAGCTGCCCAGATAGACGTTCTGAACGCCCAGCCCATCGTAGTAATGGCTGTTGTGGGTGTTGTCCGAAAAGCAATCATGCTCTTCTTCCGGGTCGTTCAGCATCAGGCCCAGACGCATCCGCTCACCCGCCTGTTCACCGTAGGACAGTGAACCCATACCGGTCAGGATCGCACTGACACCCGCCGTTTCATTTTCCATCAGCGCCGTGCGCGCCGCGCCGCCTTGTTTCCACTGATCGGTCATCCAGGTCAGATCGCTGACCAACAGGTCGGTTGCGGCGCTCAGATACTGGGCACGACGGTCGCAATTGCCACCGGTGCAGGCATCGCCGTTTGCATAATCAGTGGCTGGACGGTTGCCTGCACCTGCCCCGTGGCCATTCATGTCCTGACCCCACAGCAGGAACTCGATAGCGTGGTAGCCAGTTGCGACATTGGCTTCGATACCATCAGCTTCGTGCAGGGTTTCGCTCAGCAGTTCCGGAGTAATCGTGTTGGCGTCAATGGTTTCGCCCGATAGTACGAAGCTGGGGTTGGCGATGACATTCAGAACCGCAAATTCGTTCTCATCCGTCGCGCCACCATAGGCCGCGTCGACATAATCAATCAGACCTTCATCCAGCGGCCAACCGTTTACTTTGCCTTCCCAGTCATCAACGATTGCATTGCCAAAGCGATAAACTTCGGTCTGTTGATAGGGCACACGCGCTGCAACCCATGCTGCTCGTGCCGCAGTCAGGGTCGCGTCCGAGGGTTCGGCAATCAGCGCACCGACTGCATCCCGCAAAGCATTTGCCGCAATCAGGCTGTCGTCATACTTAGCTTCGGCAATATCGGCATAGGTTTCCAGAATATCCGCTTTTGCAGGCACATCCCCGGCAAAAGCAAAAGAGGCTGTCGTAAATGTCAAAGCGCTGGCTGTTGCAAACAACTTGGTCATTGAGGTCGTTACTTTCTTGTCAGAACTGTCAGATCAGGCGGGTTTGTTCCCGCGGCGGCTTTCGCTGAAATAACTGAGTTAAAAAGTCAACATTGTCAATCTGAGTTTTTTTATCGGGAAATGGAGTTGCTGGCCTGGTGGTCACCATCCCCATATCTGACGAGATCTTGATCCGGCGGATGACATTGTGCGGTACATGTTTCGGGCTAAAATCAGCCAAGTGATTCTTTGTAGGTGGTTTGTGGTTCATGAAGCGCGTGGTTCTGGCCTTGTTCCTGTTTCCTGCGGCACTTGCAGCGCAAGCAACGCAGATTTCCACGCCTCATCACCATGGTTCGGGCCAGATCGATATCGTGTTTTCGGACACAGGGTTCGCCTTGGCGCTGAGGGTGCCAAGCATGGACATCGTCGGGTTTGAATCCCCGGTTGAAAACGATGACAACCGCACGCGTGTGGCCATAGCAATGTCAGAACTTTCCGACCCGCTAGACCTGTTCGTAACCCCGCCCGAAGCTGGGTGCTCTACGGTGGCCGCCCATGTGGTTCTGACATACGGCATCACACAGCAGAAAGGTGAGGCGAACGCAGTCACAGGCTCCACAACGGCAGAGAGTCACTCGGAGTTTCAGGCAGACTATGTCATTCAGTGTCAAGATATGGGTGGGCTGAACATGATCGAGTTCGCCTATTTCGCGCGGTTCAGTGGGACTGACCAGCTGAACATCCACTTGAATACGAGCGGGGTTCAGGACGCTGTCGAAATTACACGCGCGGCACCATATCTCGATCTTCGGCTGGATCGATGAACGCTGAAATTCAAGGAGAAACCAGAAGTGATGTTTTAGTTCGAAGGTCGGGGGATTTTGGTAGCGGAGGAGGGACTTGAACCCCCGACACGCGGATTATGATTCCGCTGCTCTAACCAACTGAGCTACTCCGCCGTGAGTGAGAGGCGATGTAAGCGAGGGGCCGGGGAGGGTCAAGAGGGAAATCGCCCTAACCGGGGAATTCTTTCACGGGCTCTGTCACCGGGTCCTGCAAGGGCGTCTGACGGAATATCGTGGCGTCCACCATCCTGCGGATAAACGCGGCGCATATCTCCGGTTCTGTGATCAGGATCATATGGCCCAGACCGTCAAGCTCTTCATAGCTCAGACCATATTTGGCCATCGGCGGTCCGTGACGGGCAGGGGACAGAAGCGCGTCCTGACTTCCATACAATATCCCGCCGGGGACCGACAGCTCGGGGTATCTGGCCACCAGCACATCGCAGCTGGCATCCAACCCGATAACGTCCTGCGAGGCCGTGACAAAGGCCGACGGGCGCAGCCCTAGCGCACCACCCGCACGGTCCAGAAAGTCATTTGGAGGGGTTTCAGGGTCAAATGCCACACCCAGACTGTGCGGTGCTGTTTTTGAGGCCATGGGAACCGCAATCGTGTTGGCAATCAGGCTGCGCAGCCATTTGGTCCGGATCTCGAGCGGTTTGAAGATCACCGGTGTTTCAGGCAGCCTGTGCGTCAGTGGCGCCAGCAGAGCGAGGCCGGATACCCGCTCGGGGTGGTCCAAAGCCAGCGCCAGCGACACCGCACCGCCCAGTGAATGCCCCACCACCACGACCTGATCCACGCCCTTGGTTTCAAGAAATTCAGCAATCATCGCGGCCTGCTGCGGCAATTGTGCGAGTTCTGCCGTATCCCGGGTTGAATATCCACAACCGGGGCGATCCAACGCGATGACGCGGTAATCCTCGGCCAGTTGATCCGCCAACGCGTAGGTAAAATGCTGTAACTGCCCAGCCAGGCCATGAATCAGAACAACCGTCTGCGCGTCCGGATTGCCCATTTCCACATAGTGGATGCTGCCGCCCTGCACGGGCACGATCTGGCCCATCTGCGGCACGGTTTTTAGCCCCTGACGGGTTATACGCCGGGTCCACAGGGCCATGGCCAGAAGAAAGACGGCAAAGGCCGTAACCACGCTAAGAATAAGTGTCATCTAGCTGTCTCCGGTCCTAACGGAGTTGTATTGCTCCAATCCTGATTGTGCCATGCGTTTCTGAAACTCGGCAACTGTTCCGGGCCAAAGCGTCGTGTTTTGCCCTTCCGCATCAATGTACCAGGATGTACAGCCTCCGATCTGCCAGACACTGTCCGCGTGGCGGTCAAGCATTTCCTGCGTAAAGGCCGCCTGTTTCACCGCATCGGGAGTGATCACCGACAGTTCCTTGCGTTGCATCTCGCTTAGAACCCGGCCGATATGCCCGACCTGAGCTTCAATCATCAACACGACCGAATTATGCCCCAGCCCGGTATGAGGCCCCAGAAGGATGAAAAAGTTGGGAAAACCGGCTATCGCTGTACCCAGATGTGCACACATCCCATTCGCCCAGGCCGACCGCAGCGTTAGCCCATCTGTGCCGGTGATATCCAACCTTTCTACGA
Organism: Ruegeria sp. AL2; assembly: GCF_056540845.1. NCBI lineage: Bacteria > Pseudomonadati > Pseudomonadota > Alphaproteobacteria > Rhodobacterales > Roseobacteraceae > Ruegeria > Ruegeria sp. AL2. The sequence continues at coordinate 177,940 of NZ_JBQFXM010000006.1, forward strand.
CATTTGTGACCTGAAACCCGGTACCCCAGATCAGCGCGTCTGCCTCTGCCCTGGTGCCATCTGTCGCCAGGATGCTGTTTCCATCGATACTGGCCACGCCGTGCGGAATGACGCTGACATTGTCGCGGGCCAGGGCCGGATACCAGTCATTTGAACTGAGAATGCGTTTGCACCCAATTCGATAGTCCGGGGTCAGAATGCGCCAATCTTTGGGGTCCGCAATCGCGCCTTCCAGTGACTTGCGCCACATTTTTAGGGCAAAGTTCATCGCGCGTTCCTCGCCCCTGAACACGCGGTGACGGAACTCGAAGAACATGAAAATCAGTTTGCGCCGGATGCGGGGAAGCAGGGGAAGGTAGGCATAAAGTTTGCGCACCCATGGCGCGATCGGGCCGTCAGGGCGCGGCATAACGTAAGGCGCGCTGCGCTGAAAAACGGTGACGTGGCGCGCAATCTTGGCAATCTCTGGCACGAACTGAACGGCTGACGCCCCGGTGCCGACAACGGCCACATGCTTTCCTGTCAGATCGACGGTGTGATCCCATTTGGCCGAATGAAAACAGGGGCCGGGAAAGCTGTCGGTGCCGGGAATGTCCGGAATGCTGGGATGATGCAGCGCGCCGATGGCCGAGACCAGAAACTTGGCTGACCAGATCTGGCCATCCGTGGTTTCAACCTGCCAATGCGTGCCATCCCATCTCGCCGATTTCAACTCCTGCCCAAAATGGCAAAGATCATACAATCCTTCCTGATGCGCGACATTTTGCAGATATTCCTGTATCTCTGCGCCACCGGCATAGGCGCGACTCCAGTACGGATTAGGGTGGGTCGCCATGGAATACAGATGTGAAGGCACATCGCAGGCGACGCCAGGATAGGTGTTCTCGCGCCACGTGCCACCGATATCTTCAGCCTTTTCCAGAATGGCGATATCTTTGATGCCGTGTTTGCGTGCCTCAAGCGCCATCGTCAGCCCTGAGAACCCGGCACCGATGATCAGCATCTCTGTCGCGTGGTGCATTGAAGTGCCCCTCCTGAAACAACTTTATGGATTTCTGTTGCAGATGTCTGCACGTGATTGGCAGTGAAGTAGGTCACACAAGATAAAATGACCGAACGACCTTACGTGAACAGGCGCGGCGAAAAACCGTCATCAGGGCGGTGTCGCTTCCTGCAAACACATATCGCAATCAGAGAGGTGAACGCGGCGTATTTCCGTCAGTCTGATTCAAAACAGGAGGATTGCCCCTTGTCGACCCGTACTCTTGCACGCGCCGGTGGGCGTTCGGCGCGCCGCGCTCTTCGCACCGCGCCGAACTTCGACATGCTGCCGGGTTTGACCCGCGGCATCCCGCATTGCGAAGTTATGAACGGAAGCCAGATTGAGCTTATCGACAAGGCCGCCATGAATATTCTGGAGAACGTTGGTGTCCAGTTTCGCGACCCGACCGCAGTGGAAGACTGGAAAAAAGCGGGCGCGAAGGTTGACGGAGAGCTGGTCTTTCTGGACCGCAACATGGTGCGCGAGCTGATCGCGACCATTCCGGCGCAATTCACCTATCACGCACGCGATCCGCAAAAGAACCTCGCTCTCGGCGGCAAGCACTCGATCTTCGTGCCGATGACCGGCGCGCCGTTTCTGCGTGATCTTGACGACGTGCGCCGGAACCCGACGCTGGACGATCTGGCGATGTTTCATAAACTGTCGCACATGATGCCCGCACTGCACAGTTCGGCCCATCATATCGTCGAACCTTACGATCACCCGATCAGCCAGCGGCACCTGCGCATCACTTATTCGTCGATGAAATACTCGGACAAAACCTTCATGGGAATGACCACCTCGCCCAGGAATGCCGAAGACGTGATGGACATGTGCGATATCCTTTTCGGCGAAGGGTTCATTGATGACCACCCGGTTACAACGGGCAACTGCAATGGCAACAGCCCGCTGGTCTGGGATGAAACCATGCTGGGTGCAATGCGCGCCTTCTGCCGCCGGAATCAGCCGGTTTTGTGCTCGCCCTTCGTTCTGGGCGGTGCCAATACGCCCGCATCGGTACCCGCAACCGTGGCACAGCTGACCGCTGAGGCGCTTTCGGCGCTGGCTTATACGCAGGTGATCCGCAAGGGCTGTCCGGCGATTTGGGGGCACTATCTGTCAACCGTTTCGATGAAATCCGGTGCGCCGATGGCAGGGACGCCTGAAATCAGTCTGATGAATTTCATGATTGGCCAGATGGCGCGCTTTTACGATGTGCCATGGCGCACCTCGAACACGCTGGGCGGGGCCAAGACGTTTGACGCGCAGGCCGGGTACGAATCCGCGACAACTCTGGGCGCTGTTCTGCATGCAGGGGCCCACTACATCTGGCATTCGGCAGGCTGGAACGAGGCGGGGATGCATTGTTCGGTCGCCAAGTTTGTTGTGGACGCGGAACAGTGCGCGATGGCCTATCGGATGGCGGAGGGGCCTAAATGGCATGATTTTGACGAAGGCTTGGCCGCAATTCCGGATGTAGGTCCCGGCGGGCACTATTTGGGGCATCCGCACACCCAGGAGAATTTTCAGACGGCTTTTTTCATGCCCGAACTGTTTGACAACAACTCGATCGAACAATGGGTGGCGGAAGGCGAAGTTGAAATCACCGAGCGCGCCCTGAACTACGCGAGGAAGCTTTTGGCCGAGTATCAGGAACCCAAGCTGGATGAGGCCAAGAACGACGCCCTTCTGGACTATATCGCCCGCCGCGAGAGAGAAATCCCGGCCGCGGATGAGTTGAACCAGAATTACTGACGGTCAAGTTCATTCTTTGCCGGATCGCCACTCTTTCCAGATCAGATAGCTGTTGGCGGCAAGCGAGGCGAATGGCTCGGGCGGCAAACGCGGCAAGTCCGGCTGCGCCAGAAAATGATCGGCGATGTCAGACCGCCGGTCCAGCACCAGTTCAGCGATGCCCATGCCTTGCAGTGTTCCCCGTGCGATGCCCAGACCGTTCTGGCAACAGGCAGAGTAGACACCGTCCTCAAGCTCACCGAACGCGGCCGATCCATTGCGGCTGAGGCAAAGCATCCCGGCCCAGCGATGTTCCATCTGCACATCCGGCAGATTCGGGAAGCGTTCCCTGAACTTTCGGTCATGCACCCAGCCTGCATTGCGCAGTCGCATTGGACTGGTCTCGATTGTTGGATGAAAGCTGGAGCAGGTGCGGATCAGGATGCGATCCCCATAGCTGCCGGAAATGCGCCGTACTGACGTCCCCATCGGGTTCGCTGGCGTCACCGACCAGCGCGACTTCCCGCCCAGTGTCTTGATCTGCGCCTCGTTCAGCGGGGCTGTGAGCGAGGCGTAAAGGCAAATGTGCATCAATTGCCGCTGGTAGAACCCAAAGCTCTCCAGGTGGCCGTTATTGGCCAGAATTATCTGCCCGGTGCTCACCTTGGCCTTGTTGGTGCTGACCACCCAGCCTGCGCCTTGTTGTTCCAAACCGGTAACGGGTGAATGCTCGAACACTTCGATCTGCCCGGCCAGACGGGCGGACAGCGCTCGCACATATGCCGCCGGCTGAATCATCACTGTCCCCGGCGCATAAAGCCCCGAGGTATAGTGCGGGCTGCCCGTGACCTCTTGCATCTGCTGCTGATCTAAAAGCTTATGCGGCTCGTCCAGTTTGGTCAGATGCGCGGCAAAGGCGCGGTTATACGCGTCGCCCGCTTTGGTGGCGGCTGCATTGTATTTGCCGCAGGGGTCGAACATTTCCTGTGGCAGCCCGCAATCGGAGGCCACTTCTGTCGCAAAGGCAATGGCCTTGCGGTTCAGCGCAATGATGGCGCGATCCGCGTCCGACCCCTTGCCTGCGTAGTTGTCCGAGGCCAAGTCATGGGGCAGGTCGATCATGAACCCAGAATTCCGGCCTGCCGAGCTCTCCGCGAAACGACCGGCTTCCAGCAGAACGATTTTCAGAGAAGGATCCAATTGATGCAGCCGCCGCGCCGCGCTGAGCCCGGCAAACCCGCCACCAACTATTGTGATATCCGCGGTCAGGTCCCGTTCCAGCACCGCCAGAGGTGTTTGGGGCGGCAGAATCGTATTCCATCCCGACGGGCCTGTCTGCCGGGGTAGCCTTTTGGCGTCGTGTCGGCTCAACCGACGGCCTCATCCGCGTCATCGGCCAGATCGATCCAGATGGTTTTCAACTGTGTGTACTGGTCATGAGCATGGATCGAGTTATCACGGCCACCAAATCCCGATTGCTTGTAGCCACCGAAAGGTGTCGTGATGTCACCTTCGCCGAAGCTGTTCACTGTCACGGTGCCTGCGCGGATCATCCGCGCACCACGAATGGCACGTTTGACATTGGCCGTAAAGATTGAGGCGCACAAGCCATAGTCGGTGTCGTTCGCGATCTGGATCGCTTCATCAAAGCCCGAGACTTCAATTACCGACAAGACAGGGCCAAAGATTTCCTCGCGCGCCAAAGTAGCGTCATTGCCGGGCACTTCGACCACGGTGGCCTCGACAAACCCGTTGTCCGCTTTGCCACCGATCACCACGTTCTCGGCCTGATCCAGATAGCCACAAACCTTGGTGTAGTGGTCTTCGCTCACCAGTGCGCCCATGCGGGTTTCGGGGTCGAGCGGGTCGCCGATGTTCCATTGTTTGGCGTGATGCGCGATGCGCTCCAGCAGCTCAGCCTTCACTTTCTTATGCACGATCAGGCGTGACGAGGCCGAGCAGTTCTCACCCATGTTCCAGAATGCGCCATTGACGATATGCGCCGCCACACGGTCGAGGTTTTCGGCATCCTCCATGACGATAGCAGGGTTCTTGCCCCCCATCTCCAACACCACCTCTTTGGCGTTGCTTTCTGCCGAATAGGTCAGAAAACGTTTGCCGGTCACGGTTGAGCCTGTGAAGGACACCATGTCGATATCCATGTGCCGCCCAATGGGTTCGCCCACCTCGGCCCCGCCACCGGGAACGATGTTCAAGACACCGCGCGGCAAGCCGGCCTCCATCGCCAATTCGGCAAGGCGCAGGGCCGTCAAAGTGGTTTCCATCGCCGGTTTTACAACAACAGAACAGCCTGCCGCCAGCGCTGGCCCGATCTTCCATGCCAACATCAGCAGCGGAAAGTTCCACGGCAGAACCAACCCTACAACGCCGATTGGCTCGCGCACCACCATGGCGATGTGATCGTCGCTGGCGGGTGAAACCTGATCGTAAATCTTGTCAATCGCCTCGGCGTGCCACTTCAGGCAGTGGATTGTCTCGGGCACATCAACAGTTTCGCAGTCGTAGATGGTCTTGCCGCTGTCGATACTCTCCATTACCGCCAGTTCACGGGCGCTGCGAGCCATCAGTTTGGCCAGCCGGATCAGCACATCCTTGCGCTCGGCGGGGTGCAGTTTGGACCAGCGGCCATAGTCGAACGCCTCACGAGCTTTCTTGACGGCAAAGTCCACATCCTCCGCGCCACAGGATGCGATATCGGCCAGCTTTTCACCGGTTGCAGGGTTCTCTGTCGCAAAGGTCTGGCCCGAAACCGCCGGACGAAACGCGCCGTCGATAAAGGCGCCTGTCGGCAGGCTCAGACCTGCGGCGATGGATTTGTACTCGTCCTGTGTCAGCAGATCCATGTTTGTCACCCCTCAGCCACGATGTCGGCGATTGTCTTTCTCAGCACGCGCGTCACCTGTTCTAGCGCGCGCTTGTCATCTTTGTTCAGGCCCTTCAGCGGAGGCCGCATGATACCCGCGTCGATACCGTTCATGGTGACGCCATGCTTGATGGTCTGGATAAACTTGCCGCCCTGTTCCAGCACCCGCATCAGCGGCATCATCGCTGACATGATCCGACGCCCCTTGGCAAAGTTGCCTTCGATCACGCAGGCCTGATACAGCGCCACATGTTCCGCTGGCAGGAAGTTCGAACCGCCACACACCCAGAATGGTGCGCCCCAGGCGAAAAACTCAAGTGCCTGATCGTCCATGCCGCAGCCCAGCTGGACATGCGGATAATCCCGCGCCAGCAAATGGACCCGGTTGATATCGCCCGAGCTTTCCTTGATGCCGCAGAAATTGCGGCTACGGCCAACGCGGTCAAGGAACTCTTCCCCCATCATTGTGCCGGTACGGTGCGGATAGTTGTACAGCATCACCGGCAGGTCGGCGGCCTTGTCGATGGCCAGTGCATTCAGCGCGTTTTCGCGATCCGTCGGCACCGAATAGGGCGGGCTGGCCAACAGGATGGCGTCCGCGCCGATATCGCGCGCGCCAGCGGCCAGCGCAATCGAGTCCGAAGTCAGCATCGCGCCCGTGCCAACGACCAAGGGCAACCGCCCTTTCAGTTGCTTATGCGTGAATTTGGCCAGTTCCAGCCGCTCCGGCACGGTCTGGGCATAATTCTCACCCGTGGATCCGCCGGAAATCAGGCCGTGCACACCATTTTCGATCAGGTATTCGATCACGTCGGACAGGGTGTCCCAGTTCACGCTGCCATCGTCGTGATAGGGGGTGACCACAGGAGTATAAATTCCTTCGAACTTGAAAATCGGGTTCATTTCGTCCTCATGCGGGCTTCGAAAGTGGCGGGATACCCATTGCGACATCCAGTGCGTCAGGCATCACGAACATCCCGATCTGATCCCGGGACAGGTTCCAGTGATCCTCGGCCAGTTTCGCCGCTGCAGCTTCATCGCGTGCCTCGATGGCTGCGATGATCGCGTCATGCTGTTGGCTGGCCAGCGATAGGTTTTCCGACATTTCAACTGTCTGCGGCCGATAAAACGTCATGCCAATCCGTGCATGATCGATCAGCAGCCGGTTGAATGACGGAAGCAGGTAGACATTGCCGGACATCTCGCCGGTCACGTCATGAAAACGGTTGTTGGCAAGTGCGCGATCCTCGACCGACCCTGAACGAAGGGCAGCTTTGAACGCGTGCTGAGCCGCTTTCAATTCTTCGATTTGCACGTTAGTCGCGTTCACTGCCGCCAGACGCAGGATGGCCCCGTAGACCATCGGCGCGGCAAGGAAGAAATCGCGCAGTGTGGTGTAGGACATTTCCGAAACACGGGCGCTGCGGTTTTTTCGCAGATCCAGATAGCCTTCGCCTGCCAGTTGACGAAACACCTCGCGCAGAGGCGTGCGCGACAGGCCGAATTCATCGGACAAATGCGCCTCATCCAGATCGTCACCTGGACGAAGGCGCAGCGTCAGGATGGACATCTTCAGGTGTTCTCTGAGCGCATTTTTGCGCGACTTGGCTTCGTCTTTCATCCTTTGGCCTCACTATGTCCTCTGGCTGCCGTGTCCGAATCGCGGTGGTCGTATTTTTGTATTTCTAAAAAATACAACTTGTATACAAAAAAATCTCGTGCAGCATGGGTGTCTGCAAAATAGACTCACGCTTGGGCGTCGGCCCAGTTTGGAAATGGTCCTGCTCATGCTTCAGACGCAGCACTTCGCCTTCATCCTGGTCGAGGAGTTTTCGCACCTCGCCTTTTCCTGTGCGGTCGAACCGCTGAGGATCGCCAACCTAGTGAGTGGCGATGAGCTGTATCGCTGGTCTTTTGTATCCGAACAGGGCGAGCAGGCCGTGTCTTCCAATGGATCCGTCACTCTTGTGCATTCCGGACTTGAGGAACTGCCCAAGTGCGATCAACTCTTTGTTTTGTCGGGCATTCACATGCGTGACCACGTGACTCGTTCCCTTCTGGCTGCACTGCGGCGCGAACGCGCGCGCGGAACGCGGATCGGGGCATTGTGTTCCGGGGCGTGGTTGCTGGCCGAGGCCGGGTTCCTCAATGGTATGCAGGCGGCGATCCATTGGGAGTACCACGACGCATTCATGGAGGCGTTTCCGGATGTCAATCTGGTGCGCAGCGTCTTTGTCGCCGACGAAAAACACATTACCGCATCAGGTGGAACCGCGACCGCAGACCTGATGCTGCATCTGATCGAACGCGACCATGGCGAAGAACTGGCCACTGATGTTGCGGATCAGATGGTCTATAACACTGTGCGTAATGCGACCGCCAAGCAGCGCGTTTCGCTGCAATCGCGCAATGGAATGCGCAATGCCCATCTGGCAAAGGCGATAGACATTATGCAGGACAGTCTCGAAACCCCTGTCTCACCATCCTTCATTGCCGATGTTTTGGGTATTTCCACCCGTCAACTGGAACGGTTGTTCGGCAAATACCTTAATACTTCCCCCAAAAGGTACTTTATGGAGATGCGGCTGGAACGGGCCCGGAAACTGCTTTTGCAAACCGAGGCGTCGGTTACCGAAGTCGCCGTGGCCTGCGGCTTCGAAAATCCGGGGCATTTCTCTCGGGTATACCGATCCAGTTTTGGCATCACACCCCACGCGCAGCGCAACAAGATCAACTGAAGAAAGATGAGTTGCTGTTTCGCGCTTACCGGCGGGGGTGCCGCGATCTGTTGGCCTCGAACTGGCCCGATCTGGCACCCCCTGATCCTGCCGGGATACCCCCTCGTTAAAAACTGGACTAGTCAACAGACCGGCAGGATTACCCACCAATAAATCTCGATATAGGCATAAGTATATCAAGAACTTGTCATCCAGAGATTTGTTGTGCCCTGTTTCGTTAATCTACCGTTAATTTAAGGCTCAAGTTGAGGCTTTGATTGGGGGTAATCTGCAATATCGACGTGCGGTCGCCGCGATCTGTTCAAGCTGATGGCGTTTCGAGATTTGGGTCAGGTCCCAGTGGTTTCCGAAAGGAATCTGATTCACGGTTCAAAACAAGTAGTGAACACACCACAAGGGTTTGGTCGACCGACGCTCGGACGACGCGCCTGCCGATCATCTTGGAAGGCAAGAAAACGAACGAATCCTATTTCTGTTAGAATCAAGACAGCATTCGACGAGCAATTTTGCAGTTTGTGAGGAAACCCAGATCAAGCTTGCTCGCCGTCGGAATACGCCTTCGAGGCCGCAGATTGTACTTATCTGGTATGGCGCGCTGACGACGCTGATATCCTGTGCGACCAGAAGCGATCGGGATCCGTCAGTCCAGATGATAGGACAGAAACCGTTCCGTCCCGCCGGCACTATACCCCCACTGTGCTTTGACACCGAAAACTTCTGAAACGGTTTGCAAAGACAAGGCTTGTTCAGGCGGGCCAAGAGAAACCAGCTGTCCTTCTGATAAAACAGCCACGCGATCACAGGCCATTGCCTGATTCAGATCGTGCAGTGCCATCACCGTTGTCACTTTTAGAATTCGAACACAGTCCAGGATCGACAGTTGGTGATGTATGTCCAGATGGTTGGTCGGTTCGTCCAAAAGCAAAAGGCCCGGTTGCTGCGCCAATGCACGCGCGATGTGCAACCGCTGGCGCTCTCCTCCAGACAATGTTGCCCATTCTCTGTGTGCCATATCGGCCATTTCCACAGTTTGCAGAGCTTTGTCGACTTGTCTGGTATCTTCGGCGCGCCAGGGCCGTAAGGCCGACAGCCAGGGCGTGCGGCCCAGCTCGACCACGGACCGTGCAGTTACGCGTTCGGCTGTATCAGCCTGTTGTTCAACAATGGCAATCCGTTGGGCAATCTGTCTGCGCGACAAATGCGAAACGGGATGGCCCGCTATGACGACTTTTCCCGAAACCGGACGTGCCAAACCCGCCAACAGGCGCATCAGAGTTGATTTGCCCGAACCGTTGGGTCCGACCAAAGCCAGTGTTTCGCCGGGCTCCACGACAAACGATACGTCTGACAGCAAAGTCTTGCCGCGAACCGAAAATGTCAGGTTTTGCGCCTCGATCTTCATTGGGCGTTCCTCTGGCCGCGCACCAGAATTACGGCAAAGGCAGGCGCACCGATCAGGGCGGTAACCACCCCAATCGGCAGAACCTGACCCGGGATGATGATGCGCGACACTATATCGGCGCCGATCAGGAAGACCGCTCCGATCAAGGCGGCCGTTGGGATAAGCCTGCGATGCCCCGGTCCTACAAGGAACCGGGCAGCATGAGGGATGACCAGCCCGACAAAGCCGATGGACCCGACGATCGAAACCATGACCGCTGTTGTCAGCGCGGTGGCGAAGATCAGGGTTGCCTGCACCCGCCGCACCGGTATGCCCAGCGAGGCCGCTGAATCAGTGCCGAAAATAAATGCGTCCAAAGCTCTGGCGTGAAAGCGGCAAATAAGCCAGCCGGCAAGGGCCACCGGAATGGCCAGATATACATCCGGCCAGCGCACGCCACTGAGGTTTCCCATCAGCCAGAACATGATCCCGCGCGCCTGATCGGCATTGGCGGATTTGGCGATGATGAAGGCCGTTAGCGCATTGAACAACTGAGACCCGGCAATTCCCGCCAAAACGATTTGCGCCGTCGCAGCCCGCCCGCCGCCTGCGCCGGAGGCTCGGGCCAGCAACGCGACAAAACCGAAAGCCAAAAGCGCGCCATTGAACGCGCCAAAAGACAGCGACAAAGCTCCCCCGCCCAAACCAGCGATGGTAACAGCAACGGCACCCGTCGAGGCCCCGGCAGAAATGCCCAAAATATAAGGGTCAGCCAACGGGTTTCGCAGCAATGCCTGCAACACGACCCCTGCGACAGCCAGACCGGCACCGCAGGACGCAGCGACCAGAGCGCGAGGAATCCGGTAGCTCCAGATAATACCCTGATCAATTGGGTCGACGGGCAGGTCCGCTCCGGCCAGCTTGTTGACCAGAACGGAGAGAACCAAATCGGGCGACAACGAGGTTTCCCCGATCATCGCGCCCGCAAGGACCGCCGCAATCAACAGTGGCACAGTTAGGCACGCGGCCTTGAAACCCTGCCGAAAGATTGCGGCGACCTCGTTCACAAGTTGTTTCCGATGGTATCCAGCTTCTCGGCCAGATCCTCCAGTGCCGGGATTGCGCGGATGGTGGCGTCCATGGCCTGCGCATCCATAACGACAATCCGGTCATTCTTGACCGCATCCATCTGGCTGGTCACCGGATCAGCGCGCAGGAACTCCAGCTTTTTCAGGTAGTCGTCCGCAGCAAAGCGACGGCGGTCCATCTTGGCAATCACGATCACCGTCGGATTGGCCTTGGCAATGGTTTCCCAGCCCACTGTTGGCCATTCTTCATCCGTCTCGACGACGTTGCGGATGCCCAATGTGCTCATCATGTATCCCGGTGCGCCCTTCTGCCCGGCCACAAACGGATCGCTTTCCATTTCAGGAGAGGAAAACCAGAATACGGCGGACACATCGTCCAGCTTCACGGCTTGCGCCTTGGCGACGGCTGCGGCTTCACGGGCCTTGTACTCGGCAACCAGGTCCGTGCCGCGTTCGGACACATCAAAGGCTGCCGCCAGTTCTTCGATACCCTGATACAGCGTATCGGTCGAGAACGCTTGCAGGCGGGTGCCATCGCCGCCGACCGTATTGTCTTTGCCGACGCAATCCGCAGGCATCACGTAAGTTGGAATACCCAGTTCGTGAAATTGCTCACGCGTGGCGACGATGCCCTCGGGTCCGACATGCCATTCATATTGCGCTGCGACCAGTCCCGGCCGCTTGGCAACAACGCTTTCAAAGCTGGGATCATTGTCTGCCAGACGCTCTACCTTGGCATTCACCTCGGCATATTCAGGCAGCACCTCGTTGAACCAGACCGAAGTTCCAAGAACCTGCTCACTCAGACCCAGCGCATAAAGCACCTCGGTCGCGGCTTGGCCGACCGTGACTGACGACGTCACTGGCGCGTCAAACGTGACCGAGTGACCGCAGTTTTCGATGGTTAAGGGAAAGTTTCCTTCGGCGGCAGCGCTGGTAGCCAGCAAGGAAAGGCCAATCAGGCCAGTGCGTAGAAACATGACAATCGATCTCCATGTGTCAATGACCAGAGAACGGGTGAATGGGCATTTACCGAAGCAACAGACGCTTTTCTGCCTGCTGTGAGCGCAGAGTGGTACATAGCCCGCCCGGCGCGTTTCTTCGGCAACCTCCCCGGACAACCCCGCCCGGTGTGTTTCGGTTTCATACCGGCAGGTCTCCTGACTGACGGGTCTTTGTCTGTCCTGTCTTCCCAGACCGAAATGGCCCAGTGACGGAATGGACAGCGCTCGCCGCCTACAGTTGCGGGGGCAGTTCCGGTTGGCACCAAAAGGCACCTCGGATTCCCTCTTAGCCACATCGGGACCGGTAAAACGCGGGTACCTTAACACTTACTCTGCGGCAAGAAAAAACTCGGGGGTCTTTCCCATTTTCTCCCAAGGGCATGAACCTGCGCGTCTCAACATGGTGCTGACGTCAGACAAGCCGCTGAGAAGGCGCTACAATCCGCCCCGAGGACGTCGGTGTGTGATATATATGCAAATTGAGCATAAGCGTGCACGAATCAGAGTTTTCTTGCATAGGTTGTGCAAAAATATCGTTTTAAAACAATATTATAATTGGAATCGAATTTAGTGAGACACCATAACCGTGCACCGCATGAAGCATAAGCATGCAAGCATAAAATCAGGAAGCATAAGCGTGCAAATGTAGAACAAAGAACAACACCACTGGAAGTGCAAGCGCATGCCGTAAGTATTGAAACTACACTAGGACATCCGAGACTTGACGGGCTTTCGCGAGCATTGCATCTCGAAGACTTTTTCGATGACTCCCTATTGTGTTGATTTCCGCTGAGAAGTGACCCGGTATTTTCACCGAGATTTGACCCACCTTTGTTTATGTCTCAGCGTTTATGTTGTGGTCAATGTT
>NZ_JBQFXM010000007.1:0-147041 GCF_056540845.1 Ruegeria sp. AL2
TGCAATTGCCGGACAGTGGCCTCGTTGATCTCACTGGATTTGAAGTCGAAGCCTGCGAGGTCTTTGTAAGAGGGGAAGCGCGCCACCTTGGTGTGATAGGCGATTGACCGCACCTCCCGCTCAGCGATCTCAGCTTTGAGAAGCTGAGACAGCATCGGTGTTGCGGTCTCGAAGGCGGGCGCGCCCTGAGCGACCAGATCCTCTACTGCATTTGCCATGCCATACAGCTTGAGGCTGCGCAGCATGATCACGACGGAAGCTCCTGCTGGATCATGACGCATGGCGCTTCTCCCCGGTTTGTCTCAGATCATCGTAGCGGTCCACGTTTGCCTTCGGGGTCGTTTCCAAAGCCAGCGCATCTGGTGGGTCGATCTCTGGAAGGTCTGTTTGCTTCTTGTCAATCAAGCGGTGCAGCAGGTTCAGGATATGCGTCTTGGTAGGAACCCCGGCTTCCAACGCCAATTCTACGGCGCGTAGAACTGCGTCCTCGTCGTGATGCAAAACCAGTGACAGGATATCGACCATTTCCCTGTCACCACCCTCTTTGCGGAGCATATGATCCTGGAGTCGACGGAAGGCATCTGGCATCTCTGTGAACGGCGCACCGTTACGCAGAGCACCCGGTTTACGTTGGATGACTGCCAAATAGTGACGCCAATCGTAGACCACTCTGCCAGGCTTGCGATGTGACCGCTCTATGATCCGCTCATGTGAACAAACGGTTTGGCCCTCAGCCACGATGACCAGACGTTCGGGGTAGACATGCAGGCTGATACGCTGGTTGGCAAAGCTGGCCGGCACGCTGTACCGGTTGCGTTCGAAGGTCACCAGGCATGTCGGCGATACCCGTTTGCTGTGTTCGACAAATCCATCGAAGGCGGGCGGCAGCGCCATCAACGTGGGCTTCTCAGCTTCCCATGCATCAGCAACAGTACCCGGCAATTCCCGGTGCTTTGTCTCGGCCCATAGGGCGACACAGCGATCCTCAAGCCATTGGTTCAGCTCGCCCAGATCCTTGAAGATGGGCATGACCTGCCACAGCCGGTTGCGCGCATCGCGGACGTTCTTCTCGACCTGACCTTTCTCCCAACCCGCAGCAGGGTTGCAGAACTCTGGTTCAAAAACATAATGGCTGGCCATGGCCTTGAAGCGGGCATTGATGTCACGCTGCTTGCCTCGGCCCACACGGTCCACGGCCGTCTTCATATTATCGTAAATCCCGCGGCCGGGAACGCCACCAAACACGCGGAACGCATGCCAATGGGCGTCAAACAGCATCTCATGCGCTTGCAACGGATAGGCTCGCACGAGGAAAGCCCGGCTGTGTGAGAGTTTGATATGGGCGACCTGAAGCTTGACCCGATCTCCACCGATATTGGCCCAGTCTTCGCTCCAGTCGAACTGGAACGCTTCACCCGGCTGGAATACCAGCGGCACGTAAGTTCCGCGTCCCGTCGTCTGTTCCGCACGGTGCCGATCTGACCGCCACGTCCGCGCGAATGCGGCAACACGGCCATAGGATCCTTCATAACCCAGCTTCACCAGATCAGCATGCATCTGCTTCACCGTGCGCCGCTCCTTGCGGGGCTTGCGTGTCTGGGCGAGCAGCCAGGCAGACAACCGATCCGCATACGGATCCAATTTGCTAGAACGCGGCGGTGTCTTGAACTTCGGTTCTACAGCGCCTTCGCGTAGATACTTTTTGATGGTGTTGCGAGACAGCCCCGTGCGCCGTGAAATCTCGCGAATTGGCATTTTGTCACGCAATGCCCAGCGTCGTATGACACTCAAAAATCCCATGTCGATCACTCCAAATCTCCCCAAACGAAAACGTCGGGGCAATGTGCTCACATGGGTCAATTCTCAGTGAAAATTATCTGGCTTACCGGGTCACTTCTCAGCGGAAATCAACAGAAAGGTAAGAAAAGTGGCCAACAGGAAAAGTCTAGACGCTTTCTTGTTGGCGCTGGTGTCCGAGAGGTCGGGGAAGCCGAAGAAATCCGGTTTGTTCTAGAAAGCAAGTACGGAAGTTCTGCCCCAGACTTTGATTGGCTAACCCACATCGCTGATCTAAACCGATTTTCCGACTATCTTGAAAGTCACCCTCGTGATGTATCTGTATTTCGCGATTATAAGGTTTTGCGCGATACCACGGGTAGTCCCAGATATGCGTCAGAGATGTTTTTGGATGCCCCGTATATGGACACAGGAGCGCGTCATTATTTCGAAAGACTCGAAGACCAGGGTCGGGTGGGTCTGTCGGCGAACTACTGGAGAAAGATCAAAAAAGATAAGTTCATCAACTTTGCTTCGAAACTGGGCGTCGCGACGCAGATCGTGATCGAAAAAACCAGCTGCCGTTGGAACCCAAACAGAGACCTATATTACGGCGGGTATGGGAGTCGGACGTCTTATGAAAGAGATATCGACTACAAGATTCCATACCTAAGCGACATGTTGGCGGAACCTTCCAGGGAATTGTCGCTCGTAATTTGGGAGACAATTTCATCCGCGCAAGTCGACTGGACTGAAGCAAGGTACTGTAGGAATTACAATACTTACTACAGAACCGGAGTATCCCAACTCGCGCATGTATTGAGGGACAACGCTTGGATACCTCAGGAAAGCGGCGAGTTTGTTCGGCCAGCCGATGCATCCGCATCTAAGCTGCCCAAAGGTTTTAAGTTTGACAAGGGATGGGACTGGCTTGAAGAAATTGGCTTCGGCAGCGAAGAAAAAGCGGCTCTAGAACAAAGGAAAGAGACTGAACGGATCAGGGCTGAAAAGAACCAGAGAGCTCAGGAGTTCGGTTTTGAAACTGCCGAGGATGCAGAACTGGCGCGAGAGCTAGTCGCAAACATACCAAGGGAAAAGTTGTCCCGTCTGCTTGCTGAGGAGCAGGCTGCTTCCGCTTTCGAAATGCCTGATAAATCCTCAAAGAATGCAGAACGAAGAGCTGCCAAGGTCGCTGACAAGGCTCGTGATGCCGAGACGCGCGAAACCGAAATCCGCAATCGGTCTGTTTCACTAACAAAGCCGCAAGTAAAGGCAGAGGCCGCTGCCTATTTGCAAGACCAGTACACCAATGCGGATGGTGTGATGGGCTGCCAGATTTGTAAGGAACCGCTTCCGTTTTTACTTGCCGACGGGAGCCCTTATTTCGAGAAGGTCGAGTTTCTAAAGGACCTGAACCTCCGGCACCATCAGAACTATTTGGCGCTCTGCCCCAACCATGCGGCGATGTTTGAACACGCAAATGACTCCAAGGACATATTGCGGGTACTGCTTGACGAACTCGAAGGACAAGAGCTCGAAATCCAATTGGCGCAAGCAGAAACTTCCATCTACTTCACCCAAGCTCACCTGATTGACCTTAAGGCAATCATTCAATCTGAAGCTGGCGAAATCGATACCTCAACATAGTCGAAACTGGAGAAGTTCCAAAAACGAGGCCAACTAGAATTAGCTTCTGCCGACGTGTTTGTGTTTCATCTGAAAGCTACCTTGGTTGAAAAAGTTGCGATGCAGGTGTCTAATGTAACGCAATCGGGGTTTGAGAAAGGCCCCGTTGTAGAGCCGTCACAATACCATCGGCTCAAACGCGAACTCGAACATATTTCCTCCAAGTACTCGCCACACAGACAAATTGTCTGCTGAGATAACTTCGGAAATTTCAAACGCAAAGTTGAGATCTATTCCACAATTAGGCTCGTGGTTTCCCAAAAGTCTGTTGTAAGTTTCAATTTGGTTCTCCGAAATTCTCCCACCATGCTCATCAAAAACTCGATCTCTTCGAACTCGCAGAACTTCTAGAACAATTGGATCGCTGTCACCGTCAAGGAACAACTTGAGTTTCGGATATTCATCCAACAGGTGGGCAACGGCTTCGGTTTCGCTCCCTTTAAGGTTGTCGAGAAATTCTCTACAATAGTAAACCGCTTCCGGTGCACGTGTCGCATAACTTGCCGCGGTTTGCTGACTTGAAGTGACGTAGACACCCCCATGTCGAAAGTTCATTCCGGCATTCAATTGCTTGCTCGCAAAATACGCGTTTTGAAAGCTCATGGTTCGCATAAACTCTTTCTGGTTCTGCTGGTAACCGATGGCTTCAAAAGCGCGATGCAAAAATGAGATTGCTCCTAATTCATCAACAGGATTTTGACCGCCAAGGCCATTATTGACGATGGAAGACAAGAGTGAAGCGTCCGTACCATGCCAAAGTGGAATTGATGACGGCCAATAATCCATTGTGAAATTACTCCAACTGATCAGTATGTGGTTATGACCCTAAAACGGCGGGTCAGTTGGATCCCAATCATCTGAAATTGGCTTGGTCGCGATTTGCATGGCTGAAGCACTGTTTTTTGAATGCCCATCAGATGGTGACTGATCAAACGAAAATAGAACGCTATTGTGGCCATCCAGAACAATTTCGGTTTTGTAGTGTTTTTGCCCGGCCTGATCCGACCAATTTCTAGTTTGTAGCTTCCCGCAAACGTAGACTTTGTCACCTTTTGTTAGTCTTTCGGCCGTATTGGCCAAGTCTTCCCGATACACGACGACAGAATGCCATTGCGTGCGCGACTTTTGTACACCTGTGGTCCTGTCATTCCACCGTTCACTGGTCGCGACACTTAGTTTGCTGATCTTTTTCCCGTCAGCAGTCTCAGTGATTTCTGGGTTTCTTCCAAGATTTCCTACTAGAATGACTCTATTGACGCCGATCAATGACACCAACCTCCCTCAGCTTATTGTACCGTTTCCACGCCAAGTGGTTTTCCGAGCTGTTTTTCCCGTTCGCGGCAGCCATAGAGTATCGGAGAAAGAACTCCGCATCCTCTAGCCCGGATCCGAAATTCTCAAATTTGTCCATAAATGCGGCGGCGCGCTCTGTAGCCAAGACACTCCTCTGATCACCTGATAGATCGCGCCTGAACCGGGGGCCATTCAAACAATCTGACGCTCGTAGCGCGGCGTCCGTGTCCCCAGACCAACGTCGATAGTAAGCGAGGTGAACAATCAAGTCAGCAGGTAACAGTTCATTGTTCTGGTCTGCCCAGGTCTCAACAACACGCCGACCAATTCTTATTGAACTTGTTTTGTGCTCAGGAAAGTTCTCCAACTTCTTCACAGCGGAATAAAAACGAAACCTAGCGTCGCGATCTGTCTTGGACATTGGCGTTGTCGCAGCCCAATTTATCGCCCGAAGGTCATCCAGACTTTGAGTGTGAGCTACGGGAAGGCCTGATGCCCTAAGATTATTAACTAACTCACGACGCTCTGCTTCGGGTGGTTTGGTTTCGCTTAGCAAATTTCGAAAATCATGATCCTCCGGAACAAGTAAAAGCCAATCAGAAATAGATCTGCGTAGAAACTTCCTAATCCGGTCGTTAGCGTCCGAGACTTCTATTCCTGTCTCGTCTACGCGCAGTACCGGGTACTCGATATCAGTCTCCGGGTTGTAAAGGCGAATCCCACTTGTTGGACAACCTTTGTGGCTCGCCCAAACATGAAAGAAATCTTTAATTTCGATCTCGTCGTTCATCGCTAACTCTGCGGTTTCTGTTGGTATTTATCTGTGAATTTTGGCCAAGGTTTCCTTGTGAGTGCAAGTCAAAGTCTTGTTTCTAATTGCCAATCTTCCCTTTTCTCACTGTTCTCTTTTACAATTAGAATACTTGGATGTTTTGGCGGATTGCTTTGCAGTTCATCGCAAATAGGGCCAAAGTTGCGCCAACGAGGAACGAGGGTTGAGGCTATGCGAAAGTAGGTGAGAAGCCGAATGATAGAAAGTTTTTTTGAGGCATCGGTTCTGGAAACCAAATTGAATGACGCTGTCCAAATCTGATTACATGTTGTTTCTCAGGCACCCCGCCTGGCTATGGATCAAGAAACACGCCAGGCATCTGTTGCCGCCGATTGACCCCGCATTGCAAGCGCGCTTTGACGAGGGACACGCCTTTGAACCTTATGCAGAGGAGCTTTTTGGTGATCTCATAAAACTCGGCTTTTCAGATTTTTCAGAATACCAGACTCTGCCCGCGCGCACGTTAGAAGCCTGGAGGAACGGTGCAGACGCCGTGGCACAGGGACGCTATGAAGATGGAACCATAACTTGCATCTCCGACATCGTGAGCCGCAGTGGCGATGGGTACGTTCTGACAGAGATCAAGAGCGGGACATCTGCAAAGCCCGAACACACTTTTGATCTAGCATTCCAGCGTGTCGTGCTTGAGGCAGCCGGGTTCCCCATTGCGCGCTGCGAAGTGGCACATGTGAACCGTGATTACTCCAGATACGGCGAAATTAATCCGCAAGAGCTTGTCAGCATCACTGACATCACGGATGCGGTGACTGAGCAGCTCGAAAAAACACGCACGCGTATCGATCAGGCATTGAGCGTCGTTGCCAGCGTTACGATGCCTGATCCGTCCCCCGAACGTGCGCGCCTTAAATCCTACGGTGAATGGTTGGAGATCCGTGAAAAGCTCGACCCTCCAATCGCGCAGGACAGCATACACCGCCTTCCGTTCATGAACGCGGAAAAAGCCTCCGAACTCATCGCAAATGGGATCACAAGGGTTGACGAGATCACTGATCCATTTGTTCTGGGCAAGTCGACGCAACGCTACTTGAGAGCTCTGGCGAACGGTGCACGTACAATCGATCATCAGGAGTTGAGCAGGTTTCTGAGCGAGATTGTCTATCCGGTTCACTATTTTGACTACGAGACATCTCAGAGTTTGCTGCCACCCTGGGACGGAACGCGTCCCTATCAGCAAGTGGCTTTCCAGTATTCCTTGCATATCCAGCATGAGCCTGGCGGAGAAATTGAACACAGGGAGTATCTCCACCGAGACGCCAGTAACCCGATGCCAGCCTTGCTGAAAAGGCTTCGTGAGGACATAGGAGACGTTGGCTCTGTAGTGGTTTGGTATGCTCCGTTCGAGAAATCGCGCAATGCGGAAATGGCGGAAACTTATCCAGAGCATGCAGAGTTCCTGGAAGTCCTAAACGCACGCGTTGTAGATCTTATGAAGCCGTTTGCGGATGAAGTGATCAACGATCCCGCGTTTAAGGGAAGCGCCTCTATAAAGGCCGTTCTTCCAGCGTTTTTGCCAGAACTTTCATACGATGATCTGGACATCAAAGAGGGGGCAAGCGCGTCTCGCCTTTGGAAGGACGTAACACTGACGGAACCGGATGATCCAGCGCGCGAGAAGGTCTATTCTGATCTTGTTGCGTATTGCACGCGTGACACCTGGGCAATGGTCGCAATTCATCGGGAATTGCTGGCGATGTGAGTTTCGCTGTCTTTCAGTTGCTTCAGCTCCAAAGGATGTCGCCTATCAATTGTCTGGTTGCCACAAGCGAAGGATGCTCTCCTCTACAGTGGGGTTTAGTTACTCTTGCCTTTTCAAAAAGGTCCTGAGATTGCTCTCGCGCCACGGCTTCCCAGTCGGAGAAGGAGTTTTCTCCATGTTCAATTGTTCGGCTATTGCATTAACGCTTAAGCCGGTTTTCTGAAGTTCCAAGCTTCGACGCAGTGCAAACACTTCTCGTTCGTGCTTGGAGCTCATCCAGTACGAATGGCGCTGGCGCCACTCACCAAAATGCTGGCCGGGATCGAAGGACCATTCAGTTGTCCGGAGCGGATCCGGTGGAATTCGGACAATTGGCATGTGGGTGTTTTCAAACCACTCGTCCATATATCCATGGCGACGCCAGTTCTGCACAACGGAGAAATCGACGACAAGAATGGTTGCATCGTCGGTTCGACAAATGCGCTCAATGGAATCCAGAGCTGATTGAATGTGAATGCTGCCTCTGTCTGGTTGAATTTCGAGAAAAACCTCTTCGTGAATCAGATTGAAGCCGTGCTCTCTCGCGTATCGGCGGATCAGCTCCATCTGGTAGCGAATGGTTTTACTAGCAGAGGCCGCAGCTTCTACGTCTCTGGGCAGTTCTACAAACTGCGCCCATGTAACTGGTAGCGTCCAATAGAAACCTACAGCGTTTTCCAAGGGCTGCACTCCCAAACTTTTGAAATCCGCAAAATTCCGAGGGATCCTAAATCAGATCTGAGGGTTGGTTAAGTTGGTGTCAATCGAAAGAACTCATGGAGAACCTTCAATGTTGAATAGGACCGAATACCCGATCTCTGAAATGCTACCAGCCATTATCCAATTGGCAAAAACGGCAGGTGCAATGATCCGAGCCGAGTTTCATCGACCAGAGGGACCGCGCGGATCCTTAAAAAAGGCCACTATCGACACCGAAGTTGAAACCTTTTTGAAGACAAACCTGTTGCGCCTTCAACCGGCAAGCTGGCTTGGAGAGGAGACAGAAAGCTCCTTGATTGAAGGATCACTGACTTGGGTTGTCGATCCCCACGATGGTACGGCGGATTTCATGAAAGGCTTGCGCGGGTCTGCTGTGTCGGTAGCTTTGCTTGAAAACAACAAGCCCGTCCTAGGCGTGGTGTATGCGCCCACAGCACCAGATGATTCAGGCGATCTGATCGCGTGGGCAATAGGAGGTGACCTGTCACGCAATGGACGGATTATCACACCTACCTCATCTAGTAACAAACCAATTGTTGGATTGAACGCAGATGCTGCGGATTATGCCTTGGCCAATCACATTAACCTCAAACAAGTCCGCGTGCGAACATTGCCAAGTCCCGCCTACAGGTTGGCGCTTGCAGCTGTAGGAGAGCTCGATGCGGCCATGAGTTTGGTTGGTGGGCTGTCCTCTTGGGATATCGCTGGCGGACACGCTCTTCTGATTGGTGCAGGTAAAGTTATCGCTGAAGGGAATGGAGAGCCAATCGACTACAGCAAGGCCAGCTTTGACGGTGTAGTTGCAGGCGCGGAGGATTTGGTGCGTGAATTGTCCAATATCCGAATGACGGCGCATCCGAAAAGCGCTCGCAATCCTGCCCTTCCGAGGAAACGTACAAATCTGCCCGCGAACCTTGCGCGTGCACAAGGTGTCCTGCTGGGACAACTGGCAGGTGACGCGTTGGGGTCTTTCGTGGAATTTCAGGATGCGGAGAAAATTGCTCGCAGGCACCCAGGCGGTGTTGATATTCTTCAGGACGGCGGCACTTGGAACTTGATCGCCGGCCAACCGACAGATGACAGTGAAATGGCCTTGGCTCTTGCCCGCAGCCTATGCGCGATGGATCGTTTTGACAGAGATCACGTTGCGAATGCGTACGTCGAATGGCGGAATTCCCGGCCATTCGACATTGGAATGACAACCAGCAACGCAATTTCCGCGCTAGGACAAGGTGGCCCTGTTGCCTCAGATAGCCAGGCAAATGGGGCGTTGATGCGGGTGAGCCCAATCGGGGTCTTTGCATATGGAACGCCTGCGCTGGCCGCAGAGATCGCACGCCAAGACGCTTCTCTCACCCATCCGAATGAGGTGACTACTGCTGCCAATGCTGCATTCGCTGCGGCGGTGTCTACCGGTGTGGCTGGAGGGAGTAAGGAAGACATGTGGTCTTCCGCTTATGCAAATGCGGGTCAGGATGAGGGCGCGGCTATTGTACGCGACCGGCTTTTGGCGGCGCGAACGAAACGTCCCATCGAGTTCCAACATCAAATGGGGTGGGTGCTCACTGCATTTCAGAACGCTTTCTATTGTTTGATGTCCGAGCAGTCGCTTCGGGACGCGATTGTCTGCACTGTCGCTTGTGGAGGAGACACTGACACAAATGCTGCAATTTGCGGCGCTCTTGTGGGAGCATTACAAGGGCGCGATGCCGTACCGTTGCAATGGCGAAATGCCATTTTGACCTGTCGACCGGTTGCGGCGGATGACATCCATCACCCACGACCTAATACCTACTGGCCGGACGATGCACTCGACCTTGCCGAGGGGCTGTTGGTCGCGGGTGCAGTGGGCGACTAGCATGCAACTTGACTGTAAATTTGATAAGAAGAACTTGGTGGAGCAACCGATGAATGACTTCAAGAACTTGAGCAAGCAGCGTCAGACCCTGTTGAAAATAAAAATTGATGGATACCTTGAGGCAACGGTATTAGCGGCAAGAGCGAACAACATTGGCCTGAGTGAGGCTGTGTTTCTAGCTATGCAGGGTTTGGTTAGGGGATTAGTAGCCAACTCCATTGAAAAGAAAAGAGCTGAAGCCCTATTTGAAGCCGCCCTTCAGAGTATCTCTTCTGAAACTCCATCTCAATTCACCCGACACTGACAGAGCCTTTGGTGTTCGATTTGTTTAATATGGCTGGAATCTTATGCACTAAGTTTAGGCAAGCAAGACTGACCGCCATATCGACAGATATTCAGCGTAGTATGAAAAAGCCCTTGAAGTAATGGATATGGCTCATCACCATTCTTGTCGAAAGCAAAATTAAACAGAATGTTGACGTATTGCGATGCTACTGAGCTCAATGAGTTTTCTCACCTTTATCGTGACCGAGCCGACCTACCGATTTGACCTGTAGAGCATCTTTCGAATGTCTGCATGAAGATCACTGTGCCGCCATTTGTCAGGCTCAAGAGCGTATGAAGTAATTCGATCCATATGAGAGGCAATAATACCTGTTTGCCCTGTAATCTTCTGGAGTTCTTCAAACTCAATAGCAGTTTCTTCGTCGTTTAGCTCTGTGGAGATGCTGGCTTTATCAGTCCGCCCGGGAACAAGAGCCGTCCAACCAGTAATGCCATGTGCAAGGCGATTTCGAATTTCTAAAGAGCTTTGAAGTATGGAGTGCAATTCAGCTATGAACTCTTTGTGAATTTCGCGCTCCGAGGTTCTGTCGAGGTGAAACTGCTTCCAAAGATTCAATTTTTGGGAAAGGCTTTGTCGCCGGGCTTTCTTTCCGTTGGCCTCAAGGTCCACAAATGCAGATTGCAAGCTGCGCTCAAGCATAGACCAAGCGGAAAAATGGATGCCCACGGCTTCACGCAATTCACGAAGTGTGACGGCGCTAGCTTTGCAATTCTTGGAGTTTTGTTTTTTCACTATAGCTCTTTCGTCTGAATCGTTGCTGGCATTGCCTTCATCTTTCCTTTGCAACGGGGAAAACTCACACACCCCAAGAAACTTCCATAGCGGCTTTTTCGTTCGACCAGCCATCCGTTTTCACAGGAAGGGCAGCTTGGGTACTCTGCGCCACACGTGCATTTCTTTAAATTGGAGCCGTCAACTTTTGTGGGAATACCTTTGCCGCAACTTGTGCAAGCGGAGATTGAAAATCCGCATAGATCAGCGTGTTCACACCTATACCAGTTGCGACCGTCTTTGGTTGGGAACGCCAAGAGATGTCCTCCGCATTCCCCGCAGAATTGAATTTTTTGCTGGGTCTCGCGCTCGCCGACAATGCCGTACTCGGGATCCTCGAGTAGCTCAGTAACAAAAGCGGATTGCTTCGAGCTGGAGCTCATCAGCGTCACGGTTCGCCTTGCTCTGGTTAAGGCAACATACATGACTCTTCTCTCTTCCGCGTTCTCGAATGGCTCAGCATCCGGCGAGACTAAATTTAGAAGAGGATCATCTACAATCTCAGAAGGAAAGCCGGTGCGCCCCCTGAAGAGGCTGAGAACTATTACATGGTCCGCCTCCAGGCCCTTCGAGGAATGAATAGTCTTGAACTTGATATCCAACCGGGGAAACTCGCGTTGCAACTCGGATAACCCTGTTGGCGCAAGGTGTCGATAACGGCCCAACAGCAGCACAGACGCCTTTTTCTTTTCGTTTAGATTTTGCTTTATTGTGCTTAAGACTTGGTTCAGCTTGAGGTCGGCATCATTGCGGAAAGTCGATACGACCCGAAGAGCGGGCGCCTCGGCAATACCAGCGGGGATGACAGTTTTAGATAGCTGCGCTGGGTTCTTCAGAACAAACCGTTTTGCTGCGTTTGCAATTTGATCGACAGACCTGAATGTCCTCCCAAGGTCAACAGTCCGGTGCACACCTGTTTCTCCATCAAAAGCGCCACCAAACTCTTCCCCGAAGTGTCGCATGAGATTGATGTCAGATCCTGCAAATCTGTAGATAGACTGCCAATCGTCACCAACTGCGAAAACCCGAGCATCTGAATGCTGAGCTTTGAGAGCTTTGACCAATCGCCCTCTACTTCGTGATATATCCTGAAACTCGTCTACGAGAATATGTCTGAATGGGCTCACAAATTCTTTGCTCTCCGCGTATTCTGAGGCACGCAGTATCATGTCTTCAAAGTCGATCCGCCCATCTAGCCGTCTTTGATACTCTTCATAGACCGGTTCAAAGATCGTTAGAAAAGCCTTCGACCGTCTTCCGAGTTTCAGCTTCTCAGCTTTTTCAGAGCATTCGCGAACATGGTATCCCCCACCCTTGTAGTGGCGTAGGAAGGTTCCAACCAGCTGTACGAAACTGTCGGCCTGCTTTAGCTCCACAACCCTGTCGAACAGTGTTTCTGGCGATCTCGGATCTAGCTCCTCGTATTCGGCGACTTTCTCAGCCAAAGCTTCTAGCAGGCGACCCTCTTGGCGCTCATAAGAGTATGTTTCAATTAAAGTGGTTCCATGGTCGTCGTGGACACCCCGTTTCCACTCCATACTTTCCAGGTATTCTTCTTGGTCGACAAACGGAGCAGTTGTTAACTGATAAGTGCCGTCCGCAGCCTGCTTCCGACGAACACCAAAGTGTTCGATGTAAACGCCACTCTTGGTCAGCTTGAAGTCAGGGCAATAATCCCTAAACCCGCCTTCTGACACCTTGTGCTCGTAGTTCGGTTCGTATTCGTATTCGATGCCATTTTCGAATAGCCAGTTGGCTATCATCAGCTCTTCGAAACTTTTGACCTGTTCTCCCTGAAGTGTGCGGAGGTCCGCCTTCTCAATAAAGGTGTAGTAGGCGTGCTTCTGTTTGAAGTCCCACTCACTCTTTTCTTCGAGCCGAGCGTAAGCGAACCAGCCGATGATGGCCTTAGAAACATCAGTCGCGGTCTTAACGAGATCACGTAAGATATCCCTGATTAGAGCTAGGAATGCTTTGTCGTCCGTCGCATGGGCCGCAAGAGCCGGTTTGCTGCCTTCCACAGTGCCGATAATGTCGTAGGCCAGCGAATGAAATGTTCTAGCCTCTAGTTGTTCGCCGCACTTTTCTTCGATGCGTTCCGACATTTCTTTTGCGGCATCTCGCGCGAAGGCAAGCAATAGAACTTCTTCAGGGTTACGGGTTTCAGATTTTAGCAAATACCCGGCTTTGGCAGTTATGACGCTTGTCTTTCCGGAGCCGGCCCCGGCGAGCACCAGAGTAGCGTCCTCATCGGCTACAATAGAGGTACGTTGTTCCGGCGTGAGCGGGTTGCTTTCGAACGTATCAAAGAACTCCGCCCACTCTTTGAGTTGTTGTTTCTCGAACTTTGATATGGCTTCATTTCGTCTGGCGCTGGCGTCACGAATAAACGCTTGAATCTTTTCCACTTTGTTTTCCGCGGCATCTTCGATTGCAGCCAAAGGCAGCTTCGACAACAATCTGCGGTCTAGATCTTTCGCTAGTTCAAGTTTGGGCGATAACACACATGCCGATGGATAACGCTTAGGGTCGGACAAATCGTCTATTGTTCGTAACAGATCAGTAATGCTTGGTGCTTCGGCCAAAAACCGTTCTCGATTGTATCCTAACCATTGTGCCCGAACTGCTTCCGCGAATGAGATAGCTTCGCGATGTCTTGCCCCCCTGAGAAGATAAGTGCTGTTGTCATCTGCACGAACAGTAAGCTTACTTCCGAATAGTCCTTTGGTAACCGTGGGAGGTTCTGCGAGATCGCTAAGATGGAGCTGGTGGGCGCGCCTCATACCTACTGTAAGTTCCTGGTCTTCGAAGGTCAGCTGGCGCGCATGGGTCCCGAGAGGATTCAAAAAAAAGCCAATAATTGGTTTGGATCTAATTCGGTTAAAAATCATACTTCTTCGCCACTCGCTAACCACCAAGTTAACTTCCTAATGTGCGAAAAATCAGCCTATTTTTTGGCGGATAAGCCGACGAGAGATTGAAGAAGAGCTGTTTTGAGCGCTTCGAACCGACTCTAGTCAGCCTCACGGAGTTTGCGAAGTATTTTAGTCAATTTCGAACCTCAGAAAGTTGTCTTCTCGAAGGCGCATCACCGGCCTTGTGCATACTTATGTTTCAAGTGTGCATAGTTATGAGTTCTCAGTTGGAAGGCCCGGATTTAAGTGTCTGATTTTAAGCGGAAATAATCAACATCTTTAGGTTGTTCTTGTTGATTCGTGCACGCTTATGACCAATTGGCAATGGGGTTGATGATGGATAAATGGGTTGGCGGCGATTACGAGCGCGGGTTGAATAATCTGAAAGTGCTGATCGAAAATAACACCTAGACCCTTCTTGAGATCGCAACTTGCGTTCTGGTTTGCCCACCAAGGCAGCGGGGACCTCGCGGATCAATCCAAACGAAACCGCGCGAATTTGCCGAAGTGGTCGGATCCCATGAAGGGGCGCAGTTCGACTGTTCCGGTTGTTCCTTTTGGGAACAAAAGGTTGTCGATTGGCAAGGGTAGGTGCCAGCTGCCAAGATTATGCGTATTCAGGACAGCCCCAAAACTCTGGTTGTCGGCTGCCGCTGCGATCCGCCGGACGCTTGCGCCCCATGGAACCATGTTGAAATCCCCGGCAATCAGAACCGGGCCATCCAGACCTGCGATGCGTTCTGCAATGATCCGGCTTTGGGTTGATTGGTCGAAAGGAAAAGGCCAGCTCAGGTGGATCGATACGATCCAGACCAAAGACCCGTCCGGGGCTTCGACTTGTATTCCGACAAGACCATGACCTTTCAGGCAGAACCCGGAACCTTCGACAATCGGAAGAGTTGTCAGGATGGCAACGTTTTGTTCGGGACGAAACTCACAGATCACCTTTTCGGGGTAATGCTCGAACAGGTTGCTCATGTATTCGCGGTTGTGACTTGAGACTTCCTGCAACGTCACGATATGGGCATCGGATGCAATGATGTCGTCGGCCAGCGAATACCGCGGCCATGCCCGGCTCATGAGGTTCTTTTGATATAGCGTCAGACACGGGCCGTCGCAGGCCTTGGGCGGGGCAGCGAAACTGGTTGCGATTGATCCGACAGCAACAGCGGCAAAGGCCAGGGTCACCAATGCAAGGTATCTGGCGCGCATATACAGCAGGATCGCGGCACACGGCAAAAGCAGAACGCCGGCTTGCGGGCGGAAAAGAGCAAAGGAGTCTCCGACCGCCAGGAATTGCCCGGTAAACCCGATGAGGATAAGCCCGACCAGAATGCCTGCACATCCTATGATCAGGTATCTTCCAATTCTGCGTTTGGTCGAAATTCCCATACTATGCCTCTGATGCCCTGTGCAGGGCACCACCTGTTGTCTGTTCTGGCCCATCCGTCGCGTTCAGGTCTGTGTTTAGCTGGCAAGCAAGCCTGAATTTGTCAACTGGTCGGCAATTTGGATTGCCGTCAGCGCTCTGCCGTTGCTTGGGGTCCAGTCGGTGCCTTGATGGGTGCGGCTGATGAAATAGACGGCAAAAGCCGAGCGTCTTTGGAAACTACTTCAGGTCCATCCCCTCAGGCCAATTCAATTCAAGGTTCAAGGTGATGTTTGCCTTTTGATCGGGGGCAATATCCATCTCCCAAACCAGAATTCCGCGTTGGTTGTCCACATTCTCTTCATTTGGGCGCGGATTGGCGTTCCACGTGATTTCCAGATCGTCCTGCTCGGAATATGGAACCCGGTCCAAGAGGCGCAGTGGCCAGGTTTGGTCCGTCAGGTTTTCAATACTGATTTCAGCCTGTTCGACCCGTTGATTGGACCGCGAAATAATCCCGGTGTCACCGCTGCTGCGGTTCAGGATCTGTCGGGAAAGTGTCAGACCATGGATTGGGCCAAACCCCATCTCGATTTCTTCCCGAGGGCCAATTTCCTGCGAGTCTCCGGCAGCAACCAGAACATCATCTACAAACCACCGTGCGGCAGCAGATTCCAGAAGCCTCTGATCCATTGGGTTGGTGAACCGAGCGGTCCGATACGCCGTGTCATCGCGCCAGGGCACGCCAAGCGCAAAAACCTCGGCAGATTGGGTGATTGCGTCCAATGCGACCTCGGTAATCTCATAACCAGTGGAAACCGATATGAGATTTGGCAAAGTGTAAGTGATGCCGGTGCCTTCCACTGACGAGGTCAGTATCGTGCCAATGGATGTCTCTTCCACCACAACAGGTGCCTCGACAACCGCTTCTGCCAATTTCCCGAAATTTCCCCGTTCTGGTTGCGGTTGCGGTGTTTCGCGTATCCAATGTCGTAATGAAGGCAGCCATGATGCAGCGTTCTGACCAGTTGGGGCAATGGTCGACACATGCATCGTAACATCGCGCCAGTTTTCACCGGTGTCCTGCGTGATCAGGAGGTTGCGGTCGATCCGAACTGTGGGCGCGTCGCCTGTTGCCAAATGAAACTCGTATCCCGGCGACCATTCTGCGGCATAGGAGTCGATGTACGACACGGTCAAAGCACCTTTTGTTGCTGTTTCGGCGGTCACGTCGACGGCAACGAAAACATGGTCATCAGCTTCGGGGATCAGTGCTGCCAGATCAGCCTGAGCAATCAACAAATCTTCTTCCAGCTGTTCCAGTTGCCGTTCGACACCTCGGGCTTCGATTTCCGCCGATTGGGCTTCTTGCTCGGCGCGCAGAGATTCCTCGGCGATCATGCGGGTGATCTCACGCAGCGTGTTTAGGTCGGCAGGCAGGCCTTCATTCTGTCCCAATTGACCAAGAAACAATAAGGATTGGCGTGCAGCCTCGGCGCGTAGACGGGTGGCTTTTGCCTTGTCAGTGACAGCAGTGATCTGATCTTCGATGGCTTCGATCCGGTCCTCGGCCTGCATTACAGCTTCGCTTTTGCGGTCCTGCACCGGAAGGTTTTCAAAGCGCCGCAGCAACGCGGTTTGTGTCAGGCCTTCGGTCAGAACCCGTATTGAAAACAGCTGATTTTCGTCACGTGCGGGAATACCCTGCAAGATCAAACAATGTTTGCCAGCAGGAATTTCGTAGGCTCCTGTGCGGATTATGTCGGCTCCTCTGGGGTAAACCGTGACCTCACTGACTTTGGTGTCGATCAAAAATGTTTCAGCATGCAGGACGGTGGGCGCAAGGGCCAGAAGGTAAATCAGGGGTCTCATAATCACTCGCGGAAATCAGGTGTTATATTCCCGCAAAGGTTGCAGCCTGAATGGACGACTGCAAGCACAAAAAAGGGCCGCCTGCAAAGGGCGACCCTTGGGGGTTTTCAGCTTCGCGAGCCCTCAGCCCTTTTTCAGGACTTCCCGGCCCAGCAGTTCGGCGATCTGAACCGCGTTCAGGGCGGCACCCTTGCGCAGGTTGTCGCTGACGCACCACAGGTTCAGACCGTTTTCGATGGTCGAATCCTGGCGGATGCGGCTGATGAATGTGGCAAAGTCGCCTGCGCACTCGATGGGCGAGACGTAGCCACCGGCTTCGCGCTTGTCGATCACCATGATGCCCGGCGCTTCGCGCAGGATATCGCGGGCTTCGTCTTCGTCCAGAAATTCCTCGAACTCGATATTCACGGCCTCGGAATGGCCGACGAAGACCGGAACGCGGACGCAGGTTGCGGTGACCTTGATCGACGGATCGACGATCTTCTTGGTCTCGACAACCATCTTCCACTCTTCCTTGGTCGAGCCGTCTTCCATGAAGACGTCGATCTGCGGAATGACGTTGAAGGCGATCTGTTTCTGGAACTTCTTCGGTGCGACTTCGGTGGTAGGGTTGTAGACGGCCTTGGTCTGATCCCAAAGCTCATCCATGCCTTCCTTGCCGGCACCCGAAACCGACTGATAGGTCGACACAACAACGCGCTTGATCTTGGCGCGGTCATGCAGCGGCTTCAGCGCGACAACCATCTGCGCGGTCGAGCAATTGGGGTTGGCGATGATGTTCTTGTTCTTGTAGTCGTGGATCGCCTGCGGGTTACATTCCGGCACGATCAGCGGAATCTCCGGGTCATAGCGATAGAGCGACGAGTTATCAATCACCACGCAACCCGCCGCCGCCGCCTTTGGAGCGTAGACTTTGGTCGCCTCGGAACCTACGGCAAACAGCGCCATGTCCCAGCCGGTGAAATCAAACGTGTCCAGATCTTTGGTCGTAAGGGTCTTGTCGCCAAAGCTTACTTCGGTACCCAGCGAGCGACGGCTTGCCAGTGCGGCAAGTTCATCAACCGGGAACTGGCGTTCAGCCAGAATGTTCAGCATTTCGCGGCCCACATTACCCGTGGCGCCGACGACTACGACGCGATAGCCCATTTCATGTCTCCAAAGTTAAGGACGCGCGTTCATAGCCGCGTTGCGGCGAAGAAAAAAGGGCTATCAGCGGTGTTTTCAACGACTGATGCCGAATTCAAGCGGTTCAATCGTTCAAAAGTCGTTCATATAGCGCAACCAGCGTCTTTGCTTCGCCCTGAATGTCAAAATTCTGCTCGACATGGGCGCGGGATGCCTGGCCCGCTTGTGACAGGGAATCATTGCTTTTCAGCATTAGGGCAATCGCCTCGACCAAGGCGGGAACATCATCGGGGGCCACGACCTTGCCAAAGGATGGATCAGTAATGATTTCGGAAAACGCGCCGACATCTGTGGCCACGACCGGAACACCGCAGGCCATTGCTTCGAGAGGGGTCAAACCAAATCCCTCCCACCTTTGTGGCGCAACAAACAGGTCCAGAACCTGATACCATTCAGCAATCTGATCTACGGTCACCTCGGGCTTAAAAAGGATGCGATCAGACAAGCCAGCTTTGGCGACTTTAGTCTTCAGTTCGGCCAGAAATGCGGTGTGTTTCTCGGTTGCCCGGCCCATGACGATGCCTGACACTGTGTCGAACCGCCCGCACACGTCAATCATGGCGTCGACAAAGGCATCCGTGCCTTTTTGGTGTCGAATACGGCCGTAACACCCTAACAGTACCCCATCCGGCAGCCCCAGCCGAGCACGGACGGCGGCCTTGTCTGAAGGCGGAACGAAGTCTTCTAGGTTGATGCCATGCATCACCACCTGCGAGTCTCGCTCAAGATACCCTGCGGTTTTGCGCGAGGTTGCAACGACAGCATCCATCTTGCCGATCAGCCATTTGGTATAGCCTGTGTGCGGCCGTTGGGACGCGCTTGTGAACAGCATTTTGAGTTTCAACCGGAACACATTGCGCAGGATGAGCCCCAGTAACATCTCGGTGTTGCGGCGCGCGTGCCAGACCCGCCTTTTACGACGCGACAGGAAAGGCAGTCGACCAAGCGGGATGTGCGGAGTGTCAGCGGGCAGACCTGGCCCGGTGGCGGCGATGTCGATCCATTGCGCCTGCAGCGGAACCAGCCTTGCTATGGTCGCTGTTACGCCCGACAGTCTGCGTTTCAGATTTGGGGCTATGACAACGGGGTCGTTCAACGGACTCTCCTGATGGCTGCGTCAATCCACACTATCCCGGCTGAATAGATAGATCACGCAACCAATGGCAAGGGTAACCGCAAAAAACCCGAATATTGCTGTGTAGGGCACGGTTGATCCGTCTTGCACGGTGGCTGCGTGAATACGTCCGGTGACGAATTGAGCAATGCCAACGCCGCCGATGCCGAAAAGATTCAGCAATGTCACACCACGCCCCACCAGATGCGGAGGTACGAAGGCCCGGCCATGAGCCATGATGACCGGAAAGCTGGCACCGGTAAAGCCGATCACGGCCATCAGCAGGACGGACAGCCATGTTGCATTATCAATCCACAGGCAGAGCAGGCCCAGCGCAACTGAACCCAAAGCGTTGCCAGCGAAAACCACCCATTTCCGGGTGCCAAAAATACGGTCCAGTGGTCCGTAGACAAAAGTGCCCGCAATCATGGCCGCGCCCATGATCAGCGTTGCAGTGCCGATCTGAGTGGAACTGAGGCCAAAGACGTCATTCAGGTAAGGCCCGGCCCACAGCCCGCGCAGCGCAGCAGAGGGGGCGTAGGCAACCAGCATCAGGGGCAGGATCAGCCACAGGGCAGGCTCCTTCAGCAGATCCAGCAGGGATCCGTTGTGTTCTGTTTCGACCTTCGCCGGGTCGTGAACAGTCAGCCACAGGCCCAATGCGATTGCGGCGGACACTGTGGCCAGCCCGACCATCGTACCGCGCCACCCCATCCATTCCACGGCAAGCGCGGTTGGATAAGAAGCCACCAGATTTCCAACGGACCCTGCGCCCAGCATCACGGCCGCTAATGTAGCAAACCGCGCCGGAGGGTATTCGCGTGCAAAGATATAGTAGGAGGCCATAAGGACCGGAGAGCACCCGACACCGATCAGGCCCATGGCTATGCTGATGTGCAGGGGCGTTGTTGCGGCTGCGAAAACCGCCGCCCCACCTGCCCCGCCCACCAGAAGCAGCGCGGCGGACGTGAGGCGGGGCCCAATCCTGTCCAGCGCCCATCCGACCGGGATCTGCATGACGGCGAACACGATAAACCAAAGACCGGAAGCAAAGGCCAGATCTTCGGGCGCGGCACTAATGTCACGCTCCAGATCCAGGCTGAGAACCGCAAGGAAAGCACGGAAAAACTGGCTGAGCACATAGCCCAGGCATAAAACCACCAAACCTGCCTGCATATTCAGCCCTTTCCTGCTCGTCCGAGGGAAATGCTTGGCACGCCGTGATGCAACGCACAAGCCTGTGTATATTGTTTCAAAGTTAGGACATGGCTCGCCTTACGGCTATCTTTGTCAAAACACTGATTCCGAGGGGGAGCATGAAAGACCTCCAGTCCGCATTTTACGAAAACCTTCCCTTGCAGCGCGATTTTACCCGTCTGGCAGACCCCGCGCAGTTTTCAAAACTGCCCGATGATTGGGTTCTGGGTGTTGCTGATATTGTCGATTCAACGGGCGAAATCGCGCGGGGCCGGTACAAGACTGTCAATACTGTGGGCGCTGCGGTAATTTCGGCCATGATCAACGCAATGGACGGCGCGTTGTTTCCATATGTCTTTGGCGGCGATGGGGCGGGGTTTGCTGTCCCGCCCGGAAAAGCTGAAACCGCCCGGACTACGCTGGCGGATTTGCGGCGCTGGGCAGATGAAGAATTCTCCATGCCTTTGCGGGCAGCGCTGGTGTCGGTGGCTGATATCCGCAAAGCGGGTAAGGATCTGCGCGTTGCGCGCTATGCACCCTCTACCGGAGTGGATTACGCCATGTTTTCCGGCGGTGGTCTGGCCTGGGCCGAGGCCGGGATGAAAGCCGGGAAAAACATGGTCACACCCGCCGGGCCAGGTGCGCAGCCGGATCTGACAGGCCTGTCTTGCAGGTGGTCCAACAGCCCGGCCCGTCACGGTCAGATCGTTTCGCTGGTCGTACAGCCCACACCGTCAGCAACCGAACGGGACTTTGCCGATCTTGCGCAATCCGTCCTGTCCGCGTCTGAAACACTGGATCGCGCAGGCCATCCGGTGTCGGAAAAGGGTCCGCCCTTAGCGTGGCCTCCACCCGGCCTTGACATCGACGCTCATGTGTCGCGCAACGGGCGTCATGTGATTTTGCACAAACTCGTCCTGCTGGTTCAGAACCTGTTGATCGCAGTATTGTTCAAAACTGGCCTGCGGATGGGACGCTTTGAGCCGGACCATTACAGACATATGGTCAGCAGTAATGCCGATTACCGAAAGTTTGATGACGGGCTGAAAATGACGCTCGACTGCGATCCGGACACGTTGCGCCAAATCGAACACCTGCTTGAAGAGGCGCGTCGCCGGGGGAAGATCAGATACGGTTTGCACGCACAGGACGAGGCGATGATGACATGTATCGTCCCCTCGGCCATGCGGGATGACCATGTGCATTTTGTTGATGGAGCCTCGGGCGGCTATGCGCAGGCCGCTGCGGCCATGCGCAGTTGACTGTTTAGGATGGTTTCCATTGCGCGGCCAGCGCACGAGCCGCTTGCGCCAGCAGCATCACATCTATGCCGACCGCCAGAAATTGTGCGCCCATGTCCAGATAGGTCTGACGTGCTTCGTCATTGGTGGCAAGGATGCCCGGCGCTCTGCCTGCGGCCTTGATCCGGGCCAGGGCGTCCGCGATGACCTCGCGCACCTCGGGTGCGGCGCTGTTGCCCTTGTACCCCATGTCGGTTGACAGATCAGCAGGGCCAATGAAAACGCCATCCACACCTTCGACTTGAAGAATATCATCCAACGCGGCCAATCCGGCGCGGGTTTCCACCTGCAACAACAGGCAGATTTCCTGATCTGCGGTCTGGATATAGTCGCTTGTCGACCCATACATCGTGGCGCGCGATGCCGCTGCACCAACACCCCGCACCCCGTCCGGCGGATAACGGCAGGCACGGACCAAGTCCTGCGCCTGAGCGGCGCTTTCGACAATCGGAACCAGTACTGTTTGGGCGCCAGCATCCAGAACCATCTTGATCAGCCAGGTCTCTCCGACAGGAACCCGCACAACGGGATGAGATGCGCTGCTGGCCAAAGCTGTCAGCTGATCCCGGATCGAGCGGATATCATTTGGTGCGTGTTCACCATCGATCACCAGCCAATCGAAACCCGCGGTTCCCATGATCTCGGCGGTGACGGATTCAGCAAAGCTCATCCAGCAGCCAACCTGCAGTTTGCCCTGTATTAGAGCCTGTTTGAATGCGTTTTGTGGGGCTGCCATGCTGAAACCTCATATTTCGACCGCAGGGGGTGAGAAGGACAAGAAGCGGATGTCGATGGCATCTTCAACGGTCGTTTTGAATTGTCCAGCCCGAAATCGGCCCGCATGACGGTGCAAATTCGGGTGCGGGCGCTGCTGCTGCGTGTCGGGTTGCTTGCTTATATCCCGGATTTCGGTGATAATTTTCTTATGACCGACGATCTCCCTCTGACGTCGCGATCTTTGCCCATTGCGCTTTTGCGGGCGCGGGAAAAGGTTATGGGACCCATTCGAGCAATGCTGGCTGACGCTGGCGTCACGGAACAGCAGTGGCGGGTGTTGCGGGTGTTGAACGAAGAAGGCCCACAAGAGCCGACCCACATCGCCGATCGCGCCTGCCTGTTGCTGCCAAGCCTGACGCGCATTCTTCAGAAGTTGGAGAACCGTGGACTGATCACGCGGCGCAGCCATCCGGCTGACCGACGGCGTCAGGTTGTTGGGATCAATACAAAAGGGGTTCAGATCATTCGTGCCAATCTGGCTGCAAGCACGGCCCAGGCGGAACGTATTCGATCTCAGCTTGGACCGGACAAGCATGAGTTACTGCTGGATCTGCTGAACGAGTTGAAGGACCTCGACTCCTGATTATTGGCACTGTATCCGATGTCGTTCGCAGTGACCCCGCCGGAAACTGTAGGGGGAGTCTCCGACGGGGCGGCCAGACCCGGACTGGTCGTTGGTGCCTGGCCCAAGACCGGTTACGTCAAACCTGACGGTCCGGCCTGTGCTTCGGAGTATACGAAAAGCCTGAAATGTGGCTCTGAACAGGGTCTTTTTGGCCCATGGGGGAGGGGCCTAGCACCTATACTCTCCGAAACTGGTTTAGGCAGTTGCCGATCGGTAAATGGGTCAGCGTATGGTTTGTCGACGTCACTTTGGTGGAATGCTTTACCAAAGCTGCTGTTCTGAATTTTGACGCCGCACCGAAATCGGCACGGGCCTGACTACCTGAGGATTTAGCCCGGCTTTTGACTGAGCCAAGAGTTGTTTCGATCTGTTTGTGTACTGGTGAGACCATAAAAACTGATGAAACCAATTTTTGACACGGCGTCAGTCATTCAGGTCAGAATTGAGCCGTTTCACGCTGAAACACCTCCTCGAGATTGGCGAAATACAGCGTGTTTTCCGGGCTTGCTGGCGGGTTTGGCAGACGTAATATGGAAGTTACGCAACCTTCAGGGATTATTATGCCAAACAGCCTGTTTTCGCTTCCGGACCCGATCACCATCCCCGTTGTCGGCGCGGCGGCCGGATATCCCATCGGACGGATCTTCTGTGTCGGTCGAAATTATGCTGCCCATGCCGCAGAAATGGGGAATGAGGTGGATCGCGAGGCACCTTTCTATTTCACTAAATCCGCCCCGAACGCTGTACTCTCAGGTGCGACGGTTCCTTATCCTGCCGGGACCGAAAATTACCACCATGAGATGGAATTGGCATTGGCCATTGGAAAACCCGTGTTTCGCGCCACCAGTGCGCAGGCGTGGGATGCCATTTTTGCCTATGGCTGCGCCCTGGATATGACGCGCCGTGATCTGCAAATCCGCGAGCGCAACAAGCAGCGGCCCTGGGATCTGGGAAAGGACGTCGAAAACGGAGCGGTCTTTGCGCCGTTGACACCAGCTGCCGACTGGACCCCGGAGGATGACAAGCGCATTCGGCTAAGCGTAAACGGAGAGTTGCGCCAGAACGCGACCCTGGAGGAGCTGATCTGGAAGATCGACGAGATTGTCATGCACCTGTCCGGCTTTTACCACCTGCGCCCCGGTGACCTAATCCTGACCGGTACGCCGGCTGGCGTTGGTCCAGTCGTTGCAGGGGATATTCTGACAGGTGAGATTGATGGGCTGGAACCGATCAAATTGTCCCTGTCCGACGCAGAATAGACCCTATTTAGGGTCTTTCAGCCAGTCCTTGGCGAAAGTCACATGTTCCACACCGGCCAGTCGCCGCACCCGGTCCAGCTCGGCGTTCAGGCGTCGGGTACGAGCATCTGACCAGCGCACACCGCGCTCGAGCCAGAGCGCTTTGACATGCAGCAGGTCACGATCGCGGTGGGCCTTCATATCGATACGGCCAATCATACGGTCGCCCTCGAGCAAAGGAAAAACGTAGTATCCATAGGTTCGTTTGGCCTCGGGGACGAAAACCTCGATGCGGTAGTGAAAGCCGAACAGCCGCTCGGCCCGGCGGCGGTCGCGCAGCATGGGGTCAAACGGGCTGAGCACGCGAATGCGGCCTGGCGGCTGCGGTACTTCGGTCGTCAGATTTGGGCGTGCGAATGCCTTGCGCAAGCGCCCATCGGCACAGGTGACCTCGATTTCTTCAATATCGCCACATTCCAGCGACGCCGCGCACCAGTCTTTTGCCTCAGCCGCGCTGACGGTGTCCCAGAAAGCCGCCAACTCTCCGGATGTTGCAAATCCAAGCCGGTCCAATGCGGCGTTGCACAGCCAATCCACGGTCGCTTCGGCATCACAGGGCGTGTTTCCGGGGCAGAGCTGTGTTTCAATCACGCGCTCTGTCAGATCATAGCGTTTCTGGAACCCATCCCGACCGACGACGGTCAGGGCACCCGAGCGCCACAGATACTCCAACGCGGTTTTCGATGGGTGCCAGTCCCACCACCCGCCCGAGCCCTTCTTTTCATCCTTGCCAACATCCGAGGACGACACCGCCCCATGGTCGCGGATGTGTTGCAGGACTGTGTCAAACTGCTGTTCGAACCCATCCCGCCGCCAGTTCTTCCACCGCGCCTTCAACATATCCGCATCCCGCTGAAAGCGCAGATGCCAATGCTGATAGAATTTCATCGGAATCACCGCCGCATCGTGCGTCCAATGCTCGAAAAGCGCGTTATCCCTTTCATAGAGCCTTTTTAGGTCGGCGCTGCGATAGGCGGGCCTGCGCGAGAACAGGATCATGTCATGGGCACGGGCAACGGTGTTGATGCTATCAAGCTGAACAAATCCAAGCCGGTGGATCAGATCCAGAAGCGCGGAACCTTTGGCCGAGCCTGAGGGTTGTTCACCCAATACGTGCCGGTCCATGAAGATCGCCCGGGCCGTCCAGTTGTCGAGCCTTTTCAGGGATGTGTTCATCGCCGTTTCAGCGTGTCACCATAACTGATCGTGGGGGTCAGAGTAACGCGTGTCTCGATCTCGGTATCAGGATTTTCCAGACGTTCGGCGATGATCTGGGCGGCTTGACGGCCGATTTCCAGACGACAGGCGTCCATCGTCGCGAGTTTTCGGGGCAAGCCTTGCAAAAGCTCGACATTGTTGAACCCGGCCAGGCCGATCTGTCCCGGAATATCAATACCCTGTTCCAGCAGGTACAGCAGGCCACCGGCCCCGATCATATCGTTCGAGTAATACAGGAAATCCAGCTCGGGTGAGCGTTCCAGCATGGCCTGGGTCATCTCGCGCCCTTTGGCCAGGGCCGATCCACCGGAATAGAACTCGCGATCCTCGATCTCGATCCCGTGCTTGCCAAGAACTTCGGTAAAGCCTTCGAACCGCTTTCGTGCGCGGTGATCCAGTGGCATCTTGGTGCCCATGAAACCGATATGCTGATACCCGGCCTTCAGGATTGCCTGTGCCATTTCGCGCCCCGCGCGGCGGTGTGAGATCCCCACCATCGCATCCACCGGCTTGCCATCCGTGTCCATGATCTCGACCACCGGAATACCTGCCGAATCCAGCATAGCGCGCGCGGCCTCGGTATGTTCAAGCCCCGCAATGATCACGCCGGAAGGCCGCCACGAGAGCATCTCGTACAGCACTTTCTCCTCTTTCTCGGGCAGATAATCGGTTACCCCGACCACCGGTTGCAATTCGGTGTCTTCCAACACCTGATTGATGCCTGTCATCACCTCGGGGAAGACCATATTCGAAAGCGAAGGGATGATCACCGCGATCAGATTAACCCGGCTGGACGCCAATGCGCCCGCGATCTTGTTGGGGACATAGCCAAGCTCCTTGGCGGCGGCCAGAACGCGGGTGCGGGTGGCGTCAGACACATCCCCCCGGTTACGCAGAACCCGGCTTACCGTCATCTCGGATACTCCGGAAGCCTCGGACACATCACGAAGGGTAAGCGGGCGTTTGGTTTCACTGTTCACGGGAGGCACCTGCGTTGTTGTTTTGTCCGATGGTAGCGTGAACAGGTCGGCGTGTACAACAATTGTGCAAAGGCGATGACAACCCGGAAAATCCCGGTTACAGAGAGCCTGACAAGGCCCCGTGGCTCAACTGGATAGAGCAGCCCCCTCCTAAGGGGCAGGTTGCAGGTTCGAATCCTGCCGGGGTCACCAATAAAACGTATTGTTTAACAGATACCGGGTTTCCGCGGCCAGTGGTGCCGTCATGATTTGCTAAGCTTTGCGAGGTCATATGCCGAAACATATAAAATTCTCGCTAATCGTTCTTCAATAACCTTGCGCAGCCCCTCTGATCAGAACGCCACCGATCATAGCAAGAGCGATCCAGTCCGTGAGATATCGTTCGAAAAGGTCACGTCAGTGCTTCGGAGGTTTGATCCGTCAGTTTGCCTGAAGTCAACGCAGCAAGGGCCACCATCACGGTCGCGGTCCCGAGGACCAGTGGCAATCCTCCGATCTGGTAGGTCAGGCCTGATAGAACCGTGCCGATCAGCCGTCCTGTTGCATTTGCCATGTAATAAAATCCGACATCCATTGTCACACGTTCGGACCGGGTGAAAGCCAGGATCAGATAGGAATGCAGCGATGAATTCACCGCAAAGATTGCTCCGAAGATCAGCAGCCCAGCCACAAGCGTTGTGGTTAGCCAGGTTTCAGGCCCATGTGACAGCAAAACGGCCAATGTTAGAGTCGCAGGAACGCAGAAAAGGGCACTCGCCCACCTGCGTGCCGCGCGGATCAAATCGCCTTCGGTTCGATCCGCCGCACGAAGGATCTTTGGCGCGTAGGCCTGCACTGCGCCATAGAGGATGACCCACACCGCCATGAATGTTCCGATCATGAAGAACGCGGAACGGTTGCCGTCCTCGGTGCCATCCGACAGGACGGCGTAGAAATAGATCGGGATGCCGACCACGAACCAGACATCGCGCGCACCGAACAGAAAGACCCGCGCCGCGGACAGCCAGTTCACATTGGCGGATTTTGACAATACTTCCGAGAATTTCGCCCCTTTTCGCCCCTTCGGCAGGCCCGCTGGCATGAACAGGATAACTGCGAACAGGATCAGTGCCAGAACCGCCGCCATGACCAGGATTGCCGCCATGAATCCCAACGTGGCCAGCATGGCCGCGCCCAACAGGAAACCCAGCCCTTTGACGGCATTTTTTGATCCGGTCAGCGCAGCGACCCACCGAAACAACCCTCCGCCCTCGGCCGGGGCCAGTAATTTGACTGATGATTTCGACGACATCTTGGCCAGATCCTTGGCCACTCCGCTTGCCCCCTGTACCATCATCACAAAGCTGACCGAGGCGGTAACGGTCCAGTGCGGATCAAGCTGTGTCATGGCAAGCAACGCCACCACCTGCAGCCCCAATCCTGCATAAAGGGTGGACGTCAACCCGAACCGGGCGGCAATCCAGCCTGCGGCCAGGTTGGTGACGATCCCAGCAATCTCATAAAGCACAAACAGAT
Source organism: Ruegeria sp. AL2 (assembly GCF_056540845.1). Classification (NCBI taxonomy): domain Bacteria; kingdom Pseudomonadati; phylum Pseudomonadota; class Alphaproteobacteria; order Rhodobacterales; family Roseobacteraceae; genus Ruegeria; species Ruegeria sp. AL2. The sequence continues at coordinate 28,405 of NZ_JBQFXM010000007.1, forward strand.
AGGCCAGCTGAACCGGTGAGAATCCCATGGTGTGAAAGTGCAGCAGCACCAACATCCTGAGCGCCCCGTCAGTCAGCATGAAGGCCCAATAAGCCGCCGTGACCGCGACATAAGCCGACAGTCCTTCGGGCCGCTGGGTCACAGCGAGGACCCGACCATCAGCGCCACATCCACCAAGCGGTGCGCATAGCCCATCTCATTGTCGTACCACGCATAGATTTTCACCTGTGTCCCGTTTGTCACCATGGTCGAGGGCGCATCGACAATCGAGGAGCGTTTGTCATTGGTGTAATCGGTAGATACCAGAGGGCGGGTTTCATAACCCAGAATATCCTTCAGGTCACCCTCAGCCGCCGCTTTAAAGAGGGCGTTGACCTCGTCAACCGTGGTGGCCCGCTCAACTTCGAATACGCAATCGGTCAGCGAGGCGTTCAAAAGCGGCACCCTGACGGCGTGACCGTTCAGACGCTCCTTGAGTTCCGGATAGATCAGTGTGATGGCGGTGGCCGAACCGGTGGTCGTCGGGATCAGTGAGTTGAGGGCCGACCGTGCGCGCCGCAAGTCCTTTGCGGGCCGATCAACGATTGTTTGCGTGTTGGTCACGTCATGGATCGTAGTCATCGACCCGTGGCGGATACCCAGATTCTCGTGGATCACCTTGACCACCGGCGCCAGGCAATTCGTTGTGCAAGAGGCCGCTGTCACAATTTTATGGGTCGCGGGGTCATATGTGCTTTCATTCACTCCAACAACGATATTTGCCGTCGGGCCGTCTTTGACCGGGGCAGAGACGACGACTTTCTTTACCCCGGCATCAAAATATGGGGCCAGCTTGGCCTCGGTCTTGAACACGCCCGTACAGTCGATCACGACATCAACGCCATCCAGCGGCAGGGTGTTCAGGTCTTTCGTGCCGATGAACGGCAGGCGGGTTCCATTCACAGTGATGCTGTCGGCATCAAAGCTGAATTCTGCATCCCAACGCCCGTGTACCGTGTCGAACTCCAACAGATGCGCGTGCATCTGGGGGTCGCCGAAGGCATCGTTGATCCAGGCAATCTTTGCGCCCCGTTCCAACAAGGGCTTCAGGGCCAGTTTCCCCATTCGGCCAAGGCCGTTCACAGCGTAAGTCGTCATGGCGCATCCTCAAGTGGCGACCGCGCGATTTCATCAACGGCGGATTGCAGTGCGATCCGGTCCAGGCTTTCAACCGGCAGCGATGTAAAGGCTTGAACCCGACGCTTCAGCGCGCCGTACGCGTTTTGAAAGGCCAGGCTTTTCTCGGTATCGGTGCCTTCTGCCTTGACCGGATCCGCCATGCCCCAGTGACCGCTAATCGGCTGGCCTTCCCACGCGGGGCATTCTTCGTTCGCAGCCTGATTGCAGACCGTAAAGACGAAATCCATTTCAGGTGCGCCCGGCCCCGAGAACTCTGATACATTCTTCGAGCGGAGCGCCGACGTATCGTGCCCCTTGTCTTGCAGGACCCGAATTGCAAACGGGTTGAGTTCGGAAAACGGCCGTATGCCGGCCGAATAGACATTGAACCGATCCCCGCCGATATCCCGCAAAAGGGATTCGGCAAAGATCGACCGGGTAGAATTACCCACGCAAATGAACAACACATTGAACTTTCGGTCAGCCATGGTTTCGCGCCCTTTGGCCAAGGGCATGCAAAGATCGGGTCGGCCACGGCAGCAATCCACGAGCAGGAAATCGAACATGTGCTGCACGTTCTTCATCTCAATCGAATAGAGCAGTGACGTCCCGGATCGTTCCTGCTTGACCAGCCCGGATCGCTGCAACGCGTTGAGATAGTTCGACAAGGTGCTGGACTTGACCCCCAGTTCCGACGCCAGTTCCCCCGCTGGAACAGTGTCAGGATACCGTCGCATCAACATGCGAAATACGGTGATACGTTGTGGGTGGCCAAGGATGGCCAGCTGGTCGGTTATTTCTTCTATCATATTTCATGAAATATGGAATAATAAGTTTAGAGTCAAAACTACTCATGCGTCGTTACAAAAATTTCACAAACTGAAAGCTCGCCCCATCGGATTGATTATTGGCTCACTACGTCGACGACAACCTCTGGTGAAAAGGGGGAAAAGGCCCGAACGGACATAACTGGTCTTGCAGGCTTTAGGCTGACAGTTTAAATGGGCCATCTCATCCGGTAGAGGCCAGTTCCGGATGACTCAAGGTGCCGCTGTAGCTCAGCTGGTAGAGCACGTCATTCGTAATGATGGGGTCGGGGGTTCGAGTCCCTTCAGCGGCACCAGTTTTCCGAAGATTAAAATCCCATGTACAGATAGATACTCGGTTCAGTTCGAGGAAACGCTCCTTGGTCTGAAGTGCGGCCTCAAAGCAGGTAACCGCAAGCGGCAATTTTGCGCTCAAAAACAGGCATTGAAGACTTTGATGGGCGGTTCACGTGTTACGCTTCTCGAAAGCTTGTTGATGGTATCCGCTGAGTGATGATCATCAATGTGAGATTGCGCAGCTGCGAATTATGAACCAACTGTTTGGTATCCACGCATTGGAGTAAACCCTCCGACCTCCAGTCGGACCTGCTTCAGCGCGGAGAATCGTGTTATGGCTTCACCCTCTGGAAAATGAGCCGCAGCCGGTTCGAAGGCTCATTTTCCAGAGGGTAAGGTCATGTAGTATGACACTGGCAAGCACTGTGTTTTCTATCACCGCTACCATATCGTCTGGTCGACCAAGTATCGCTACTAGGTGCTGACCGGTGCGGTGCGCTTGCGGGTGCGCGCCATCATCCGTTGGGTCTGCCACGAGAACGAGGTCGACATCTTGCGCGGGGTGTTGTCGAGCAATCCCGTGAATTTGTTCGTGTCGGTGCCGCCGAAGATTGCCATCTCGGGTCCGGTGCGCAAGATGAAGGGCCGTTCGTCTCACAAGATGCAACGGGAACTTCCCGCGCTGCGCAGCCGCTACTGGGGTCGCCGGTTCTGGGGCAGGAGGCATTTCTCAACCACCAACGGCGCCATCACCGAAGATATCGTGCTGCAATACCTCGAAAACCATATCGCCGATCCTACCGACGCCAGTCGGTGGTCGTTCAGTCCTGACATCATATGAATTGAGGGTAAGTGTTTGGTATTATGCCTTAGCTCAGACAATCACTTTGATCGCTTCCTGTGCGCCCACGCCAAACACCCGTTTGTATCGCTCGATCTGATCCGCAGGGCCCATTGCCTTTTCCGGATTGTCCGACAGCTTTACCGTCGGGCGTCCGTTGGCGGATACGGCTTTGCAGACCAGTGAGAACGGTGCAAGCGCGTCATGAGGGACCAGTCCGCGGAAATCGTTGGTCAGCAAGGTACCCCAGCCGAAGGATACTTTGGTGCGGTCCGCAAACTGTGCATGCAATTCCTGAATACTGCCTACGTCCAACCCGTCCGAGAATATGATCCGTTTTTGGGTCGGGTCCTCTCCGCGCGCTTTCCACCAGTTGATGGCCACCTCGGCGGCGGTAGCCGGGTCGCCGCTGTCGATGCGAATACCGGTCCAGCCAGCCAGCCAGTCGGGCGCGTTGTCCAGAAAGCCTTTGGTGCCGTAGGTATCGGGCAGGATGATGCGCAGATTGCCGTCATGTTCGTCGTGCCAATCGCTGAGAACGTCATAAGGGGCCTGCGCCAGTTCGGCATCGGTGTCGGCCAACGCGGAATAGACCATCGGCAGCTCATGCGCGTTGGTACCGATGGCCTCAACCTCACGCCGCATCGCGATCAGGCAGTTCGATGTCCCAGTAAACGCGGGGCCGAGCCCTTCTATCATCGCCTGCACACACCAGTCCTGCCACAGGAAGGAATGCCGTCGCCGCGTGCCAAAATCCGCGATGCCCAAACCGTTGATCGTACTCAGCTTCTCGATCTTTTCCCACACGCGGGTCATCGCGCGGGCATAAAGCACCTGTAGCGCAAACCGGCGCATGTCGTTCAGCACCGCGCGCGACCGCAATTCCATCAATACCGCCAGCGCCGGAATTTCCCACAACATGACCTCGTGCCATTTGCCTTCGAAGGTCAGTTCGTACTGATCGCCTTTGCATTCAAGGTGGTAAGGCGGCAGGCGCATATTCTCGAACCATTCCATGAAATCGGAACGGAACATCTGGCGCTTTCCATAGAACATGTTGCCCCGCAGCCAGGTGCTTTCCCCCCGGCTGAGATTAAGCGAGCGGATATGATCCAGCTGTTCCCGCAACTCGCCTTCATCAATCAAACGGGCCAAAGGCACGTGATTCGACCGGTTGATCAGGGAAAACACCACGTTTGTTTGGGGCTTGTTTCGAAACACTGACTGGCACATCAGCAGTTTGTAGAAGTCTGTGTCGATTAAAGACCGGACAATCGGGTCAATCTTCCATTTATGATTGTAGACACGGGTCGCGATGTCGACCATGGGGAACTCCTGCGATTTCCGTAGTTAGATCAATCGATTTCGGGAATGGCAAGAGTCGCTGATTTGGTGACAATGCCAGCATGACGTCACATTACGGGCTTATTGTGCAGTGTCTTCGCCGGTTAGTGAGAAAAGGGGATGGTAAGACGAAACTGAGTTTGTGAATGGGTCTCGAGTACGATTTTGACATTGTTAATGTAGCACTGAACGATTTCGACCCCGAAAAGCTGGGGTCAGCCTCTGATGTGGAACGCCAGGTGTGTGCGGTGTTTCGCGACATCAGAACAGCCGATGCGCTACGGGGAACATCGCCGAAAATCCGCAAGATTTTCCTGGATGCGGGGTTCAGCCTCGAGTCGCGGAACAGCGGCATCGTGCCCGGTGTGTTTCCGGCCGAAGATCAGGTGGACCGGGTCAGGATTCTGCGTTCTCTGTTTGAGAACATAAAATCGCGCGGCGTTCAGGGGGAGTATTGCGGCGAGTTCAACCTGTGGGACTTTCTGCATTACATACGGATGGCACAGCCCATGGCCGGGATCGTGCGTACGCGTCAGGTGCGCAAACCGCCGCCACCGCCACAGCAGCCCGTTTCGGCACGTCGGCGTTCTATTTCGGGGCGTATCGGGCTGGCGTTCGGGCTGGCCGTTATTCTGTTTGTGACGATCAAGCTGCTGGCAGCTGCCGGGGCGACACCTTAGGCCAGCGTAACACCGGCATCGCGCATGGCCTGTTTTGCGGCAGCCAGCGATCCGTCCATGTCAATCGCGCGGCAGGCATCCATCCGGACTGTGATATCAAATCCCAACCGGGCAGCGTCTACAGCCGAATAGTGAACGCAGAAATCGGTCGCCAATCCAACCAGCGTCAAACGGGTGATGCCTCGGGTTTCAAGATAGCCTTTCAGGCCTGTTGGCGTCTGATGGTCGTTTTCGAAAAACGCCGAGTAGCTGTCGATGCCACTGCGAAACCCCTTGCGCAGGATCAAATCGCCATCGGTGCGCAACTCGGGGTGAAACGCGGCACCTTTTGAGCCCTGAACGCAATGGTTCGGCCACAGCACCTGCGGGCCATAGGGCATGTCGATCAACTCCAACGGGCTTTTGCCATTGTGCGTGCTGGCGAACGAAGAATGCCCCGCCGGATGCCAGTCCTGCGTCAGGATCACGGCGTCAAACTCCTCCATCATGGCGTTGATCGGCGCGACGATTTCATCTCCTCCGGCCACTGCCAAGGCACCGCCGGGGCAAAAGTCGTTCTGGACATCAATGACAAGCAGGGCATGGGTCATGGCGGCCTCCGTATAACTGCCTTATCGGTAGGGGGCTGGGCGCGGGGCGTCAATGCAATCCCTTGCGACTCCGGGTTTGCGAGGGTAGATCGCGCATATGTACACGATCGCTGCCCTCTATCACTTTACCCGATTCCCGGACCCTGTCGCGCTGCGCGAACCGTTGCTTGATCTGTGCCGCGCGCAGTCCGTCACGGGAACGCTGTTGCTGGCGCAAGAAGGCATGAATGGCACCATCGCAGGCCCACGCGCCGGGATCGATGCGGTTCTTGCGCATATCCGGGCTCTGCCCGGTTGCTCGGATCTGGAGTGGAAAGAGGCGTCCTCGGACCATCCGCCTTTCGGCAAGATGAAAGTGCGGCTGAAGAAAGAGATTGTGACCATGGGTCAGCCGGATGTCGATCCGCGCGCCCGTGTCGGCAACTATGTCGATCCGCAGGACTGGAACGATCTGATCCGTTCGGACGATGTCGTGGTGATCGACACCCGCAATGACTACGAAGTGGCGATCGGCACGTTTGAAGGCGCAATAGACCCTGAAACAGCCAGTTTCCGCGAATTTCCGGCCTGGTGGGAGGCGAACAAAGATCGCTTTCACAACAAGCGCGTTGCCATGTTCTGCACCGGCGGTATCCGGTGCGAGAAGTCCACCAATTACCTGCTGGGGCAGGGGGTCGAGGATGTCTATCACCTCAAAGGTGGTATCCTGCGCTATCTTGAAGAGATGCCATCCGAAGACAGCTCGTGGCAGGGTGACTGCTTTGTGTTCGACAACCGCGTCTCGGTTGGCCACGGCCTTGTTGAAGGGCCGCACAAGCTGTGCCATGGCTGCCGTCGCCCGATCCTGCCCGAGGATATGAAACGCCCCGAATATGAACATGGCGTGTCCTGTCACCAATGCATCGACGAGACCTCCGAGGCTGACAAGATGCGCTTTCGTGAACGGCAAAAGCAGATAGTGCTTGCGCGAAAGCGGGGCGAGCCGCATTTGCGGCAGGACTGAAAGCGGGTTGCAGGCCCTTGCTTTAGGTCGGATGATCACCGTCAGACTAGGCTGAGAGGGCGTTCATGCACCGCAAACCCACAACTCTGGAAGAATGGAAATCGACCCTGATTGCTGCATTGGGGCTGGTTCTGACAAGTTTTCTTGCCTGGTTCGGGCTATCGCGTCTTAACGAAACCGCTGCGGGTGACATGATCGGAACAATCGCGTCGGTTGGCCTGCTGATCTGGCTGGTGTCGCAATCCTGGTATTACATGACCCAGGTTACATCGCCGCGACGGCTTTTGTTCCTGATGGGTGTGTCATTCATCCAGGTCGTCCCGTTCCTGTTCGCCGCCGTCTACGGAGCTTTTGGGTACAACGATAATTGTGTGGTCGGGGCGCAGGGTCCGGGGGATGTCCTGTATTTCTCATATGTCACCTTCACCACGGTCGGGTATGGCGACATGTCCCCGACCGGCCTGTGCCGCGGGCTTGCCGTGTCCGAGGCTGTGACCGGTTACATTCTGCTGGGAATGTTTGTTGCGGCTGCGGTTGCGCTATATACCCGCAATCATGCGCCAGAAGACCCTAAATAAGGGTTATCTGTTGTGGTCAATCCAGCGGGACATCATTTTCTTGTCTCGAAAACACTCGGACGGGATCGGGCGACGCTTGCTGCGTGAAATCCGTTCAGCGAACGCCACCTGCTTGCCCGTCGGGTAATTGTCGAATTGCGAGGTGCCACATGATTTGTGGGCCGAAATCCAGTCGGACAACAATCGCCTGTCACGTTGAACTTCGACCGGGATCTCAAGCGCTGATTTCTCGGCAATGGCGCGCGCATATCGCATCTGCCGGTCTGTTACCGGAAGCAGGTGGTAGTCATTGTTTGGCCCGTTCAGGGCGGCGTGGCGCATGTGCTGGGTCATCGGTTTGTCCTCTGACTATGTGGAACATATATAGAACATTAACCAAAGAATTTCAAGATTTGTGCGCGGTGGCAGGCGTGACCTTGCCGCTTGGATGATTTTATTGACTGGCCAGTCAATAACCATTAGGGCCGATTCAAAATGACCAAATGCCCCGCCCGGACGGGGTCGAGCGAAAAGGACACGGTATGAAGTTTCAGCCCAAGGCCAGCCATTTCATCGACGGCACCTATGTCGAGGATACCGATGGCGCGGCCATTGACGTGATCTACCCCGCTACCGGCGAGGTGATTGCCCGTCTGCATTCGGCAACACCGGCGATTGTAGAAAAGGCTCTGAACAGCGCGAAAACCGCTCAGGCAGCTTGGGCCGCACTGACCGGAACAGAACGCGGCCGCATTCTGCGCCGCGCGGCCGACATTATGCGCGACCGCAACTACGACCTGTCGGTTCTGGAAACCCATGACACCGGCAAACCGATTCAGGAAACCACGGTGGCAGATGCCACATCGGGTGCAGATGCGCTGGAATATTTCGGCGGGTTGGCCGCCTCTCTGACCGGCGAGCATATTCCGCTGGGCGGTGGAGATTTCGTCTACACCATCCGTCAGGCGCTGGGCGTTTGCGTGGGCATTGGTGCGTGGAACTATCCCACGCAGATTGCCTGCTGGAAAGGTGCCCCGGCGCTGGCCTGCGGCAACACAATGGTCTTCAAGCCTTCGGAAACCACGCCCCTTTCGGCATTGAAAGTGGCCGAAATTCTGGTCGAAGCCGGCGCACCCAAGGGTGTCTACAACGTGATTCAGGGCTATGGCGACGTGGGGGCCGCACTGGTCACCGATCCGCGTGTAGCCAAGGTCTCGCTGACCGGATCGGTGCCGACAGGCCGCAAGGTCTATGCCGCGGCAGCTGACGGCATGAAGCACGTCACCATGGAGCTGGGCGGCAAATCTCCGATGATCGTCTTTGAGGATGCCGACATCGAAAACGCGGTTTCCGGCGCGATCCTTGGCAATTTCTATTCATCGGGCCAGGTCTGCTCCAACGGTACCCGTGTCTTTGTGCAAAAAGGAATCAAAGATGCCTTCCTGAAACGCCTGTCCGAACGTCTGGCCAATGCCAAAATCGGCGATCCGATGGACGAGGACGTCAGCTTTGGCCCGATGGTCAGCGAAAACCAGTTGAACATCGCGCTGAGCTATGTCGACAAAGCCAGGGCCGAGGGCGCAAGGCTGGTGTTCGGCGGCAACCGGATCGAAGGCGACGGTTTCTACATGCAGCCAACCGTTTTTGCGGAAGTGAACGATGACATGACCATCGCGCGCGAGGAAATCTTTGGCCCCGTCATGTCGGTGCTGGATTTCGACACGGAATCCGAGGTCATGGCCCGTGCCAATGACACCGAATTTGGTCTGGCCGCAGGCGTCTTCACCAATGACCTGACCCGCGCGCACCGTGTTGTGGCCGGGTTCGAGGCGGGGACCTGTTATATCAACACCTATAACCTTGCCCAGGTCGAAGCCCCGTTCGGGGGATCGAAAATGTCGGGTGTCGGACGCGAGAATTCGAAGCTGGCGATCAACCATTTTTCGGAAATGAAAACAGTCTACGTGTCCATGAATGGCGTCGAAGCCCCGTACTAGGGTCTCTTCTTCATACGTTTTCCTCTGTTCCCGACATTTGGCGTCGGGAACAGAGTACAAGCCCGCCCTTACCTGTGGCTGACTTTCCTGTACCGGCCCCGCCCGACAGGAGAGCTCTCATGACGCATAACCCGCAGACAGATACATTTTCCAGGGTTGCCGATTTCACGCTGACCCGCGCAGCCTCGGACATGCCCGAAAGCGCACTAGAGGCCGCGGCGCTGATGATGCTCGACACGATGGGGATCCTGATCGCATCCGGCCCGATGCAGGCAGGCGTGATCGCGCGGGACACGGCGGCGTTGCTTTATACCAGCTCCGATTCTGCTTATGGCGCACGGATGCTGTTCGATGGCCGTACCGTCAGCATGGCAGGTGCTGCCTATGCCGCCGCTACGCAAACCGACAATCTGGATGGTCACGATGGATATAACCCCACCAAGGGCCATATTGGGGTGGTCGTGTTGCCAGCGCTGTCCGCACTGGCCGAACATTGCCCGAACCTAACCGGACCCGAGGCTTTGGCAGCGGTCGTCACCGGGTACGAGGTGGCCGGGCGCGCGGGCCTGTCACTGCACGCCAGTGTCAGCGACTACCACACATCCGGTGCCTGGAACGCGCTGGGCGTGGTCGCGATGGCGGCGCGCCTACGCGGATTGTCTGCCGACCAGATGCGGCAGGCGATGGGGATCGCCGAGTATCACGGGCCACGCAGCCAGATGATGCGCGAGATTGCCAACCCGACAATGCTGCATGACGGGTCGGGCTGGGGCGCGATGGTGGGGCTTTCCGCCGCTGTTCTGGCCGAACGCGGCTTTACCGGCGCGCCCGCCATCACCATCGAGGCGGAAGAGGTCAAACCCTACTGGGATGATCTGGGCACCTTCTGGCAGGTCGAACATCAATATGTAAAACCCTATCCGATCTGTCGCTGGGCCCATGCCGCGATTGATGGCGTGCGCGCTGTCATGATCGCGCATGACCTGACCAGCGCGCAGATCGAAACAGTGCATATCAACAGCTTTCATCAGGCGGCCTGTCTTTTTGCGGGGCTGCCCGAAACAACTTCGCAAGCGCAGTATTCCCTGCCATTTGCCGTGGCCGTTCAGGCCGTTTACGGGCGCATCGGCGTTGAACATATCTCAGGGTCTGGCCTGTCTGATCCAGCGGTCGCCAATCTGATGTCCCGCATCACGGTCGCGGAAAGCGAACACCACAGCGTCCGGTTTCCTGAAGGGCGCTGGGCAGATGTCACGATCACAACAACGGATGGCCGTGTTCTGAAATCCGGGGATATTCATGCCCGCGGCGGCCCCGAGGCCCCCATGACACGGGACGACGTCATCGCCAAATACATGCAGTTTGCAGCCCCTGTGCTTGGGGAAGTACGTGCCGACCGCATCCGTCGTGTAATACTTGGCTGGCCGGACAAAAGCGTGCGGTATGCAGACCTGACACCGCTGATTTTTGATCCGCCAGAACCGTGAACCGCGCCCCGTCCTGCCTGGATCGATCCGGGCAATTGGTCCGGTCGGTTGGGAAACCTCACTCCACCCTGACCGTGTTCAGCATTTCGACGATCCTCTGCCGCGTTGCCTGACTGTCCTCCAGTAGGCTTCCCGCATCAGCCAGCGGCTTGCCTGACACGCGAACCGGCGGGGCCAAAAGGGCCTCCGCAGTTTGGTTGAGGCTTGCGTATTTTCCGTCAGATGGCCCCGATCTTTTCCCCGGCAACCCGGCCAGCCATAGGTATCGGTTCGCCTCGTCCTGTTGCCCGCGGCTCTGCATGAGTTCGGCCACTGCGGCGTAGTCCTGCACCTTGTCCAACGCCTGCGCCCGCAGGACGAGCGCCTCATCCGAGGTATCATTGGCCAGCTCAAGCATGGCCTGTTGCGGGCGGTCCGACAACAACGCCGCACGGGCGCGCAAACGGGCGCGCTCTGATCGCCGGGCCTGATCTTCAGGCCTGTTTGTCAGCGCAACGGCCTGATCGGCAAAGCCAAGCACGGCCAAGCGTTCGGCCAGTGCAATCGCGGTATCCGTGGACAGCGCCGCCATGCGATCCGACTGCTGCACCAGCGTAACCTGACGCAAAAAGGTAAGGTCGTCTGATCGCTCTGCCAGCAATTGCAGGTGACGGTTGAAAGCGCTGTTGCTGTCCGGGCCGTCTGGCAAAGACTGGATCACATCGAATGCGCTGTCGAAATCCTGACTCAGACCCAGGGCAATCGCATGGGCGCGGTTCATCATCGGGCCCAGTTCGGATCGCCGGAATTCGATCGCGTAAGACGCGGCCAGTTCAAGTTCCCTTGAAGACACGGTCTTGCGGTCTGACCACCGATTTTCCACCAGCCGGGCCAAAGCCAAAGGCGCTTCGGTCTTTGTCCCGGCCGAGGTCGCGACCTCGGTCAGCAGGGCCTCTTCAAGGGCGCCGTTGCCTTCGGCTTCGGCGACGCCAGCCCGGGCCAGCGTGGCGTTCGGGGACGGGTTCTGTTCAACCCAGTCGACCGAACGCATTATCCTGCGCGCGGCCTCAAGCTCTTGCGCGTTTGTCAGGATATCCGAAAGCCGCGCGCCAAGATGGCGGCGAAGATGCTCTGGCAGCTTTGCAAAGCTGTGTTCGATGGCTTCAAGATGTGCGTCGGATGCCAGCTGACCTTCGGACAGCACGGCCCAAAGTGCCACGTCGCCGTTACACCGTTGCTGGCCCCTGAATGGATTTGGCACCTGTGCTGGCCGCTCATCCACCAGCCGTGCAATCCCTTCAACATGTCCAGCCTCTTCCGATGGGGTGTTCAATAACTGCAAAACCTTTTGCGCCTCGGCCCCAAAGCCGTGATAGGCATAGAGCTTTGCCAGGCTCAGCGCGCTTTCCGCGTCAAGACGGTCGAACTCTTTGTATAGGGCGGTGCGCAAGGCGGACACCTGCTCTGGAAACGGGCGCGTCCCGGACCATGTCGTGAACCCCAGTTCAGCCGTTGAGATACAAACCGGGTTGTCGTCGATCTGCTGCAAACCAGAGTTCAGAATGTCCTGCAGATCATCCAGAACCGAGGTCACGCGGATGTTCGATGTCAATCCGGGTAACAGCGTCACGGCCTCGGACGAGGCAGAACGGCGCGGTCCGACAGGTGCCAGATTCAGGTCAAGCAGCTCACGATCCGCCCCTTGCACCAGACGGGTCGACAATTGATCCCTGATCCCTTGCGTCTGCCCGGTCAGAAGCGGCAGGTCGAGCTGGGAAGGAAGCTTTTGTTCCGGGGGCTGAGGTTTCAGAGCATCCCGATTTATTCGGGTCGGCGGAGGGATATCTGCAAGTAGGGGCGGCAGGGCTATTGCTGGTGCAATGTCCAGAACGATCATCGAGTTTCGAAACAGGAACGCCGACGCCGTGCAATCGCACCCGAATTCCAGCTCAAGCGCGCCACCGGGTTGCGCCTGCGACAGCGCGGCCAGCCGATCTGATGTCAACCGCGCAAACACCGAACCCGTCCGAAATGTGACACCCTTCAGGTCAATTGCCAGCTTGGCACCGTTCTTACGCTGGCTCAGAACCCAGCCCGTATCCGGTGGAACGTTGAAAACCAGCCGGGTGTAGCCGTCATGTTCACCGGACCGCACAATCACCTCTTCAGAGGTTGCGGCCGTTGCAAGAGTGATCAACGCTGCAACCAGTATCGCGGTTTGCCTCATGCCGCTGCCCGTTTGAGCTCTTTCAAGGCATCCTCAAGCTCAGAGAAACCGGGGCGGTTATGCGTTGGTGTGTTCTGGCGTCCCACCTCAATGCACATTGCGGCATTGTGGTTGTGCAGGTTTGCAACCAGAACTTCCTTGATCAGCTGATAGAAGTGGCTGTCTTCCTCGACCACAGATTTCAGCTTGGCCGCAAAGGGACCAACCAGACCGTAGGCCAGAAAGACGCCCAGAAACGTACCCACAAGGGCGCCGCCGATCAGTTTTCCCAGAACTTCCGGTGGCTGATCAATAGACCCCATTGTCTTGATTACCCCCAGAACGGCGGCGACAATTCCAAGCGCGGGCAGGCCATCGGCCACGGTTTGCAAGGCGTGGCTCGAATGCAGGGCATGGTGGAAATTCGCCTCCATCCGCTTCTCCAGAACCTCTTCGACCTGATGCGGATCGTCGTAATTCATCGCCGCGGACCGCATCGTGTCGCAAATCAGATCAACCGCTTCTTTGTCGGCTAGAATTCTGGGGTAGGACGAAAACAGGTCAGAGCTGCCGGGGTCTTCGATATGCTGTTCCACCTCTACCGGATTGGCGCGGGCAATGCGAATGAGGGAAAACAGCAGACACAACAGGTCGCGGTAATCTTCGGGCTTCCATTTCGGGCCTTTAAAGACATTCCCCATGTCCTTGATCGTGTGTTTCACGCCGCCGATGTCGTTGCTGATCAAAAAGGCACCAACTGCGGCACCACCGATCATCATCATTTCAAACGGAAGCGATTTTAGAATGATGGCCATCTTACCGCCAGCGGCCAGATAACCGCCGAAGACCATAACGAAAATGATGACAATTCCAACAATTCCAATCATCTGAGATCTCCGGCTATGTGTGTTGCAACCGCGGGGGACACGGGCGGCTATTCCTGCGGGGCCGAGGCGTTTCGGCCCGCCATGACAACGCTGATCGTATAAGCCGCTTCGGGGCTGAGCCCCGCCAGAACCCCGGCTGCCGCATCCGGTGGCATGCGTGACAGAAACCCGGCGGCAAAGGTCGGGTCCATGGTTTCGAACAGGGCAGCCGCGTCTTTCGGCTTCATGTTCTGATAGACATCGGTCAGGCGCGTCAGATCGTTTTCCGCCGCCCTGTCCGCCAGGGCCAGAGTGGTGCGCAACGACTCCTCGGCCTCCTCAAGCGCGGCCATGCGTATCTCGATAGCCTGGCCCGCGATTTCCAGAGCGTTTTCCCGCTCGCGCAGCATGTCTTCCTTTTTCTTGACACGCTCTTCGCGGCGCAGAAGCTCGGTCAGCAGAACCTGCATGTCACGGGTGTCCGACGGGGCGGGTTCATCGTGTTCCGCCTCAGGTTTGGCGGGTTTGGCAAAGGCGGGTCCGGCTTCCAGCCCGATGCGGATGGCGGCCGAGCCGATCATCAGCAATGAGATCACGGCAAGCACCCCTCCGCGGGGTCGCGCGTTGGGATTGTTGGTCCGCGCGCGGCTCATGCCTGCGCCTCGCCTTGCTTGCGGTCATGCCGGAAGAACATCAGCCCCTCAGGTGGTCGTGCCTGTTCTTCGGGCGCAGCGGCTTCGCTGGCCTGCGGCTTGGGCTTGTCTTCGTGCTTCACGCTCTCCGGCACTTCGGTGGCGGTGTTTGTCGCGGAAACCTCTGCCTCGGGCTGGGGGTCACTGTCTTTCTCGGGCACGACGTCATGCATTGACGCCATCATGAGTTCCAACCGCTGTGCCACCGTTTCGGCGCGCCCCGTCAGCGCCCTAAGCTGTTCGCCCGACTGGTCAGAGGCGTTGCGTGCATCATCCAGTGATTTCCGCAACTCTTCCGCTTGGGTCGACAGCACCGCCACCGCGCCGCCGACGCCCTTTTCAAGATCGGCAAAACGCTTGAGACGGCGCGACAGAACAAGACAATACAGACCCGCACCCATGGCGCCGGCGACCAGCAAAATATCCGCAATCAGCTCCAATTTCGCCTCCTAGTTCAGAACAAATTCCATCACCAGCACGTCGCGCACGCGACCTTCGCCAACGACAATCTCGATACGGCGCAGCAGGTGGCCCCGGATACACATCAACGCCAGTGAATCCTCAAGATCCTTCAATTCGACGGCCCGCAGATACCCGTTCAGGACATCCATGATTCGCGGTCGCATTTTTTCCACGTCAGTCATGTACGGGGCGTTAACCTCAAGCTGTGCATGAAACTTCAGATGCCGCGCGCCGCCGGAACTCACTGAAACGATCACCGGCGGCAAATCGAGAAAGGCAACATCCGCTAATGCCTTGGCCGGTTCTTCTTTTTCCACGTCATGGCTTTCCGCCTTCTCGGCCTTGTTCCCCAGCGGCAGCAGCCCGGACGAGGTCAAGAAATACCCACCGGCGGCACCGGCGATGGCCAGAATCACCCCGACGATGATCCCTTTTTTTCCCTTCTTTTCCGGGGCTTCCGCCTGTTCAGCCGTTGCGTCGGTCATGACGTCCTCATTCCTGTGATCTGTCCTGTCATAACCTTGCAGGGACTAACCGATTGTTAAGGGCAATCGTCCAAACAGAGGATGCGCCGGGCAGAATGTCGGCGAGTCGGAGGTGAGCGTGCAGCAGATCGGAACTGTCTGGGCAAGTTTGGACAGGCGTAAGCAAATCGTCGTTGCCGGTGCTGTTGTGCTGGTGTTTCTGGGGATCCTCGGGATGTCGCGCCTTGCGACGGCACCGTCGATGACCCTGCTTTACGCGGGTCTGGAAAGCAGTGCCGCCGGGGACATCGTGCGTGCGCTGGATCAGCGTGGCGTGACCTACGAGATTCGGGGCCGATCAATTTACGTCTCTGGCGCACAACGGGACGAGCTGCGGATGACTTTGGCCAGCGAAGGACTGCCTACCAACGGCAACAAGGGCTATGAACTGCTGGATTCGCTGAACGGCTTCGGCACCACATCCCAAATGTTCGATGCTGCCTACTGGCGCGCGAAAGAGGGGGAACTGGCGCGCACAATCGTGGGCAGCCCGCATGTCAACCAGGCCCGCGTTCATATCGCCAACGGCTCTGCCAATCCGTTTCAGCGCAGCGTCGCACCGACGGCTTCGGTTTATCTGGTGCCCTCGGGGGGCGATATCACTGGCGATCAGGCCAAGGCCATCCGGTTTCTAGTCGCCTCTGCCGTTAGTGGTCTGTCGCCTGAAAGCGTGACAGTGATCGATTCGAACGGGTCCGTGATTGGTGGGCAGGACACCGCCGTGGCCGCCGACACGGCAGATGACAAGGCGCGGCAGCTGCGGGAACGGGTTCTGCGTCTGGTCGAAGCGCGAGTTGGCACGGGGAATGCCGTGGTCGAGGTCAGCGTCGATACTGAAACCAGGACAGAATCCCTGCGTGAGCGGCGCTTTGACCCCAAGGGCAGGGTGGCGATCAGCACGGATGTCGAGGAACGCTCCGACAGCGCGCGCAACCAGTCAGCCGATGTCACGGTGGCCTCAAACCTGCCCGACGGCGATGGTGCGGGGGGGGACGAATCGAATTCGACCGCGACCCAGACACGTGAGCGGGTGAATTACGAGGTTTCCGAAACCGAGCTGGAAGTGCACACCGCCCCCGGTGCGATCAAACGCCTGACGGTTGCCGTTCTGGTCAACGGAACGCGGGCGCTGAATCCTTCACGCCGCTGCCGCAAACAGAACTCGACGCACTTGAGGAACTGGTGGCCTCGGCTGTGGGATTTGACGCCGCGCGCGGGGACGTCATCACGCTGAAATCATTGGATTTACCAGTGGTCACGCCGCAAGGCACGCTGGTTTCCTCTTCGCTTTGGCAAAACATCCATCTGGACGCCATGTCACTGATTCAGATGGCAGCGCTGGCGCTGGTGTCACTGGTGCTGGCGTTGTTCGCGATCCGTCCAATCCTGATGAAACCCGCGATGGTCCCGGCGCTGTTGCCGGTCGCGGACGGAGGGGCTCCGGCCCCGGCGGTCCTGACCGGTGAAATCGCGGCGGACGGAACGGCAGAGTTCACGCCGCTGCCCCAACAAGGGGCCGTTCCCGTGCTTGGGGTCAGTGCCATCGGGGATCCGGTTGATCGGTTGCGCGCAATGATCGGCGACAAGCAGGAAGAAACGGTCGAGATCCTGCGCAGCTGGCTTGAAGAAGGTGAGGAGCGCGTGTGATGTCCATCGCTCATCTGCTTGAGGATTTCACCACCCGGACCAGCGCCGGAGCCGTTCTTTACCTGGACGAGGAAACGCTGGAGGAACAACGCCTTGCCGCGTTCGAAAACGGGTACGGCGCCGGTTGGGAAGACGCCGCGCAGGCGCAGGAACAGAACCGCGACCGCGTTTCGGCCGAACTGGCGGGATCGCTCGAGGATATGTCCTTCACCTATCACGAGGCGCTTACCCGGATGACATTGTCTCTGGAACCGATGTTCGAAAGCCTGGTTCAGACCATATTGCCTGACATGGTCGAACGCGGGTTGGCCGCCCGGATCGTCGAACAGCTTTGCGAAATGGCGCGCACGGAAATCGAACAACCGATGCAGATCATGGTGCCGGAAGGGTGCGCGCAAGCAGTGCAATCCCTGCTGCCGCAGACCCTGCACTCCGCACCGCGCGTCATCGAAGACCCTGGCCTGGCCCCCGGACAGGCGCGATTGCAGGTCTGCACAAGCCGGCGCGAGATTGATTGCGCGACCCTGCTGTCCACCATCGCACAGGCATTTGACGCATACGTCTTTGAGGCAAGAAAGGCTTTGTCCAATGAATGACACCCAGTTCCCGAAAACCGAAAAACCCAATCCTTTTGAAACTGTTCCGATTGAAGTGACCGTTTCGGTAGGTCGCGCCCGCCCGTTGATCCGGGATTTGCTGAACATGGGTGAGAACGCGGTTCTGACTCTGGACAAGCAGATCGAGGACCCGGTCGACCTGTATGTCGGGGATCAGCTGGTGGCGCGCGGGGTGCTTGAGGAGATGGAAGGCGATCAGGTGGGGCAGCTGGCCGTGCGCCTGACCGAGATTGCGGATCTGCAAAACGGAATCGGCTGATGCGCTATGTGATCTGTCTGGGTCTGGCTGTAGCGGTGTCCCTGCCGTCGATGGCGGCGGCTCAGGATGTGATCCTGTCGCTGGGCGAAGGCGGTTCGATCTCGGCCCGCACCATCCAGCTGATCCTGTTGATCACGGTGCTCAGCATTGCTCCGGGTCTGGCGATCATGATCACCTGCTTCCCGTTTCTGATCACCGTGCTGTCGATCCTGCGGCAGGGTGTTGGCCTTCAGCAATCACCGCCGAATATGCTTTTGGTCAGTCTTGCGCTGTTTCTGACCTATTTCATCATGGACCCGGTGTTCACCGAGGCCTGGACCGCGGGAATACGCCCGATGATGGAAGAAACCATGGCGGTCGAGCCCGCGCTGGAACGCGCGTTAGAGCCGTTTCGTACCTTCATGGCGAACCGGCTGGATTCAGATACGTTTTATGCAATGGCGGCCCTGCGCCCCGGCGGTGACGCGATCGAGCTGTCAGCCCAGGCCCCACTATCGGTATTGATGCCCTCTTTCATGCTGTCCGAGATCGCGCGCGCCTTTCAGATCGGGTTCCTGATCTTCCTGCCCTTTCTGATCATTGATCTTGTGGTTGCAGCGGTATTGATGTCGATGGGCATGATGATGGTGCCACCTGCCATCGTGTCTTTGCCGTTCAAGCTGGCGTTTTTCGTAATCGCCGACGGGTGGGCTTTGATCGCAGGCGCGTTGGTTCGCAGCTACATGCCGTAAATCTGTCAGGCACGCGCATCACGAGAAAGGGTCAGGCAGACCCGACCCTCTTGAACTTCCAAAAACACGAGCTGTCCGGCACACTTTTGTGCCGGAAACGGCTTAACCCGTCTTTTTCAGGTCCGTGATCAGTTGATTCAGATTGCCTTTGCGGGCGTCCAGCATCGCGCCGATTTCGGTTCGCTCGGTCAGCAACAGATTCACGCCTTCGATGAACATGTTGTAGAACTTGTCCCGACCTGATTTGTCGGAAACAAGGAACGTTACGTCGAACGGGGCTGATCCGCGCAGCTTGACCAACGTGCGAACCTCGTACCCGGCTTTGATCTTGCGGGCATTGCGAACATCGACCTCACCGCCGATAAATTCACGAAAACGGCGACCGTATTTACGCGAGATATAGCCCTGAAATGCAGCGGTGAACTGTTTCAGCTGGGTCGGGCTGGCTGTGCGGGCGTCCGCACCCAACGCATAGCGCGCCATGATCGGCACATCAGCATATTGAACAAAGATCTTTTCGAAATCGCGCAGCATCGCTTTTTCGGATTTACCCGACTCGATCACCCGGTTGATGTCGGAAACCACGTTGGTCACAAGCGCCTTGGCGGCGGCCTCGGTCTGGGCAAAGGCAGGTACGGGCAGCACTGCCAGCGCAAGCCCGGCTGCGATAAAATGGCGACGGTTCAACGCGTTATTCAGCATAGGGGTCCTCATAGGGGTCAAGATAGGGGTCCCTGACCGGGTCCGTCCCGGTTTCGGCATAGGGGTCAGAATACAAGTCCAGATAGGCGTCTTCGTCATCTCTTGCCAGTTCGAAGCGGCGGTTTTGCAGATAGATCAGGCGAGCCTGCGCATAGCTGTCGGCACTTTCGTAAAGAATGGAATCGACAGTATCCGAGAACCGACCCCGATCCCCCATGCGCCGCACGATTTCGGCGTAGACGCCAAGATTGTCGGCGGGGCGGGTCGGGCTGAAATTGATCGGATTCGAGAACAGGTTGACCACAACCCCGATCGCATCCCTTTGGGTCGACGGTCCATAGAACGGCAGCTCGACATAAGCGCCTTCGCCAACCCCCCAGACATGCAGGGTCTCACCGAAATCAGTGTCAACGGGTGGCAGGTTCAGCTCATCAGCGGGCGAGGACAAGCCAAAGCCGCCGACGGTCATGTTGATCACAAAGCGCAACAGAGCATTGCCCATCTGTTTTGGGTTGCCCTGAAGCAGGTAGTCAACTGCCTGACCGGGCAGCGAGATGTTTTCGGCAAAAGTGCTGAAACTGGTGACCATCGGGTCAGGAACGATTTTGACATACCCTTTCGAGGCCGGACGGAACAGGAACCGGTCAACACCCAGATTGAACTTGTGAATTCCCCGGTTCGCATTTTCGTACGGATCAAACACGTCGCTGCGCAAGGCACCCTCTGGCGGCGTTGTTGCGCAAGCGGACACAAGGGCCATGACCGACAGTAAAACAAGGTGTTTCAGGCGAAATCTGCTCGACACGATCTTTGTTTCTCCTAAATGGCCCGGCACATGCGCCCGCCGGACATTCAATCAATAATCCACCAAAATCCACGTGCCGGGGTGGCACAAGTTGCAGTCACATAGTCGTTTCAGGTCTTAAATGAAACACCTTGCGTGTAACCTGTTCATCACGGTGGGGTAAAGTGACCGTCGATCAACAGTGAGTTTTCAGTAAAGATACGCTCAGATCGCAGGAAGGCCGAAATTTGCCGGTTTCCGTCTTTCCCAATCCGTGCTTCCCGGTTAGCGTCCCGCTGAGTTGAAATTAGGGAAGGACCCTCGCAATGAGCATCGCTGCAAAACTGGAAAGCCTCGGTGTAACGCTGGAAGACGCGCCCGCGCCTGCGGCCAACTATGTGCCTTTTGTGCGTGTCGGCAACATCCTTTATGTATCTGGCCAGATCTCGAAGACTGATAAGCTGATCACCGGAAAACTGGGCGATGACTTGGATGTCGAAGCCGGGGCTGCGGCGGCGCGTGTCTGCGCGATCAACCTGCTGGCACAGGTCAAGGCGGCTTGCGGCGGTGATATCGAAAAGCTGGTCCGCGTGATCAAGCTGACCGGCTTCGTGAACTCGACCGCTGAATTCACGGCACAGCCGCAGGTGATCAACGGCGCGTCCGATTTTCTGGTCGAGGTGCTGGGCGATGCCGGTCGCCATTCGCGTTCCGCCGTCAGCGCGGCGTCGCTTCCGCTGGGTGTCGCGGTCGAGATCGAAGGGATTTTCGAAATCGAATGACGCCGCCCCTACCAGATGTGTTTTTGCAGGCCCCGATTGCGCATCGGGCGCTGCACGACATTACCAAGAACCGCCCGGAAAACAGCCGGGCGGCCATTCGTGCCGCGATTGAAGCTGGCTACGGGATCGAGATCGATCTTCAACTGACATCGGACGACCAGGCAATGGTCTTTCACGATTATGACATGACCCGTCTGACCGGGCAGTCGGGGCCCATTCAGCAGGTCACGGCACTGGCCGCCTCTGGCACGCCGCTTCTGCATGGGGATGACGGCATTCCGACACTGGATGATGTGCTGGAAATTGTCGCGGGCCGGGTGCCGTTGCTGATCGAATTAAAGGATCAGGACGGGGCGATGGGCACGAAGGTGGGCGCGCTTGAACGCGACACCGTACGCGCGTTGCAGGGCTACAAAGGCCCGGTGGCCCTGATGTCCTTCAATCCCAACTCGGTCGCTGAACTGGCGCGGCTGGCCCCGCATCTGCCGCGCGGGATAACGACCTGCGCGTATGAGCCCAGTGTCGAGCTTTTGCCGCAAAGCGTCTGCGATCACTTGCGCGATATCCCGGATTTCGACCGTGTCGGCGCCAGTTTCATCAGCCACGAAGCCGCAGACCTGTCGCGCCCCCGCGTGGCGGAACTCAAGGCGCGGGGCGTGCCGATCCTGTGTTGGACAATCCGGTCGCCCGAACAAGAGGCAGAAGCCCGCAAGGTTGCCGACAATGTGACCTTCGAAGGCTATTTGGCTGCGCATTCGACTTGAACCCCCTCCGTGCGGTCACAGATAAAGGACAGGCGCGGAGGACATATGGATCAGGCACAGATCGAGGTTCAGGTACTGGGCGCTCTGTCGCAGATTTCAGCGGCAGAGTGGGATGCCTGCGCCTGCCCCGAAGCTGCCGATGGCGGGCGGCCGCTTGATCCCTTTACCACACATCGCTTTTTGCTGGCGCTGGAAGACAGCGGCTCGGTCGGGCGTGGCACCGGCTGGCAGCCGCAATACCTGACTGCCTATCTTGACGGGATGCTGATCGCGGCGGCCCCGATGTATGCCAAGTCGCACAGCCAGGGCGAATACATCTTCGATCACAGCTGGGCCCATGCCTATGAAAATGCGGGCGGGCGGTATTACCCCAAACTGCAAATCGCGGTGCCGTTCACCCCGGCAACCGGGCGGCGGTTTCTGGTGCGTCCGGGCTATGAACGGATCGGTATGTCGGCGCTGGTTCAGGGGGCGGTGCAGCTTGCGGCTGACAACCGGGTTTCGTCCCTTCACGCGACCTTCTGTACCGAGGATGAAGCATTGGTTGGCGAACAGATGGGTCTGATGCTGCGCCGATCGCAGCAGTTTCACTGGCTGAACGATAACTATTCGGATTTCGACGGCTTCCTGAGCGCGCTGTCGTCGCGCAAGCGCAAGACTATCCGGAAAGAACGCGCGCAGGCCTGTGGTTTTGGCGGCGAGATTCGCACTCTGACCGGTGACCAGCTGCGCCCCGAACATTGGGACGCGTTCTGGCGGTTCTACCAGGACACCGGATCGCGCAAATGGGGCTCACCCTACCTGACGCGGCGGTTCTTTGATATTGCACAGGGTACGATGGCAGATGACATGGCCCTTGTGCTGGCCGAACGGAATGGATTTCCCATTGCGGGTGCGTTGAACTATATCGGCCGTGAAACCCTTTTTGGGCGTTATTGGGGTTGCATCGAACATCATCCCTGCCTGCATTTCGAACTGTGCTATTATAGGGCAATCGACTTTGCCATTGCCCAAGGTCTGGCCCGGGTCGAGGCAGGCGCACAGGGCGAACACAAGCTGGCGCGAGGGTACCTGCCAACACTCACGCATAGCTTGCATTGGGTCGGCGATCCGGGTTTTGCTGATGCGGTCAAGAAATATCTGGACGCCGAAGGCCACGCAGTGGAAGAAGAGATCGAGATTCTGACGGATTACGGCCCGTTCAGGAAATCGAACCCGGAGGAACAGCAATGACCGAACTCTTGTCGACCGAAACCCGTGGCCCGCTGCTGGATCCGCTGTTCAAAAACGGTTGGACCATGGTTGAAGGCCGCGATGCGATCACCAAGACCTTCATTTTCGACAATTTTGTCCACGCCTTCGGCTGGATGACACAGGTGGCAATCTGGGCTGAGAAGTGGAACCATCACCCCGAATGGTTCAATGTCTACCGCACGGTCGAGGTTGTCTTGTCCACCCATGATGTGGGAGGCCTGTCGTCGCTGGATGCCAAGCTGGCCCGCAAGATGGACAGTCTGTGCTAGCGATCGTTGCGGCCTGACCCTTCACCGCCAGCCAGCGATGCGGCAGTGCCCATCTGCCGGAACTCGACAGGCGTGACAGTGCCGTCGCTGACATCAATCGCCCTTGGAATACCCGTGGTCTTGTTTCCGATCTGCCGCACGCTGCGCGCGGCCGGGTTGATATCCAGACACTTGTTTTCATAACAGGTCAGGCCAGACAGGTTGATCTGTATGCGGGCCTGCCCGTCCGGGCCTGTCACCAACGGGGCCTGCGGCACGTCACAGGCTGCAACCAGCCCCAGCGCCGTCACCCCAAGCCATTTGTTCATCCCAAACTCCTGCTGTTAATCAAGCTGACCATTCCCATCCTGATCGGCGGACAGGAAATCCTCGCCCATCTGGGTGTCAAATTCTGGTCTTGAGATCACGTTGTCGCCGTTTCGGTCAGCGCTGCGGAACAGTTTGATGTCCATGAACGGTTTGGCCTCGGCCTGACCCAAAGTGCCGTTCCTGTCTTCGTCCATCGTCTGAAAGGCGTAATCCGAGAAAGCATCGAACTCGTCTTTGGACAGGAACCCGTCATTGTTGGCGTCGATGGCCTTCAACTCGTTTTCGTGCAGTTCAGCCACGCTCTCGGCGTGACCCGAACCGGCCAAAGCCACCATGAATATCACCAGGCTTAGCTGTTTCATATCGACCTCCTCAGCACGCGAATCTCTGACCTTCGATGCCGCCAGCGGCAGCGCCCGCCGCGGTCAGGATCGTCTTGCCAGATCCGCCACCAAACTGGTTGCCGATTGCGCCCCCGATCAGCGCCCCGCCCAACGTTCCGCCCAGACAGGCGATTTCGTGCTGGCGTGCGGCTTGCTGTTGCGGGGTTGGGGCCGGTCCGCAGGCCGCCAAAAGAGCCGCGCCGGACAGTAATAGGTAGAACGCGTTAAGTTTCATGAAAAAACTCCCCGTATGAATACGCCAAGTATTCGCGCTCTGGGGCGGTGCTTCAAGTTAAATTGGCGGCGAAAGGCCCCGGTCGGACCGGGGCCGATCAAAATCAGATCACATCCAGCAGGCCTTCTCCGGCGGAAATTTCGCAGGCGCCGGGGTTTTCTTCCATATTCAGCACCGAGACTTTGCCATCCTCGACCAGCATTGCATACCGCTTGGACCGCGCGAAAAGCCCCACGGGCGGCGCGTCGAAATCCATGCCGATTGCCTTGGTGAACTCTGCCGCCGCGTCCGATACCATGGTCAGCCCTGCCTCGGTCGCGCCCGTGGATTGCCCCCACGCCTGCATCACAAATGGATCATTGACCGAAAGGCACAGGATCTCGTCCACGCCCTTGGCATCAAACTGTTTCTTCGTGCGGATAAAACTGGGCACATGGGCGGTCGTGCAGGTGCCGGTATAGGCCCCCGGCACGGCAAAGATCACCACCTTGCGGCCTTTGGTCTTGTCTGAAATCCGCACCTCTTCTGGCCCGTTCGCACCCATCTGGATCAGCGTTGCTTCGGGCAGGGTATCTCCTGTTGAAATCATTATTCAGCTCCTGTCGTTTGGATTTGCAGAATTGGGCTTAGCCGCAATATAGGTGGTCTGAACACGGTGACCACTTGAAAACTGCGGGGTAGGCAAAGCATGAGCCATATTGTCGTGATCGGCGCGGGGCAGGCAGGCGCGTCTTTGGTGGCCCGTCTGCGCAAGGACGGGTTTGCGGGTGAGATCACTCTGATCGGGGCCGAGCCGCATCTGCCCTATCAACGCCCACCCCTGTCCAAAGCCTATCTGCTGGGCGAGATGGAGCTTGAGCGTCTGTTCCTGCGGCCCGAAAGTTTTTACACGGAAAACAACATCACCCTGCGTTTGGGTCAGCGCGTCACCGGTATCGACCCCAAGGCCAAAACGGTCACCCTGGGGGATGAGGTTATCTCATACGACGAACTGGCGCTGACCACCGGGTCTGACCCGCGCCGCCTGCCCGCAGCGATTGGTGGCGATCTGGACGGTGTGCATGTGGTGCGCGATCTGGCCCATATCGACGAGATGGAGCCCAAAGTGACCGAAGGCGCCCGCGCGCTGATCGTGGGCGGCGGGTATATCGGCCTCGAAGCTGCCGCCGTCTGCGCCAAGCGCGGCGTCAAGGTCACTCTGGTCGAGATGGCCGACCGTATCCTGCAACGGGTCGCAGCACCCGAGACCAGCGACTATTTCCGCGCGTTGCACAGTGCATACGGCGCTGACATCCGCGAAGGCGTCGGGCTGGATCATCTGATCGGCGAAAACGGCAAGGTCACCGGTGCGGTTCTGACTGACGGAACAAAGCTGGACGTTGATTTCGTTGTGGTTGGCGTCGGCATTGCACCCGCAACCCAACTGGCCGAGATGGCGGGGCTGGACCTGGACAACGGGATCAGAACCGACGCCCATGGCCGCACGTCCGACCCGTCGATCTGGGCGGCTGGCGATTGCGCCTCCTTTTCCCATGGCGAAGGCCGCATCCGTCTGGAAAGCGTCCCCAATGCCATTGATCAGGCCGAGATTGTGGCCCAGAACATGTTGGGCGCGGCCAAGGACTATGTGGCAACCCCGTGGTTCTGGTCGGATCAATATGACGTCAAGCTTCAGATCGCGGGCCTGAACACCGGATATGACCGCGTGGTGACGCGACAGGGCGAAGGGCAGACCGTATCCTTCTGGTACTACAACGGCGACAAGCTGATTGCAGTCGACGCGATGAACGATCCGCGCGCCTATATGGTCGGCAAACGCCTAATCGAAATGGGAAAAACGGCCGACCCGGATGTCGTGGCCGACCCTGGCGCAGACCTTAAATCGCTGCTCAAGGCATGAGGATCATCGCCGGAGAGTTCCGCGGTCGCGCCCTGACCCCCGTCGGCAAAGGCGATGCGGGCGCACATCTGCGCCCGACCACCGACCGGGTGCGCGAAAGCCTGTTCAACGTGCTGGCCCATCAGATCGATTTCGACGGCCTGCGCGTGCTGGACCTGTTTGCTGGCACCGGGGCGCTTGGGCTCGAAGCGCTGTCACGCGGTGCGGCGCATGTCACCTTCGTCGATGACGGGCGCGTGGCCCAGGGTTTGATCCGCAAGAATATCGACCTGACCCGCAGTGCCGGGCGCACCGACCTGATCCGCCGCGATGCAACCCGGTTGGGCGAAAATCCGGACGCGCCCTACGATCTGATCTTTCTGGACCCGCCCTATGGCAAGGCCATGGGACAGAAAGCCATCGCCGCGCTGGCCAATGGCTGGATCGCGGATGATGCGCTGCTGGTTTGGGAAGAAAACTCACGGATGCAGGCCCCGGCCGGGTTCACGTTGCACGACAGTCGCAAATATGGCGACACGTATATCTCATTGATGCGGAACGGTGATCAGAGTGCATGATCTGGTCATTTTCGATTGCGATGGCGTTCTGGTCGACAGCGAGGTGATCTCGAACCAGGTGTTGGCGGACAATCTGGCGGGCTATGGCCTGCACCTGACCTTGCCCGAATGCATGTCCCTGTTTGTGGGCGGAACCATGGTCGGGGTGCGTGACAAGGCGCGTGCGATGGGCGCAGACCTGCCCGAAGACTGGATTGATCAGGTCTATGCCGAAACCTACGACCGCCTGCGCGCCGGTGTGCCTTTGGTGCCGGGTGTCGCGGACCTGCTTGCGGCGCTGGATCAGCGGGGCATCCCCTATTGCGTGGCCTCAAACGGCAGCCCGGACAAGATGCAGATCACGCTCGGCCAGAACGGGCTTTGGGACCGGTTCAAAGATGTGATGTTCTCGGCCCATGTGCTTGGCACCGGCAAGCCTGATCCAAAGATGTTCCAACTGGCGGCGGAACATTTTGGCGCACAGGCCCCCGTGGTTATCGAAGACAGCCACAATGGTGTTACAGCTGCAATCCGGGCCAATATGCGCTGTCTGGCCTACGCGCCGCATGGCGGTGGTGACAGGCTGGCCGATCTGGGGGCCGAGGTGATCACGGATATGTCACAGGCACACCCGCTGTTGCGACTTTGACCCCCAACTGTGCTATGGTGCAGCCATGGACCATGCTCTGACACCCTTTGCCTGGAAAATCTCCCGCGACGCCGAGGTCGCGACGAAACCTGACCGCAAACCCCTGCGTGCACCGGTGTTCATTCACGACGCGGTTACCCCTTGGGGGGCTGAGACGATGTTGCTGAAACTCCTGCGCGAACAGGCTGCCGATCAGGACGAATAGGTCGGGTGAAACTTGCCGCCCGGTGATAGGGTAAAGATATCGACCCCATTCGCCGTTACGCCTACCGAATGCTCGAACTGTGCCGACAGCGACTTGTCGCGGGTCACGGCGGTCCAGTCGTCGGCCAGCGTCTTGGTTTCGGGACGGCCCAGATTGACCATCGGCTCGATGGTAAAGAACATGCCTTCCTCAAGAACCGCGCCGGTGCCGGGACGGCCATAATGCAGCACATTCGGTGGCGCGTGGAACACGCGGCCCAGACCGTGCCCGCAAAAGTCGCGAACAACACTCATCCGGTGCGCTTCGACATAGGCCTGAATGGCATGGCCGATATCGCCGAACGTGTTGCCCGGCTTGACCATCTCGATGCCCTTGAACAGTGCGTCATGGGTCACCTGGATCAGACGCTCGGCCTTGCGCGGCAGCTTGCCCGCCACATACATGCGCGAGGTGTCACCGAACCAGCCATCCACGATGACAGTCACATCGATGTTCAGGATATCGCCTTCCTTCAACTTCTTGTCACCGGGAATACCGTGGCAGACCACATGGTTCACACTGATGCAGCTGGCGTGCTCATACCCCTTATAGCCGATCGTGGCCGAGGTCGCGCCCGCATCCTCGACCATCTGCGTGATTAGCCCGTCAATCGCACCCGTGGTCTGACCGGGAAAGACATGCGCGGCAATATCATCCAGAATCCGCGCCGCCAGAGCGCCCGCCGCGTGCATCCCGGCAAAATCACCCTGTTCATAGATGCGGATACCGTCCTTGGTCAGGCGGCCACGATGCTCTTTCATCGACGCAAAGCTCCAAATGTTACGCGCGGCACTTCTTTTACGCTGCTTGTGCAGAAAGTACCAGAGGGCGTCATGTTGCGGGTGTCAGATGGGGCAAAAAGCAGCAAGTTCAAGCATCGGCTGACCGAGGGGTGTTTTGATTGTTGGCATCGGCGTTTCGTGACGCAGAAAACCCTCGCATTCACAGCGATGGGTCATCGGTAGCGCCGCGAGGTTCCCGCTTGCGGGCATTCAGCCGTGCAGATTTCTACAAAATCTGAATAATTCTTTGCTGCATCCAGGAACAACCAACAACAGCTGCGCCAGATTTTTTACCGAAGAGAAGGGCGGTTCCTGCGTAAGGAGCGTACTGTAAGCCTCGGTTCGCAATACACGCGTTGGAAAGGAAGGCTACGGTGAGATTACGCATTCTACCTTGATGACACTTACGAGAACATCTTTTTGATGAAGAATGTCGTAGTCGAACTGGGCAGCTCCAAACTCGGTTCCTATCCCTGGCCAATGCCGCGAATTGCCGCTTTGGCGACCTGATCAAATATTGATCGGTCGCTTGAAGCGGAGGCGACAATCATGCCGCCCTCCAAGGCCGCGACGATGAGGCCTGCGGTATCTTCGGCATTCTTGACCCCGTGCTTGGTGAATAGGTTTTCTAACCATGCCTTGTTCATCTCGAAGAAGGCTTTTGTGCGTTTGTTGACGTTTTCGGGCAGCCCAATGGCTTCGGCGCCCATGACGGCGCAAAGGCATATGGACTCGTTCAGCACCAGCGCACCGGAATAGAGCGCCACGAAACCTTCCAATGCAGAATGCAGATCGTTCAGGTCAATCTTGTCCAGTTCTGCCTTGAATTGCTCGGCGTAGCGGGTGACGAGAGCCTCCCCGAGATCCGGTTTGGTGGGAAAATGGTAGTGAACGCTGGCACTTTTGATTCCCACATCGTTGGCCAGATCACGGAAACTCATCTCCGAAAAGCCCGCACTGCGCACGCGTTTCTCGGCGGAGATGAGAATTTTTTCTTTCATTGTCAGTGGCATGACTATCTCCAATCTACCGATTGATAGATAAACGTTGACAGCCCAGGAATCAACTTCTAACTGTTATCTACCTAGTGATAGATAGTCATTCATGAAAGGAACACGCTGATGGCTACTGGAAACAAACAAAAACGCGTCTTGCTGGTCATGTCGTCCGTTGACGAGATGGGCATCTCGGGCAAGCAAACCGGCACCTGGTTCGAAGAGGTCGCAACCCCGTATTACGTCCTGACGGAAGCGGGCTATGAGGTTGTTTTTGCTTCGCCCAAAGGCGGCAACGCACCCATTGACCTGCTGTCGATGAAGGCTCCGTTCACTACCGAAAACACTGACCGCTTCTTCAACGATCCGGTGGCCATGTTCGCGGTACAGAATACCCGCAAACTGCGTGAGATCGACTATTCGACCTTCGATGCGCTCTTCATTCCGGGCGGCTATGGCCTGATCTGGGACCTGGCTTCTGACAGCTATGCCATCAAGATGATCCGGGAGTTCTACGAATCCGACCGGCCTGTCGCGATGGTCTGCCACGCGCCGGCCATACTGCGGGATGTCAAGAAGTCAGACGGCAGCTACCTGGTTGAGGGCCTCAGCCTGACCGGCTTCAAGAACGACGAAGACAACGAGATCGAGCTTCTGCATCACCTTCTGTTCTCGCTTGAAGACGAGTTGAAACGCCGTGGTGCCACCTACGTCAGCAAGGCCAACTGGGAAGCCAACGTGGTCGAAGATGGCGCCCTGATGACTGGTCAGAGCCCGGCGTCGGCACCCCCACTCGCGGAAGCGCTCAAGCAGCGTCTTGCTGCCTGACGCAAATCGCCGGGGCGGGCAATTGTCCGCCCCGGCAACCCGAAACGGAGAAGACCATGCCCACCAAGCTTCAACCCATCGACAGTGTCGAGATTCTTGTTCTCATCGACAACCGGACGGACAGCCTGTCCAGCGTGCCCGAGGGGTTCACCCATGAGTGGGACAATCTCCACAACGCCGGGATGGAGCAGATCTCGGGTGCCGGTCAATGTTGTGCAAATCACGGCCTGGCGTTGATCATCACAGCCCGGCGCGGCGAGACGGAACATACATTGCTCTTTGACGCCGGGCCGGTCGATTTTGCCGTCGAATACAACGCGTCGCGGCTTGGAACATCCTTTGGCACCATCGACGCGATCGCTCTGTCGCATGGCCATTGGGATCATGCGGGCGGTATTCCAGCGGCCATCGATCTGATCCGCAAGGACGGCCGGACCGGCGAGTTACCGGTTTATCTGCATCCCGGAATGTTCCGAAAACGTGCTTTTCCGCTTTCGTCAGGAGAACTGATCGAAATACAAGAAATCGCCACACCCGAAGAACTGGCTGCGCAGGGCGCAACACCCGTTGTCACGGATCAACCGGTCAGCGTGTTGGACGATATGCTCTATATTTCGGGCGAAATTCCCCGTGTCACGGATTACGAGGTCGGGTTTCCGGGCCATGTCCGCCGCACCGAAGACGGCGCGGGTTGGGAAGACGACCCGCTGCTCATGGACGAACGCTATGTCGCGGTGAATATCGCGGGCAAAGGTCTGGTGGTATTTTCTGCCTGTTCACATGGGGGTATCGTCAACGTCCTTCATGCCGCTCAGCGCGATTTTCCCGGCGTGCCGATCCATGGCCTGACCGGCGGCTTTCACCTTGCCGGTGGCAATGAAAAGATCATCGACCAGACCGTCGCCGACTTTGCGCAATTCGACGTCGACCTGATCATGCCCGGCCACTGTACCGGGTGGCGTGCGACGAACGCACTGGAACGCCGGTACGGCAAGCGGGTCGTGCCAATCGCCGTCGGCATGAAGTTCAACCTTTGAGAAAAGGACAAGAAGATGGAATTCAACGCAAACTTTGATGAACGTGCGGTTGTCCATTCGGAAAATGAACCGTGGATCGCCTCACCTATGAAAGGTGTCGACCGGCGGATGCTGGATAGGATCGGCGATGAGGTTGCACGGGCAACAACAATTGTTCGCTATGCACCGGGCAGCGCCTTTTCAGCCCATACACATACAGGGGGCGAAGAGTTTCTGGTGCTCGATGGCGTCTTTCAGGACGAACACGGGGATTTTCCCGTTGGCACCTATGTGCGCAATCCGCCGACCACCTCGCATACGCCAAGCGCGGCGGACGGGGCAACGATCCTGGTCAAGCTTTGGCAGTTCGACCCGGAGGACCGCACACAGCTGACAATCGACACAAACGCGCAGGACCCGCGCCCGGTTGCAGATGGCATATCCGAAATCCCGCTCTTTGAGGATTCCCGTGAACGGGTCCGGATCGAGGTCTGGGACGCATCGGCACATGTAAACGTGACCGGGCACAAGGGGTTCGAGGCACTGGTGATCGACGGCAGCTTCACCGAAGGCGGAGAGGTCTTCCAGAAGAACTCATGGCTGCGTCTGCCACCGGGTATGGCGCTCAACGCCACGGCCGGGTCGGAAGGTGCCCGTCTTTGGATCAAATCCGACCACCTGGCGCAACCGCCAATCATCCCGACCCAAGGATAGGACAATGGACAAACCTCTCGCGATCGTCGCCGGTGCCGGCCCCGGCCTTGGACAGACGCTGGTCACGTCATTTGCTCAGAACGGATATTCGGCCTTTGGCCTGAACCGGACCGTGCCGCAAGGCGCCAGTACCACGCTGGCTGTCGATCTGACCGAACAGCACTGGAGCAGGGCAAAGCTCCGGGACATGATCTGCACCCATGGCCCGCCCAAGCTTGTGGTCCACAACACGGCGAACCTTGTCATCTCGCCCTTCGAGGAGACAAGCACGGATGACTTCGAGGCGACCTGGCGTTCCATGGTCCTGTCAGCGGTCATTCTGGCGCAAGGTGTTTTGCCCGCGATGGCCGACACCGGGGGCGGCACCTTCATCGTGTCTGGCGCCACGGCCAGCCTGCGCGGTGGCAAGAACTTCTCGGCTTTCGCTTCGGCCAAGGCAGGTCTGCGGGCATTGACCCAGTCACTGGCCCGGGAATATGGACCCAAAGGTGTGCACGTCGTGCATGTGATCCTTGACGGGATCGTCGATACAAAAGCCAGCCGGGATCTGCACAGCATGGATCCGTCGCGGATGATGCAACCGGCAGATATCGCAGACACCTATCTCGCGCTCGCCAGCCAGCCAAGATCCACCTGGACTCACGAACTGGATCTCAGACCCATGGGGGAGACATTCTGATGCAAACGGATATTCTCATCGTTGGCGGCGGCCTGTCTGGCCTCACCCTCGCGGACCACCTGACGCAGAGGGGTGCAGATTTCCTTCTGATCGAGGCGCAGAACCGCCTCGGCGGGCGCATCCTGACCAAAGAGCTGTCGGGTGGAAAATTCGACCTTGGCCCGGCCTGGTTCTGGCCCGGCCAGCCGCGTATGGCCGCCTTGGCGCAGCGTTTCGACATCCCGGTCTTCGAACAGTATTCAACCGGGGATCAGATGTATCAGGACCAGTCCGGCGCTGTCCAACGCGCCCGCGGCTATGCGTCGATGCAGGGTTCCTACCGGCTGGCCGGAGGCATGGGTGCCCTGACCGGCGCGCTTGCCGGATCGCTGGGTGCAGGGCGTATCCTGACACATACCAGACTCAGATCGGTCCGGCATTCTCCCGGCAAGATCACCGCATTTCTCGACCATGACGGCGGACCTTATTCTGTCGAAGCCAGACAGATCATGCTGGCCATCCCGCCGCGGGTGATTGCGGATACCGTCAATTTTGAACCAGCGCTGGATGCGGATCAGATCCAAGCCTTGAAAAACATTCCGACCTGGATGGCCGGGCAAGCCAAGATTCTCGCGGTTTACGATGAGCCCCATTGGCGCAACGCTGGGCTTTCAGGTGACGCGATGAGCCACCGCGGCCCCATGGTCGAAATTCATGATGCCTCCCCCATGAAGGGAGGACCTTATGCACTGTTCGGATTCGTCGGATACCCCGCCGATATGCGCGCGACACACAAAGAAGCCATGATGGACCAGGCCTTGGCGCAACTCACGGCCATGTTTGGCCCCAAGATGGCGCAACCCCTTGATCTGGAACTGCAGGATTGGGCAACAATCGCGGAAATCTCCCGCATGCAGGATCATGTTCCGGCTCGCTTCCACCCAAGCTACGGCTTGCCTTCGATCCTTAACAGCCTTGCAGCACGAGGTGTCCATCTCTGCTCAACCGAAACCGCGCACGGGTTCGGCGGATATCTTGAAGGCGCTCTGGAGGCCGCTGAGAAAGTTGCAAAACGCGCGGCTCGATCTATGGAAACCAAGGTCTGACCGACATTTGACTGTCACCCTTTGTCCTGGATGGATCATTGATCTGCACGATTTCTACCGTCGCCCAAATAGAAACTGGTTCACCGCGCCACATGCAACTTTTCGACCATTTCGCTTGGACGTCTGACGTGTTGCACGGCCCCGATCGCTGTGCGAATGAGTTTTGGGCGGCGGCATCACTCACAAGCCATCTCTTTATCCGTTATTTTCGCGCCTTTGCTATTAAGCAAACCATATCCAGCAAGAGCGATGCACCGGCCAAAGCTGTAATCTCTGCATGATCGTACGGAGGGGAGACTTCGACGAGATCGGCCCCGACAAGGTTGACCCCGTCGAGCTTGCGTACCAAAGACTGCCCTTGATAGGTAGACAGTCCTCCGCATACCGGCGTTCCGGTTCCGGGCGCGAATGCCGGATCAAGCGCGTCAATATCGAAGGTCAGGTAAGCAGGCCGGTCTCCTACTGTCTCTTTGATGCGCGCAACCGTTGCATCAATCCCGTTCTCGTGAACCCAATTTGCGTCGAGTACCGTGAACCCGTGAGTCTTTTCATTCAGCGTGCGCATGCCTGCCTGCACTGACGTCTCAGGGGATATGATGCCTTCGACAGTGGCATGGTAGAACATTGAACCATGGTCGATCCGCTTTGGGTGTTCTTCCCATGTATCCGAATGGGCATCAATCTGGATCAGCGAAATGGGGCCGTGGCGTTCTGCCTGCGCCTTCAGGATCGGATAGGTGACCGAGTGATCTCCACCCATCGTCAGAAGAAAGGCACCGGATTTCAGGATTTCCCGCGCTTGGTCCTGAATTTGCAGCGCAATCTGCTCTGGAAAGCCTGGGTCGATATCACAATCGCCGTAATCAACCATGTTCAGGATTTCGAAGGGATCAAACCTCCAGGGCCAGGGCCCACCATCCCAGGCGAGGTTGGTCGATACAGCACGAATGGCACGTGGCCCGAACCTGCATCCCGGGCGATTGGTCACAGAGAGATCATAGGGAACGCCCCACGTGACCATATCCGCGCTCTCCAGATTGCGGGAATATTGTCGCCGGAACAGACTTGTCGCTCCGCTAAAGGTCGGCTCATACCCCATGCCCATTTCGTTTTGCGCCAGAAAGGCGCGGTCGGTTGAAGTCACCATTATTGGCTCCGTTCATTTTGATGATTGCTGCCCGAGTGGCGGGGTGTTGCAATTCTTTCCCGCCTTTGCCGGGCTTGGCAGGGTTCAGGTGCCGGATTTTACATTCGTCCAAAGACGGTTGCGATTGCGCAGCGTTTTCGCGCCGACACTCAGATCAGGGAAGAGCCGTCTCAATGTCGCCTCATCCGGGTAGATTCCCGGGTCGGTCAGAATGGCTTCATCTACGAACGTATCTGCTGCGGAGTTCGCATTCGCAAAATAGACGTAGTTGGACACTCCTGCGATGACATCAGGCCGCAGCATGTAGTCAATGAATCGATATGCCTCATCCGCCCGTGTTGAATCCACCGGAATGG
The DNA here is from genome assembly GCF_056540845.1 of Ruegeria sp. AL2. NCBI lineage: Bacteria > Pseudomonadati > Pseudomonadota > Alphaproteobacteria > Rhodobacterales > Roseobacteraceae > Ruegeria > Ruegeria sp. AL2. Next base: position 63,561 of record NZ_JBQFXM010000007.1, read on the forward strand.
ACATGAGGTCGATCCACATCAAAGTGCCTTCGCTCGGAATTGTATACAGAATTTCGACACCATTGCCGGACTCCATGGCGCGGGCCTGAGCTATGCCGGCATCACCACTGTACATCACTGCCAAACAGGCATCTCCACCGGGCAAATCTGTAGATGCTTTCTGGTTGTGAAAATAACGAATGGACGGCGTGACGGCCTCGAAGAGGTCCTGAACCCTGTCGAGATCGGCGGGGTCATCGGAGTACGGGTCAGCCCCGAGATAGTTCAGCGCCACTGAGACCATTTCTACCGGTGAGTCCAGCACGGCAATCCCACAGTCGGCAAGCTTGGCGGCGATCTGAGGATCAAAAAGAACGTCCCAGGATGTGATGACATCCGTGCCCAGTCGCTCTTTGATCATGGTTGGATTGTAGGCAAGCCCTACTGTGCCCCAAGTGTAAGGTACGCCCAATTGCCGGGCACCGGGTATACTGTCGAGCGACGCCAGAATTTTCGGATTGAGATTGCCGTAGTTGCTCAGGCGCGCGGGGTCGATCGGATGCAACGCCCCGGCCTGAAACTCTCGTTGCGCATTGGACGCGGCGGGGAAAACGACATCGTAACCTGACGCCCCTGTCAGCAGCTTGGTTTCCAGAACTTCGTTTGAATCGTAATAGTCCAGGCTGACATGTGTGCCGGTCTCCTTTTCGTAGTCCGAAACTGTCGTTTCACCAAAGTAATCAGCCCAATTGTAGATTGAGAGGTCTTCGGCTGAAGCCGGAAAAGCGATCGCGAGGTTTGAGGCAATGGCAACAGCCGAAAGGCCAAAATGCGGTTTCATTGTTTCTCCTCCTTGTTGCAGGATTCCGCCCTGAATTTTCACGTCCGGAGAGGCTTTGGTGACGAGGCACAGTCAGCACCCCGGGCGAGCGTTCTGACATCAACAATGGAATCGAATGGCCATCACTGTAAATTTGCGGTAGGATATATATCTTTAGGTATAGGAATTGGCTATGTTACCAGATAGCGGCGACATCTCGTCGGCCAAGTGGGATGAGACCTACGCAATCTTGTTGGAGCGGTTGGAAACAGACTTCTTCCCAACAGCTCTGAGGAAGATGTTGGAACTGCATGTCAGTTTTGAATCGATGGTCCTCACGCGCTATCAGGATCAAGCACCACCTGTCTCGCTCTATCACGATCTCGACGACGTGCAGGCGGCCATATCAATTCAGTTTTATGCAACCGGCCCATACCTGCTGGATCCGTTTTCGCAAGCGTGTAGATCGGGAAAAGAACCCGGCGCTTACCGTCTCGCCGATTTAGTCAATGAGGCGTTCTTTCGTTCAGAGTACTACCGGACCTTTTATCGCAAGGTTCGGATCAGCGATGAGTTGGGGGTGCTGATAAGGCTAAACAGCGGGGACTGGGTCGTAATATCCCTGTCGCGAGGCGCCCGTCAGCCCCGGTTTACCCCTGAGGATGTCGCGAAGATCAATTCCATCCATAAGACCCTGTCGGCCGCCGTGATCCGAAACTGGAACCTGAGGGGTGCCGAAAGACAACCGGAAGCCCTGAATCAGGTTGAGGAACGGTTGGCCACTTTTGGTGCGGACAGGTTAAGCCCAAGAGAAGCCGAGGTCGTGCGCCTTGTTTTGCAAGGCCACTCAGCCGGCTCTGCTTCCGCATTTCTCGGGATCACCGAAGGTACAGTCAAAGTGCATCGCCACAACGCCTACTCCAAGCTGGGCGTCAGTTCACAGGCAGAGTTGTTTTCCGCAGCCACTCGATATTTGGCATCAAAGCCATCTTAACTTGGGAAATCCGTAGAACTTTCTTGTGAATGCGGCCAGGGCCGAGATTCACAAGGTGTTCTGGGTGCTGCGGGTGCAACCCACATTGCCGGCATTCGCTACGGGCGCAAAATCAGGACCTGGGCGAACTGACGGTTTTACGGGCTTTGAGGACGTGTTTGCCAGCACAATCCGTTTTCAGCGCCGCTATTCTGGCATCCCTGCCCGTCGAAGCGCCTCAAAATAACGTTCAGCGCCTTCTGAACCACCATAATCCACGTTGCTACGCCACCTCGAGATCGTTTCGCTAGGTTCCAATTGCAGCATCTGCATCAAAGCTGCAGACGCTTTTTCAGTTTCCCCAAGCATTGCGTGTGCAGCAGCTCTCGTGCTGTGAAGAGCGGCATAATCCTTTGAGAATCGCATACCTGCTTCTGCATAGGCGATGGCATCACGGTCTCGGCCGAGCATTACGCAAGAAGTGGCGGCACCTCCTGAAGCGCCCACGAAAACAGCCCCATACCGGCCCAAGCGAAGCGCCGTTTGAAAGCAGCTTAGTGCCATTTCAGGAAACCCAGCCCAATTATACCCCCACCCCATAAACAAATGAAGGCGGGCATCTAACGGTGCTCTTTTCTGGATTTGTTCAAGCGCCACGGACAACTTATCTGCATTCCCGTCCACATTATAGTCAGCCACGGCGACACTCAGATCAAGCGTTGGGTTTTGACCTGCCATGCGTCGCCCGGCCTCAATCCAAGATGGCAGTTTCTCGTAGTAGGTCGACAGTTCGCAACGCAGATTGTAAGTCCTCGCGCCATTCATTGTCCAAATAGCTTCGGCATAGGCGGCCGTGAGAGTTGGTTTGGCTTCAATCGCCTTGGCTTGATACGATAACGTTTCTTCGTAGCTGTCGATCCCGGCACCAGACCAAGCGATCATACCCTTCAGGACGCATTGCTCGGCAGTTAGTTCGTTTTCAGGCAGTACCGAAAGCTTTGCGGTCTCAAACTCGATCAAGGTTCCGCTTACGGCGTCCAACAGCTTTTCTACCACCTCATCTTGCCAATCGAAGATGGCTTCGACCACCCCATCGAACTTCTCGGTCCAGATTTCAGAATCAGAAGGATCATGTAAGCGGGCTTCCAGACGCAATCGATCCCCGTATCCACGTAGCACGCTACGAAGTGCATATCCCTTTGATGGTTCCGTCGAGGATACCGCTGCATTCAACCAGTTGATTGTTCGAAAATAGGAACCGAAATCCGAAGTCAGAGCTGCGGCCATTTCCTTTAGTTCAACGCGTTGGTCGCGGCATGAGACGGGATAAATGGAGAGCCTTGGCAAGTTCGTTTCAGCGAAAGAAACTGCTCTATGCGTGGGTGCCGCGTACAGTCCATGATGCATCCAGACATCTAGGCTGCGCTCGATGTTCTTAAGCTTCTTCTTCCCGACAGATTCGAAAGCAGCCGCCAGAGTGCGGTCAAGGTTCAAGTGTACTGGTTCAGAAATAGCGATGCCGCCGGATGGAGCAATGCTCTCAAGCCGCGCAGCAATGTTTACACCGTCACCCAGTATGTCGTCGGCTTTTTCTGTAATATCCCCAACATGAACGCCGATCCGCACTTTCATTAACGGGTGCTCAGCCAATTGTTCCTGTATCTGAATTGCTGCAGTCACAGCTTGTGCCGCACTGTCAAATCGAACCAACCAACCATCGCCCACGCTTTTCACGATCCGACCTGATTGGCCCACTATTGTTGGAGTGACGATGTCGGTTTCCAGATGATCGAGCATTTGCAGTGTTGCTTGCTCATCGTTATGCATGAGTGCCGAATACCCGACGACATCAGCGGCCAGTATTGCCGCCAACTTTCGTTGCAAATGTAGTCCATTGTTCGACATGCACTCGACAATAGTTGATAAGCCTCTTCAGACCAACTTGCTAAAGACGATGTCCACTCTGGGCGCCTCGCACCCATTCAGAGCCATCAGACACCAAACCGGGTTTCACTCGTGTCAACCCAAACCCCATCCGGTGATATCCGCGTCCCGCAGATCATCCGCTCTACGCCCATAGCCTGTGCCGCCTCGAACGCTGCTGCATAGGACGGGTCGATATCCGCGGCCAGCGCGAACCGGTCGCAATCGGTGCGTTGCACCAGGTACAGCATGATCGCCCGGTGCCCCTGCGTTGCCATCTGTGCCAGCTCGCCCAGATGTTTGGTGCCGCGGGCGGTGACGCTGTCGGGGAACTCGGCCAGACCGGGCTGACGGGAAAGGGTCACGCTTTTGACCTCGACATAGGCATCTGGCAGACCGGGGCCGCTCAGCAGGAAGTCGATACGGCTGTTTTGCCCGTATTTCACTTCGGGTCGGACGGTTTCATAAGCGGCCAGCTCGGGGATCTCGCGCGCCTCAAGTGCTGCCCGCAAGGCCCGGTTCGGGACGGAAGTATCGACCCCGGTGAAATGCCCGTTTTCGTGATCCACCAGCCGCCAGCCGAATTTCAGCTTTTTCTTAGGGTCGTCATTGGGCTCCAACCAGATCAACTGGCCCGGTTCAGCCAACCCCATCATGGATCCCGGATTGGCGCAATGGGCGGTGACTTCGCGCCCGTCGTCCAGCCTGCAATCGGCCAGAAAGCGTTTGTAGCGACGGATCAGGCGGGCGGGGACAAGAGGGGTTCCAAAACGCATGTCTCAGGGCCTATACCTGCCCCTGAAGACGATCAAGAGGAGTCCGCGCCATGGCCAATCCAACCGCAGCAATGCTGGTGATCGGGGATGAAATCCTGTCGGGCCGCACCCGCGATGCAAACATGCATTATCTGGCGCAGGAGCTGGCAAAACACGGCATTGATCTGAAAGAGGTTCGCATCGTCAGCGATGACGCCCCCGCCATCGAAGCGGCGGTCAAAGCGCTGTCTGACAGCCACGACACCGTCTTTACCAGCGGCGGCATTGGCCCGACCCATGACGATATCACCGCCGATTGCATTGCGCGCGCCTTCGACACCCCGATTGACGTTCGCGACGACGCGCGCGCGCTGTTGCAGGCGCATTACGACAAGTCCGGGCTGGAACTGAACGCCGCCCGCCTGCGCATGGCGCGTATCCCGGATGGCGCGACATTGATCGACAATCCGGTCTCGACGGCGCCGGGTTTCACCCTGAAGAACGTGCATGTGATGGCCGGGGTGCCGCTGGTGTTTCAGGCTATGGTCGCCAGCGTCCTGCCCACGCTGACCGGTGGCAGCCCCTTGTTGTCGCAAACCCTGCGCGTGGACCGGGGCGAAGGCGATATCGCCGCAAACCTGTCTGCGCTGGCCGAGGATTTCAGCGATCTGTCCATCGGTTGCTATCCGTTTCAGATCAACGGGGCCTTTGGGGCCAACGTGGTGGTGCGCGGCACCGATGGCAGCCGGATTGACGCGGCCATGACCCGTCTGGCGAAAGAGCTTGCGCTTTGAGCGGCGACTGGGCTGACATCGTCGACGGCACATGGCCTGCCGCGCGGTATCGCAGGCTGGGGCCGTTTCAGCTGCGCGAAGGGCAGGGCGGTGGCTCGCGTGTTTCTGCGGCCAATGCACTGGCCCCGGCCAGCGATGCCGATATCGACGCGGCCGAGGCCGCGATGCAGGCCATGGGGCAGAAATCCATCTTCTGCCTGCGTCCGGGGGATGAGGCGCTGGATGCAAAGCTGGCGCAACGGGGATATGACATCCTTGATCCGGTCAACATCTATACGTGCCCCGTCTCTCGCCTCACCGATCAACCGATCCCTCCGGTCATGGTGTTTTCGGTCTGGGAGCCGCTTGAAATCATGCGCGAAATCTGGGCGGCCGGTGGGATCGGGCCCGAACGTCTGACGGTGATGGAGCGCGCGAAGGGTCCCAAAACCGGTTTGCTTCTGCGCCACAACGACAAGCCCAGCGGTGCAGCCTTCGTAGCGATGCACGATGATGTCGCGATGCTTCATGCGCTTGAAATCCTGCCCGCGCACCGCCGTCAGGGGCTGGGTCAGTGGACCATGCGCGCCGCGGCGATTTGGGCAGGTGACAACGGCGCACAAAGCCTCAGTGTGATCTGCACCAAGGCCAATGAAGGTGCCAATGGTCTCTATCGCGCCCTCGGGATGGAGATCGCCAGCGAATACCATTACCGTCACCTTGTCTGAGCAAAAGGGGTCGCCATGACACAGAAAGACATGCCCACCGCGCTGAACCTGCCCATGGTCGATCCGCTGCCGCCGGAAACGCAGAAATATTTCGATATCTGTGTCGAAAAGCTGGGCATGGTGCCGAATGTGCTAAAGGCAAACGCCTTCGACATCGACAAGCTGAACACGTTCACGGCTATGTATAACGATCTGATGCTGGCCGACAGCGGCCTGTCCAAGCTGGAGCGCGAGATGATTGCCGTGGTCGTTTCGTCGATCAACAAGTGCTTCTACTGTCTGGTCGCGCATGGTGCCGCGGTGCGGCAGCTTTCGGGCAACCCGCAACTGGGTGAGATGCTGGTGATGAATTACCGTGTTGCACCGATCGAGCCCCGGCAGCGCGCGATGCTGGACTTTGCCGCCAAAATGACAACCGCCAGCGCCGAGATCGAAGAACCCGACCGCCAGAAACTGCGCGATGCAGGCTTTACCGACCGCGATATCTGGGACATTGCCAATGTTGCCGGGTTCTTCAACATGTCCAACCGGGTGGCCAGCGCCACGGCAATGGTGCCCAACCCCGAGTATCACGCGCAGTTTCGATGATCCGGTCAGCCGCCCTCATTGCCACGCTTTTTGCGGGGCCGGTTCTGGCGCAGGACCTGACCCTGCCAGCCAGCGCCCGCCAGATCAGCGACCGCACCTCGCCGTTGGACAGCTATGACCTGCCAACGGGGCCTTTTGCGAATGGCGCGGTGCCTGCTGACACCCTCGAAGGCCGGGTTGAACGCTACACGTGGCGGCTTCAGGCGGGCTCCAGCACAACCCTCCAGCTACTGGCCCCGCTGCGCGACCAGATCGAGGCTCAGGGCTACAAGATTCTGTTCGAATGTGATGCCCGCGCCTGTGGCGGGTTCGACTTCCGCTTTGGCACCGAGGTCGTTCCGACCCCGGACATGTATGTCGCCATTCAGGATTACCGTTTCCTGTCGGCCACCAAGGGGTCTGTTGCCCTCAGCCTGCTGGTCAGCCGCAACCCCCCGGACGGGTATGTCCAGATGATCCGCGTCACGCCCCAGAATGCACCGGACCCTGTTCCGGTCGTGATCGAACAGGCTGTCGAGGGGTCGGGCGGGCTGCTCGAAGCACTGGCAACATCGGGTCACGTGATACTGGACGATCTGCATTTCCCAACCGGTGAGGTTGCGCTGGACGAGGGGACTTATGCCTCTCTGACCCTGCTGGCCGGATATCTGGCCGAAAATCCCAAGATGCGCCTGGCGCTGGTGGGGCACACCGATGACACCGGCGCGTTGCAGGCCAATATTGCGGTCAGCAAAAGTCGGGCCGAGTCCGTCCGCACCCGTCTGATTGATGCGCATGGCGTGGCCGCCGACCGGATCGAGGCACAGGGCGTCGGCTATCTGTCCCCGCTCACATCGAACGCAACCCCCGAAGGGCGAGAGCTGAACCGCCGGGTCGAGGCGGTCTTGCTCGTCAACTGACCCACCACAGGTACAGCGGCAATCCGACTGTGATGTTGAACGGAAAGGACACACCCAGCGACAGGGTCAGATAAATCCCGGCCTCGGCCTTTGGCAGTGCGATTTTCATGGCGGCCGGAACCGCGATATAAGACGCCGAGGCCGACAGCACCATGAACAGGAACAGGCTGCCTTGCGGCAATCCGATTACCGCACCGACGGCCCAGGCCATCAGCGCGCCGATCAAGGGCATCAATACGCCAAAGGCGAACAGGCCAACCGACAGTTTGTCGCGATTGCTGATCAGGCTACGCCCCGCCGAAAGCCCCATATCCAGCAGAAACAGGCACAGGATGCCGGTGAAAGGCGTGACGATGAAAGGCGCGATCATCTGCATGCCTTCACCCCCGGTTATGGCCCCGATCAGGAACGCCCCGGTCAGCAGCACAATTGATCCATTGGCCAGCAGATCACGCCACAGCTTGTCATCCTTGACGCCATTTCCGCCGGTCTTGTGCGCCAGCCACAGCGCCGACAGAATGGCCGGTACCTCCATCGCTGCCGCCACCGCTACCATGAACCCGTCATGGGCAAGACCTACCAGATCCAGCAGACTGGTGGCGGTGACAAAGGTGACAATCGAAATCGACCCGTAATGCCCTGCGACCGCCGCAGCGTTCAACGCATCCAGCCGTGTCATCATCCTCAGCAGGGCAAAGGCCACGAAGGGGATGGTAAAGGACAGGGCCACGCCGCCCAGCAGGGTCAGGAACAGTTGCAAATGGATGCCGTGCGCGGCCAGGCTGGCACCGCCTTTGAACCCGATGGCCAACAGCAGGTAAAGCGACATGAACTTGGCCGCGCCCGCCGGGATAGACAAATCGCTGCGCACAAAAGCGGCCAAAAGCCCTAGGGCAAAAAACAAAATGGTGGGCACCAGCAGGTTGCTGGACAGCGTCTCGATCACTCCGGGCATACTTGACTCCTGATCCCTCGTTTCAGGGCTAGGTGCCTTGCAAAATTGATATCGCCAAATACTATCTTGTTAAGTTTAATATAGTTTCAGGTTATGAAATGCGCCCAACCCTGCGCCAATTGGAATACATCGTCACGGTCAGCCGCCTCGGACGGTTCAGTTTGGCCGCCGAAGTGCTGAATGTCAGCCAACCCAGCCTGTCGGCGCAAATTGCAACCGTAGAACAAGAGCTTGGCGTTCGGATCTTTGACCGCAATCGCGGCGGAATTCAGGTGACCACAAAGGGGGAAGAGTTCATCTCGCGCGCGCAAAGGATCCTTGCCGAGGTCAAGGACCTGCGCCACGCCATGACCAACGATATGCCGGTTGGAGGAAGGTTGCGGTTAGGCGTTTTGCCTTCGATCGGGCCATACCTGTTGCCGCAAGCCATCAAAGAGGTGCACCGCCTGCGCCCCGGATTACGCATTGTCGTGCGCGAGGAAAACACCCGCGATCTGGAACAGGGCCTGAAATCCGGTCGATTTGACCTGATCCTGTCAACGCCCGAGGATCACCCCAATACCGTGCAACACCGCTTGTTCAACGAACCCCTCTGGGTCGCGGTGGCCGTTGACGACGTTCTGGCGCAGGACCCCCAGGGCGTCAGTGCCGCCGACTTGCAGAACCGGCTGTTCCTGACCCTTGACCAAAGCCACCGCCTGTCGCGCATCGTCTATGCGCTGGCAGCGGAATGCGGAGGTGTGGTTTCGGATGAGTATGAAGGCACGACGCTTGATTCCATTGTTCTGATGGCGGCTTCGGGTGTTGGGGTTGCGGTACTGCCTGATCTTTATGCTCGCAGACAGGGGATCTACCGCGACGAGGTGCGCCTGCGACCGCTGTCCATTCCCAATGCAAATCGCGATATCGCATTGCTGGCGCGCAATGCCGAAACGCCGCCGCCGGGCCAGAACGTATTGATGGAAAGCCTGCGCTCTTCCGCGCGATCCATGGGTCTGACGGTGATCGGTTCATAAAAAAAGGCCCGCACTTTGACATGCGGGCCAAAGGTTGGTCTTCAGGGAGAAACTACCAATCCATCGGGCTTTTGTCTTCGAACGCATCGACCAGGAAATCGATGAAGGCCCGGACTTTGGGTTGTGTGAAGCGGCCGGGCGGGTAAACGGCGTAAATGCCTTGTACCTCGTCCGGCAGGGACGGCATGGCATCGACAACCTGCCCCGATTTCAACGCCTCGGCATAAAGATAGCTGGGCAGATACGCGATCCCCAGCCCTGAGATAGCCGCGTTCAGCAGCGACTGTCCGTCATTCACGCTCAGCCAGCCCGCGGTGCGCACCTGACGCTTTTCACCGGACGGTGCGGTCAGCTTCCAGACATTGCCTGACGACTGGCTGGAATAGTGCAGCAACTTGTGTTCGTTCAGATCGTCGATCTTCTGCGGGCGTCCGAACCGTTCGATATAGCTGGGCGCGGCAACCATGCGTTTGACCGTTTCGGTCAACTTGCGGGCGCGCAACGTGCTGTCTTCCAGCTCGCCGATGCGCACGGCCACGTCAAATCCTTCGGAAATCAGTTCGACATAGCGGTTGTTCAGAACCATGTTCACGGTGATGTCGGGGTAGACGGCCAGGAAATCGGACAGGACCGGTGACAGATGATTGACGCCGAAATCCGTGGCAACGCTGATGCGCAGCAGTCCAGACGGGGCCGATTGCATCGATGTGACCAGCGAATCTGCTTCACCCGCATCATTCAGAACGCGACGTGCGCGGTCATAATAGGCCAGGCCGATTTCCGTCGGCGACACCCGGCGCGTGGTGCGGTTCAGCAACCGGGCCCCCAGACGCGCTTCGAGGCTCGAGACGTGTTTGGACACGGCCGATTTGGAGATGCCCATCTTCTTGGCCGCATCGGTGAAGCCACCCTGGTCCACCACATTGGCGAAGGCTTCCATTTCGGTCAGTCGGTCCATACTCGTTCCCCAGATATTGATTTCCAACCCGACTATCGCTCTGAATCTGGGCGGAATCGGGGCATACATGGGATAATATCAGGGATTTGAATCGGATCGTTTGCGTATGAGAAACGCGGAAACAGTAGTTTCCAAACCGGTCCTGAACCCTGCGATACTGCGTTTTCCGCGCAATTATGCGTTTCTGTTCATCTTAGAATGGCATTTTTGTGACCACAGACGGGGTCAAGAAATCCGTTTTCACCATCGCCGTCCTTGCCTGCCGAAGGGTGCCGTTCTAGCCCGCGACCACGTGATCCGCCGTCCAACGGTGAAGACGTGGATCAAGCGGAGTTTTGCAACGGCCTTTGGCGCATTGGGTGCCAAACTCGCGCTGTCCGACTGGGAAACGTTAAACCGGGCGATCAGAATTCCGCTGCCAGCCGCGTGCCCTGATTGATCGCGCGCTTGGCGTCCAGTTCGGCGGCGACATCCGCACCCCCGATCACATGGGGGGTGATGCCCCGCTCGATCAGCGCGTCCGCCAGTGACCGTTCGGACACCTGACCGGCACACAGCACGATGGTGTCGGCCGCGATCACCGTCGGGTCCGCGCGCTCTTCGCCAAAGCTGACATGCAAGCCGTCATCGTCGATGCGCTCATAATTCACGCCACCCACGAATTTGACGTTCTTCATCTTCAGTGTTGCCCGGTGAATCCAGCCTGTGGTTTTGCCAAGACCTTTGCCGTGCGCCTGTTTCTTGCGCTGCAACAAGGTGACCTGACGCGCGGGGGCGCTGGGTTGCGGCCCCTCGGGCGCCAACCCCGCACGGTGTTCAGCCGGGTCCGTCACGCCCCATTCCTTCATCCATAGCGGCAGGTCGGTCGTGGCGCTGTGACCCTCTTCCAGCAGAAACTCGGACACATCAAAGCCGATGCCACCGGCCCCGATCACGGCAGCAGTCTTGCCAACCTCGGCCTTGCCGCGCAGCACGTCGATGTAACTCAGCACGTTGTCCCGATCCTCCCCCGGTATCTGCGGATCACGCGGTCTTACGCCGGTGGCGATGACTACCTCGTCAAAGCCGGTCAGGTCATCTGCGCCAACCTCGCGGTTCAGTTCCACCTTCACGCCCAGATCATCCATCATGGTGCGGTACCAGTCGACCAGTCCCCAGAATTCTTCTTTCCCCGGCACCTGCTTGGCCATGTTCAGCTGCCCGCCGACCTCATCAGCGCGGTCGAACAGGGTGACGTCGTGACCGCGCTGGGCCGCGATCATTGCGGTCGACAGACCGGCAGGGCCTGCACCCACAATGGCAATGGATTTGCGCGTTTTTGCTGGTTCAATCACCAGTTCGGTCTCATGACAGGCGCGCGGGTTCACGAGGCATGAGGTCAGCTTGCCACTGAACGTGTGATCCAGACAGGCCTGATTGCAGGCAATGCAAGGCGCGATCTTTGCCGCCTGATCTGCCATCGCCTTGTTGACGAAATCTGCATCCGCCAGCATCGGGCGGGCCAGCGAGACCATGTCGGCGCAACCGGTCGACAGAACCTCTTCGGCCACCTCGGGCGTGTTGATCCGGTTTGATGTGATCACCGGTATCCCCACCTTGCCCATCAGCTTCTTGGTCACCCAGGCAAAGGCCGCACGCGGCACGCTGGTGGCAATTGTGGGAATCCGCGCCTCGTGCCAGCCGATCCCGGTATTGATGATCGTGGCCCCGGCCTTTTCGATCTCCTGCGCCAGTTGAACCACCTCGTCATGGGTCGAGCCGTTGGGGACCAGATCGATCATCGACAGCCGGTAGATGATGATGAAATCGGTGCCCACCGCCTCACGCGTGCGGCGCACGACCTCTATCGGCAGACGCATCCGGTTCTCATAAGACCCGCCCCAGCGGTCGGTGCGCTTGTTGGTATGGGTCACAAGGAACTGGTTCAGAAAGTACCCCTCGGACCCCATGATCTCGACCCCGTCATAGCCCGCCTTTTGCGCCAGTACGGCTGCGTTGACGATATCGCTGATCTGCTTCTCGATGCCCTCTTCATCCAGCTCAGTGGGCGGGAACGGAGAGATCGGCGATTTCACCGGGCTGGGGGCCACGCATTTCGGCCCGTAGGCATAGCGCCCCGCGTGCAGGATCTGCATCGCGATCTTGCCGCCCGCTTCATGTACGCGCTGCGTCACGATGGAATGGTGCGCCACGTCCTTGTCGCTCACCATCATCGAGGCCCCCGGCAGGACCGAGCCTTCAATGTTCGGACCTATCCCGCCTGTCACCATCAAGGCTACGCCACCCCGCGCCCGATCCGCATAGAACTCGGCCACCCGGTTCCAGTCGCCGGTCTCCTCAAGCCCCGTATGCATCGAGCCCATCAACACGCGGTTTTTCAACGTGGTAAAGCCCAGATCCAGCGGGGCCAGCATATTCGGGTACGCAGTCATGGCGGAACTCTCCCTCCTGAATTTGCCCGCTAGATTGACGTTCGCGTCAACTTTGTCACGCGAAACCCCACGTCACCCTCTTTGCTGTGGCGCCGGTGATTGCTAGAGGTGGGCGGAACAACCCGATGAGGCCGCGCATGACCCCCGAAGAAATCGCCAAACTGCCCTATCGCCCCTGCGTCGGGCTGATGCTGATGAATGCCGAAGGCAAGATCTTCGTGGGACAGCGCAACGACCGCCACGCGGACGCCTGGCAAATGCCGCAGGGCGGTGTGGACAAGGGCGAAGACCCCCGCGTCGCGGCCCTGCGCGAGCTGTGCGAAGAAACCGGGGTCACAGCTGATCTGGTCGAAGTCATCGCCGAAACCGAGGGCTGGCTGCCCTATGACCTGCCCCATGACATCGTGCCCCACATCTGGAAAGGACGCTATCGCGGGCAGGAACAGAAATGGTTCCTGCTGCGCTTCACCGGCGCCGACGATCAGATCAACATCGAAACCGACCACCCGGAATTCACCCGCTGGAAATGGCAGGAGCCCGACCGGCTGATCGCCGAAATCGTGCCCTTCAAGCGCGATGTGTATGAGCGCGTGGTCGAGGCTTTTTCCGACTATCTAAACGAACTCTGATCGCTAGGGATGCTTTTCAGGTTGTTCCGCTAAGCGGGACGAAACGGACACGCAACAATACACAAAACTGCGCAATCCCATTGGAGCCACGTTCAAAACCAAGATGGGTAGCACTGCATCAGGTACTGAACGTCCAATTCACTTTGAAATGCCTCAGGGTGGCTTTGCATCATTTCTTGAATGAACTCCCGTCGTTGTCGTGTCGCTTCATGGGTGTTCTCGCAGCACCGCGAAGGATCAGGGGTACGTTCAAACAGTTTGTGCAACAATCTGAAAGGTTTCCAAATATCGAGTTGTGGGGTGATGTGCAAAGTCATCGTTAGCCACCTTGGTTCATGGGTTCTCCATTCAGGTTATTGGCCAGCATCACCTTCTGGTATCGTGCTTGAATTTGTGCTGTTCTACATAAATGCAGAGCGAGAATTGGAACTGGTCCGATGTACGCGTTTTTCTGATGGTCGTCAGAGAGGGGTCGACGCTGGCCGCTTCTCGCAAACTCGGCATGGCCCAACCTACTGTGGCTAGGCGTATTGATGCATTGGAACATGCAGCCGGACTAGTTCTGTTCGAGCGTGACACCAGAGGCTTCAAACTCACGAAAAACGGACTCAATCTCGTCAAGAGCGCCGAGACGCTCGAAGCCGCAGCAAATATGTTTGCCAGACATGCAGGTGAATTGGCGGCAACAAAACCCATTCGCATCACTGCATATTCAGCGAACTTCTCGCCGCGAATGGTCGATATTGTCAATGAATTTTCAGCAAGTAACCCCGGCATAGCGTTTGAGTTCTTGCCTTCAGTGAGAGCTCTGGACCTGATGGCAGGTGAAGCAGATATAGCGCTACGATTGGTGCGGACTGAACCTGACCAAAATTTGATTTCAAGGAAGATTAGCGACGCGAAGTGGTCGCTGTTTGGTGGGAAAAGTTATGAGCAGGAATTTGGATTACCCACCTCATCTCAGGATTTGAAAGGCCACAGGTTCGTCACGTTCCAAAGAGGGGACGTCCCCAACGTTTTTCACCATTGGTTAGTTGAACGCATTGAGCCCCAGCAGATTGTGGCGACCTATAGCGAACTGGACTTAATGCATTCGGCGATCAGGGCGGGTCAAGGGTTGGGAATAAGCAACGTGAAGTTGCTTGAGCCGGACAAAACCCTCATCAGGTGCTTCGACGAGATCGAGGAGCTGTCAGCGCCACATTTGTTGTTGGTTTCACCAGATGCCTACCGACGACCTGAAGTTAGAGCCTTCGTCAAATATTTCGCACCTCGCTATGCGGTAATTTTTAAGGAACAAGCCACCTAAGGCTGAATGAAGCTGCAGCCGACAAGATTGCGAGTTCCCTTCTGAGATGAGAGTTGACGTAGTCCACCTTGGACTCAAAGCAACCCTTCTTCCCGCAACAATTCCAGCATATCCGCTTCGGGTCTTGGGCCGATATGGCTGATGACCTCGCGGGCGCAGACGTTGCCGATCCTGGCGCAGGTCTCGTAATCGCGCCCTGTGGACATTCCATACAGGAACCCCGCGGCGAACTGGTCACCGGCACCGGTTGCGTCTACCGGCACGATCCTCTTGACCGGCACGTCGATGCGCGCGCCTCCGTTCAGGACGGTCACGCCATCACCCGAGCGCGTGCAAACCACCAGCGGGCAAATCTCGGCGGTCTTGATCAGCGCCTCTTCCAGATCGTCGGTTTCAAACAGCGATTTGATTTCAGCCTCGTTGCCGATGACGAAATCCAGCTCATTCTCGATCAGCAGCAGGAAATCGACCCGGTGCCGTTCCACGCAAAACGGGTCGGAAATGGCGATCCCGGTCTTGCCGCCGCCCTTGTGGCAGGCGCGCGCGGCCTCAAGAAACGCGGCCTTTCCCTTTTCCTTGTCGAACAGATAGCCCTCAAGGAACATGATCTGGCTGCTTCCGGCGACCTCATCGGGCACGTCATGCGACGACAGTTCCGAGGAGATGCCCAGATAGGTGTTCATCGACCGCTCGCCATCGGGCGAGACAAAGATCATCGAGCGCGAGGTCGGCAATTCCCCGCCCGGAACAGGCGGGTTCACGAAATCGACGCCATCTTCGTTCATCGCATCCGCATAGAACCGGCCCAGCGCGTCGTCATGCACCCGCCCGATAAAGGCGGCATCCAACCCCAGCGCACCCGCGCCCGCAATCGTGTTGGCAACAGACCCGCCCGGCGTCTGTACCCGGCCCTCCATCGAGGCATACAGCAGCTCGCCGCGCTCCTGCTCGATCAGCTGCATGATGCCCTTTTCAATGCCCATCAGTTCCAGGAAACTGTCATCGGCCTGCGAGATCACGTCCACAACGGCATTTCCGATACCGGTCAGCTGGTAGGTTTTCATAATGTCTTGTCCTCGAATTGACAGAGATCACGGATGATGCAGGTCGGGCATTGCGGCTTGCGCGCCTTGCAATGGTACCGGCCATGCAGGATCAGCCAGTGATGCGCATGGAGTTGAAAATCGGCGGGGATATTGTCTTCGATGGCGCGCTCGACCGCGTCCACGTCCTTGCCGGGGCAGATGCCGGTGCGGTTGCCGACGCGAAAGATATGCGTGTCCACAGCCTGCGCCGGCTGCCGCCACCACATGTTCAGCACAACGTTGGCGGTCTTGCGCCCGACACCCGGCAGCGATTGCAGCGCTGCACGGGAATTTGGGACTTCACCGCCATAGTCTTCGACCAGAATACGGCTCAACTTGATGACGTTCTTGGCCTTCTGGCGGAACAGTCCGATGGTCTTGATATGCTCGATCAGGCCCTCCTCGCCCAGATCCAGCATCTTTTGCGGCGTATCGGCGATCTTGAACAATTCGTTCGTGGCCTTGTTGACCCCCGCATCGGTTGCCTGCGCCGACAGCGCCACGGCCACGACCAGCGTGTAGACATTCACATGCTCAAGCTCACCCTTGGGTTCGGGGTCGGCCTCCTGAAAGCGCGTAAAGATCTCGCGGATCGTATGATAGTCGAGTTGCTTTGCCATCCGGGCCTTAATGCCGCCCGAGGGGCCGCGACACAAGCCCAAAGCCAATGCGCAAGTTCCGGGTCGCGGCAGCGTGTCGCGCGCGCTATGGTTTGTGCCAGACAATGAGGTGCAACCATGAACGTCCAGACCCCCGAAAGCGGATACCACTATAACGTCATGCGCCGGGCAATCGACCTGATTGATCAGGGCGGTGAAACCCTCAGCCTCGATGAGTTGGCCCGCCAGATGGATATGAGCCCAGCGCATTTCCAGCGCCTGTTCTCGCGTTGGACTGGTGTGTCGCCAAAACGGTATCAGCAATACCTTACGCTGGGCCATGCAAAGGCGCTGCTGCGCGAACGGTTCACCACGCTTGAAACCGCCCATAATGTCGGCCTGTCCGGCAGTGGCCGCCTGCATGATCTGTTCCTGAAATGGGAATCCATGAGCCCCGGCGAATACGCCCGCAAGGGCACGGGTCTGACGATCTACTGGGGCTGGTTCGAATGCCCCTTTGGTCCCGCGCTGGTCATGGGCACCGACAAGGGGATCTGCGGCATCGCCTTCGGGGCCGAAACCGGAGAGAAGGCGGCGATGGAGGATATGGTCTCGCGCTGGCCCAACGCGGATTATGTCGAAGATACCATGCGTCTGCGCCCCTGGGTTCTCAGCGCTTTCGGCACGGCCCGCGACCGGTTAGAGCCGACGCCGCTCTACCTGATCGGCTCGCCCTTGCAGATCAAGGTATGGGAAGCACTGATGCACATCCCGTCGGGGCAGGTGACGACCTATTCCGAGATCGCGCAGCGCGTGGGTTCGCCGCAGGCCGTGCGCGCCGTGGGCACGGCGGTCGGGCGAAACCCGGTCAGCTGGCTGATCCCGTGTCACCGCGCCCTGCGCAAATCAGGGGGGTTGGGCGGCTATCACTGGGGTCTGCCGGTCAAAAGGGCCATGCTGGCCTATGAGGCGGCGCAGGCCGACGCCTGATTGACAGAAGGCCCGACCGCTGCCAAAAAGCACCGCAGGTTCGGGTCCCCTGCCGTTCGCGGCCATAGGCTTTGGTGAAACCCGGTTGAACAAACATCTGTTGCCCTTTCCCGGCGCGCGGATGGTAATGCGAACCCCGTCCTAAACTCGCGCCCGTTCAAGGAAACGAGGCAAAACATGACACTGTCACAAGACATCGCTCCGCTGGAGGAGCTGAAAGAGCAGGCCAAACGCCTGCGACGGAAACTGCACGACACCGGCGTTCAGCTGTCGCACGGTCAGGCCCTGGAACTGGTGGCTCATCAACATGGGGTGCGCGACTGGAACACATTGCACGCGATGGCGGGCAACCGGATGCGCTTGCGCGTGGGCGACCGGGTCGAAGGTCGATACCTGGGCCAGCCCTTCACGGCGGAAATTCGTGGTCTGACCATGCTGGGGGACGGTGCACACCGCCGGGTGACCTTACAGTTCGACACGCCTGTCGATGTAGTCCGGTTCGACAGTTTCTCGGCCTATCGCCAGCGCGTGACAGGAGAGATTGGCTGGGACGGTCGTTCCCGTCGCCATACGTCCGACGGGGAACCCCAGCTAGTGGTGCGGCCTGTCTGACATAACACGGGCGAGGCAACCGCGTTGCCTCGCCCTCTCATCTTGCATTGCGCTGGGTGTATTATTCAGCCGCCCAGCCGCCGACGGATTTGACTTCCAGAAAGTCTTCCAGCCCCCAAACGCCACCTTCGCGCCCGTTGCCGGATTGCTTCATCCCACCAAACGGAGAGCCCGCGCTGCGCGACTGGCCGTTCATCTCGACCATGCCCGACCGCAGAACCCGCGCCATGCGGTTGGCGCGCGCCTTGTCCTGCGTCTGCACATAATTGGTCAGGCCATAAGGGGTGTCATTGGCGATCTCGATGGCCTCTTCCTCGGTGTCGAACGGGATCATGGTCAGGACGGGGCCAAAGATTTCCTCGCGCGCGATGGTCATCTGGTTGTTGGCATCGGCAAAGACCGTGGGGCGGACATAATAGCCCTTGTTCAGCCCCTCAGGGCGTCCGGTGCCGCCCGCGACCAGCCGCGCCCCTTCGTCGATACCTTTCTGGATCAGGTCCTGAATCTTGGTCCATTGAACCTCATTCACGACGGGTCCGATATGGCGGCCCTCGTCTGCGGCATTGCCCACCGTGACCTTGCTGGCGACCTCGGCGGCGATCTCAACGGCCTGATCATAGATCGGGCGCTGCACCAGCATCCGGCTGGGGGCATTACAGCTTTGGCCGGTGTTGTTCATCATATGCAGCACGCCGCGTTTGACAGCCTTTTCATCGGCATCGGCAAAGACCACATTGGCGCCTTTGCCGCCCAGCTCCAGATGCACTTTCTTGAGCGTTTCCGCCGCGTTCTTCGAAATTGCCGTACCCGCACGGGTCGAGCCGGTAAAGCTGACCATATCCACGTCGGGATGACCCGACAGCTGCGAACCAACGCCCGGGCCATCGCCGTTCACCAGATTGAAGACACCGGGCGGGAACCCTGCCTCGTCCATCATCTCGGCAAAGATCATCGCATTCAGCGGGCTTTGCTCGGATGGTTTCAGAACCATCGTGCAGCCCGCAATCGCCGCCGCACCGACCTTGAGCGTGACCTGGTTCATCGGCCAGTTCCAGGGCGTGATCAATGCGGCCACGCCAACCGCCTCATAGATGATCCGGTCATTCGGGGCGTGATCCCCCAGAGGGCGTTCAAACTGAAACGCCTTGGCCGCGCGGATGAAGTTCTGCAAATGCCATGTGCCTGCACCAACCTGCTGGCTGCGCGACATGTCAATCGGCGCACCCATTTCCAGCGACATGGCCTGCGCCAGATCTTCCGCGCGGGTCTGGTAGATGTCGATCAGCTTCTCGACCAGTGCGATGCGGGTCTCCACCGGCGTTGCCATCCAGCCCGGCAGGGCGGCCTTGGCGGCGGCAACCGCCGCATCCGTGTCGGCCTGCCCACCCAGCGAGATCACCGCGCACGGCTCCTCGGTCGAGGGGTTGATGACCTCGAAATCATTGGGTTGCGACGGCGCGACCCATTGACCATTGATATAGAAATTCCGCTTTTCGATCATCCTGAGCCCTCCTGTCGGTTCAGCTAGAATCCGGCTGTTCGCCGACACTCTGTCACCCAAGCGAAGAGGGGGCAATAGATAATTTGATCAAATTATTTTTCCAGTGAAACCGGCGAATTCCTTGGCCGCGACCACGATGAAAGGTTTAACCTTCGCACAAAGTGATTAGGTTTCAGGCAATCGACTCGGATTTTCAACAGGAAAGGAAGTAGCCATGGGTTTGCGCATCAACGATACGGTCCCGAACTTCACCGCAGAAACAGATCAGGGCACCATTCAGTTTCACGACTGGATTGGCGACAGCTGGGCCATTCTGTTCTCGCACCCCAAGGATTTCACGCCTGTCTGCACCACCGAATTCTCGGCCGTCGCGCAGCTGAACGACGAATGGGCCGCGCGCAACACCAAGGTGATCGGCGTGTCGGTTGACGGTGTTGAAGACCACAAGAAATGGAAGAAGGACATCGAGGAATACGGCAAGGCCAATCCCAGTTTCCCGATCATCGCTGATGACGGTCTGGCCGTGTCGAAAGCCTTCGACATGCTGCCTGCCGAAGCTTACCTGCCCGATGGCCGCACCCCGGCGGACAGCGCCACCGTGCGGTCGGTCTTTATTATCGGCCCGGACAAGCAGCTGAAACTGTCGATGACCTATCCGATGACCGTGGGCCGCAACTTTGCGGAAATCCTGCGCGCGCTGGATGGGTTGCAGATGTCGTCGAAAGGTGTCGCAACGCCCGCCAACTGGGTGCCGGGTGAAGACGTGATCATCCCGCCCTCTGTGTCGAACGAAGACGCCACGGCCAAATTCGGCGCGTTCGAGACGATCTTCCCCTATCTGCGCAAGACCAAAGCGCCGTCCTGAGGCGGTTCCCGGGTCAGGGGGGCTGTCTGCCCCCCATCGCGCCTGCCGGCACGATTCCCCCCGAGGATATTTGGGGCCAGATGAAGCAGGCGGGGGCAGGATAACCTGAGAGAAACCTGCCCCTAGACCTCAGAACTTGTACCGAAGCCCGAAATTGACACTGAACGTATCCAGATCGTCTTCGACAATGCCGGTCAACGCGCCGTTCGGGGCCAGTCGCCGCGACGAGACGTCAAAGGCGCGGGCATAGCGGGCGTCGACGGTAAAGGCGGTTGACGGGTTGATCTCGTAAGCCACACCGGCGATCAGCTGCGCGGCAAAGGTGGTGTCGCTGTCATCCAGCACCACACCCGGCCCATAGGCAAAATCCAGATCCGAATAAGTGGCCCCCAGGCCAAACCCGGCATAGGGCGTCAGCGCACCCGTCTGTTTGAAATCGAACAGCACATTGGCAAACAATGAGGTCTGTGTGACATCGCCCGAGATATTGCCCTCGGCCCCCGGCCCGTTGCCCGAGAAGTTCACACCATCCACGTCGCTGTCGCGGTAAGACAGCTCCAGCTCAATCCGCGTGCCGAACCTGTCATTGGACCATTGCGGGATCTCCTTGCCGATGGCCACGCCCAGACCGAAACCCGCGTCGAACTCCGTGTCGACCGATTGTGGCGTGCCGCCGATCGTGCCCGCGAAATCGCTGTCCTGCAGCTGGCTGTACCCGACAAAGCCCTGAATATAGGTGCCGTCGCCCAGGCTCTGCGCGGCAAGCGCCGTCGCGCTGACGGCGAGGGCCGTTGAGGTAAGTAAAACGTGCTTGATCATGATTGTCTCCGTTGCTCCAAAACTCTGCTTGGCTTCGATGTGGGCGGGCTTGGCGGAAAGGAAAGGCGCGGGGTTATCACTTCGTTTCACAGGGTTTTGGACGCGCGTGAATGAATAGATCCGGGGTTGGGCAGGCCCGTTCATCTGCCGTCTCATGGCCCTCAGGTTCTGGTTCGGGGCAATTTGTGATAGGATGTTCCGGGGCAAAACTCAGGCATACGACCAATCACCTCGGGCTGTCGGACTGTACTTAGCGGGAGAAGACCATGGCTTTTACAGATTGGTATGTTGAAGGAGAGAGTTTCGGGAACTGCAATTGCGGCTATGCCTGCCCCTGCCAGTTCGAAGAGTTGCCGACCCATGGCGATTGCCGGGGGTTCGAAGTGCTGGAGGTGACCAAAGGGCATTTCGGCGACACCGACCTCAGCGGGACCAAAGCCGCGCTGATCTATGCCTGGCCGGGGCCGATCTTTGAAGGCGGCGGCGAGATGCAGGTGATCGTCGATCCCGCAGCAACCCCGGCACAGCGCGACGCGTTGGAAAAGGTCTTTCACGGCGAAGAAACCGAAGAAATGGCGACGCATTGGTACGTGTTCAGGGCAATGTGCGAGACGGTCCATGACACGCTCTACCTGCCGATCGAATTCGAGATGGACCTCGAAGAACGCACGGCCAGCGTTACCGTTGGTGATGTCCTGAATTCCACCGGACAGCCGATCCAGGCCCCACATGGCGGCGGCGCGCATCGGGTGCGCATCGATATCCCCGGCGGGATCGAGTTTTCCATTGCCGAGATCGGCAGCGCCTCGACCCGCTCTGATGCCGCGATCAAGCTGGACCTAAAGGACAGCTATGGCCAGTGGCATCTACTGAAACACGGCCCCGGCGGGGTTGCCCACTGATCGGCACCCCTGTCAGGCGGCGTGTGCAGATGTGTTCGGGACAGGAGTCCAGCAGGGCAGCGTCAGATCCGCCTTCAGCACCCGAACCTCAAAGGGTTTCAGCACCGGCAACGCGGTTGATCCATAGCCACCGGCACCGCAGGCCAGATCCGGAAACAGGGTGAACAGCTCGCGCCTTGTGGCCGGTGCCATCGCGCCCAATGTCGTGTCACCGGGATAGAAGGATTCGGACCAGATGCCTTCGACGTTTACCAGCTCATGCCGGTCAAAAAGGATATGGACATACTCGACCCCTTGCGCGGGCAGCTCCTGAACGATTGTTCGCCCGTTGATCAACCCCTTGGCCGGAGCCAGCATCGCGGTCTCGCAATGCATCAGCTCCATCATCGCCGAAGTGACGGCGATCCGGTGTTGTGGCGAGACGACCAGATCACGGCTTGGGCTGTTTGTCCCGAAACACCCCGCCATGATCCGTACCGGGCAGAGATGAGGGTCCAGTTGCAACTCCTGCGCTGACAAGCGACGCCTGCCGATCCAGCGCACCGGGCGGGTATGGCCCATGGCGGTGACAACCGGGTCGCCGGGGTTCAGCGTCTCGACCCGGCGCAGCCCGACGGGCGTCCGGATCAGAGACCCGGCGGTGAAACACACGAAAGACGGCAAGGTCTGATACGTGGTTGGCGCTGCCGTCCCGCCAAAGCTGGTCCCCGAGATGGTATCGTTCAACTGTGCCTGGCCCGAGGTGACGATGATGTAGCGCGGGTTCGAGAACTGAACCAGAATGAAGGTGACAGGCGCCCCGTTCACCGTTCCCGAATAGCTTTCGAAGGTGCTGAAATTCTGGCTTGTCCCGGAAAAACCGGGCAGGGCCGACAGG
Organism: Ruegeria sp. AL2; assembly: GCF_056540845.1. Classification (NCBI taxonomy): domain Bacteria; kingdom Pseudomonadati; phylum Pseudomonadota; class Alphaproteobacteria; order Rhodobacterales; family Roseobacteraceae; genus Ruegeria; species Ruegeria sp. AL2. The sequence goes on from NZ_JBQFXM010000007.1 coordinate 86,548, forward strand.
TCAAGCTGCGCGCTGTCAGGGTCAGGATCCTGCAACAGGGCGTCATTGTCGGTGATGTCAACGGAATAAGCGGCGGTTATATCGACGCTTTTATTGCTGTAGGGGTCTGCGCTGATTTCGAAAACGGTTATCGAGGCCACGGTCGAAAAGCATCCCTGAATGCAACATGATCATCCTTATGGTTGAGTAAATACACGCATGAAGTGTTAACAATTGATTTACCAAGCCACGGGACGCCCGACACTCCTGACCGCGCGGACAAAAAAGCCCCGGTCGAAGCCGGGGCCTTTCGCATTCAATCTGAGGGTTGGCAGATTATTCTGCGCTTTCCTCTTTCTTTTCTTTCTTCTCGGGAACGATCTCTTCGCCGGTTTCCTGATCGACCACTTTCATCGACAGGCGAACCTTGCCGCGATCGTCAAAGCCCAGCAGCTTGACCTTCACTTCCTGACCTTCCTTCAGAACATCCGACGGATGGTTCAGGCGGCGGTTTTCGATCTGGGACACGTGGACCAGACCGTCGCGCTTGCCAAAGAAGTTCACGAAGGCACCGAAATCGACGATCTTGACCACCTTGCCGGTATAGACCTGACCTTCTTCCGGCTCGGCCACGATCGACCAGATCATGTCATAGGCCTTCTTGATCGATTCCCCATCGGGCGATGCGATCTTGATGACGCCATCGTCGTTGATGTCGACCTTGGCACCCGAAACCTCGACGATCTCGCGGATGACCTTGCCGCCCGAACCGATCACTTCACGGATCTTGTCGGTCGGGATGTTCATGGTCTCGATGCGCGGTGCGTGGACCGAGAACTCGTTGGTCTCGGACAGGGCTTTGCCCATCTCGCCCAGGATGTGCATCCGGCCGTCCTTGGCCTGTGCCAGGGCGGTTTCCATGATCTGAGGCGTGATGCCCGCGACCTTGATGTCCATCTGAAGCGAGGTGATGCCGTTTGCAGTACCAGCAACCTTGAAGTCCATATCGCCCAGGTGGTCTTCGTCACCCAGAATGTCGGTCAGAACCGCGTAAGACCCGTCATCTTCCAGGATCAGGCCCATGGCCACACCGGCAACCGGGGCTTTCAGCGGAACACCCGCATCCATCATCGACAACGACCCGCCGCAGACAGACGCCATCGAGCTGGAGCCGTTGGATTCGGTGATCTCGGACACCACGCGGATGGTATAGGGGAAGTCGGTTGGCGCAGGCAGAACCGCCTGAAGTGCGCGCCATGCCAGCTTGCCGTGACCGATCTCGCGGCGGCCGGGCGAACCCACGCGGCCCACTTCACCAACCGAATAGGGGGGGAAGTTGTAATGCAGCAGGAAGTTCGATTTGAAGTTGCCGTGCAGCGCGTCGATGAACTGCTCATCGTCGCCGGTGCCCAGCGTGGTCACGGCCAGCGCCTGAGTTTCACCGCGGGTGAACAGGGCAGAGCCGTGTGTGCGCGGCAGCAACGAGGTTTCGGCTTCGATGGCGCGAACATCGGTGGTCGAACGACCGTCGATGCGCTTGCCGCCCTTGACGACGTCACCGCGCAGAATGCCGGCTTCCAGCTTTTTCATCGCCGAACCAAGGTTGGCGTCTTCCAGCTGTTCCTCGGTCAGCGCTTCCTTGATCGTTTCACGGGCAGCGGCAACAGCGGCGGTGCGCTCCTGCTTGTCGGTGATCGCGAACGCGGCGCGCATCTGCTCTTCACCGGCAGCCGACACGGCGGCGTAAAGCTCCGAGTAATCGGGTGCGACGAATTCGAACGGCTCTTTCGCGGCGTCTTCGGCCAGCGAAATGATCAGGTCGATGACCGGCTGGATCTGCTCATGCGCAAAGTTCACCGCACCCAGCATTTCGGCCTCGGACAGCTCATAGGCTTCCGATTCAACCATCATCACGGCGTCTTTGGTACCGGCAACAACCAGATCCAGACGCTGTTCAGGGTTCAGGCGCAGGTCCTGCATGTCGTCCACGGTCGGGTTCAGGACGTATTCGCCATCCACGAAACCAACGCGGGCACCGGCGATCGGGCCCATGAACGGCGCGCCGGAAATGGTCAGCGCAGCCGACGCGGCGATCATCGCAACGATGTCGGGATCATTGACCAGATCGTGGCTCAGCACGGTGCACATCACCAGAACTTCGTTTTTGAAACCGTCAACGAACAGCGGGCGGATCGGACGGTCGATCAGACGCGCGGTCAGCGTCTCTTTCTCGGTCGGGCGCGCCTCGCGCTTGAAGAAGCCACCCGGAACCTTACCGGCGGCATAATATTTCTCTTGGTAATGTACGGTCAGCGGGAAAAAGTCCTGACCGGGTTTTTGGCTCTTGGCAAAGGTCACGTTGGCCATGACGCTGGTTTCGCCCAGCGTGGCAATCACGGTGCCGTCGGCCTGACGGGCAACCTTGCCGGTTTCCAGTGTCAGCGTCTCCTCGCCCCACTGCATCGATTTCTTCGTTACATCAAACATATGCGTATCCTAGAACGGAGCACTCCCGCCCCTGCGGGTCTCCGGTTTTGCATGGCGGCCCCATTGCCGCCGACCCCATTTATCTTCCGTTCGAGTGCCGGGGTCAGGGCACAACGTCTCAGATACCGCGCGCATACATGAGAATGCGTTGGAAGGAAAGCGAAACCGAAAAAGCTGGCCGGATCATGCTGAGGCAGGCCCTGACCCCTCGCAGCGCGATACAAGGCACAGGGGCCGCATGATGGTGCGATGCGTGCCATTGCCCCCCGTCCGGGAAATGGCCTGACAGAACCGGATCACTGCGCTAACCTCACTTTCATTGGGGGTGCGAATGAAAAGACGGCTTACGACAGTGCTGGCGGCTGACGTTGTCGGGTACTCGGCGCTTATGGATCAGGACCGGCAGGGTACACTTGCAGCGCTGAAATCGTTCCGTGACGACACGCTCACTGCCCTGCTGGAAACCCACAACGGCACATTGATCAAAAGCATGGGGGATGGCTGGATCGCCGAATTCCGGTCAACGTCCGACGCGTCGGATTTTGCGATTGCCCTGCAATCCTGCGACAAGCCCGAAGGGCTGCGGCTGCGCATCGGTATTCACACGGGTGAGGTCATCACGGAAGGCGAAGACATTTTCGGTGATGGCATCAATGTCGCTGCCCGGCTCGAAGCATTGGCCAAACCCGACCAGATCCTGATCTCGGACACGGCGCATCACAGCCTTGACCGGGGCGATGCGGCCCTGTTCGACGGCGGCGGGCAGGCCGAGCTGAAGAACATCACGCGCCGCGTTGGTGTCTGGTGCTGGCCAAAGGGTTCAACCGCCCATCTTGCTACACCCGCCGACACTCGTCCGGGGATCGCCGTTCTGCCCTTCGACAACATGTCCGGCGACCCCGAGCAAGAGTTCTTTGCCGACGGCATAACCGAAGACATCATCACGGAACTGTCGCGCTTTCGCTGGCTGATGGTCGTGGCCCGCAACTCGTCCTTCATTTTCAAGGGAAAAACGACGGATATCCGACAGGTCGGCCTGACGCTCGGGGTTCGGTATGTGCTGGAAGGGTCCGTCCGACGCGCGGGACAGCGTGTCCGGATCACCGGGCAGTTGATTGATGCGGAAAATGGCAGCCACCTGTGGGCCGATCGCTTTGACGGAGTGCTGGACGATATCTTCGACCTTCAGGACAAGGTCACGCAAGAGGTCGTCACAGCGATCGAGCCATCGCTGCGCCACGCCGAAACGAACCGGTCCCGCGCCAAGCCGACAGAAAATCTCGAAGCCTATGAACTCTACCTTCAGGCGCTGTCGCATTTTCATCTGCTGACAGATGACGCCAATCGCGAAGCCATCCGGCTGACAACGCTGGCGCTGGACCGCGACCCGGATTACGCCGCTGCCGCAGGGCTGCTGGCCTGGCTGCATATTCAGCGGCTTGTGCAGGGGCTTGATCCCATCGGCGAAGGGCCCAAGGCCGCCATCAGCGCGGCTGAACGCGTTCTCATGAGCGACCGCTCCGACGGCATTGCCATGGCTTATGCGGCGCATTCAATCTCGATGCTGGCCCGCGACCTGCCGCGTGCGCGTGCGGCGTTCAAACAGGCGCTGGCCGAAAACCCCAATGCTGCAAGTGTTCACATGCTCGCCTCCATCAACCTGTGCATGTTGAACCGACCGGATGAGGCTTTGGACCACGCAACACATGCCATTGAACTCAGCCCGAAAGACCCGATGCGTCATGCGGCACATATCGCCCGGGCAAGTGCACTGTTTCAGCTGTGCCGGTATGACGAGGCCGCCGCCGCAGCGCGTGACGCTCTGGCCGTTCGGTCCGGATTTGTCATGAGCCACCTGATGCTTATTGCCGCCTTGGGTCAAATGTCGGATGCCGCAGCGGCGCAGGCGGCGATAAGCGACCTGAAAGCATTGCGCCCGGATATCACCGCTTCCTCGGATCAGACCAGGCTGCCGATCTTTACCGTTCCGGCCTGTTCCGAAAGCTGGCGCGAAGGGTGGAAAAAGGCCGGTCTTCCCGAATAACGGCTGATCTACAGACACGCGTCCTGCTGCTGCCACGAAACGCCGCGCGCGCCCCGGCTGGCGGCGTCCGGGGGGGCGACTGGCTGTTCAAGTGTGATGTTCACCACAGAGAGAATTCAAAACTCGTCTATTGTGCAGGCTTATTGTGTCAAAGTTAAAGAAAGTAGGTTTACCCATGAAGCTCCATTCCGCCTCTGGCATTTCATTCAACCCTGATGTGTTCGACGAGTCATTCATCGAGATGCTCGACAAGCTCCCCGAGGACGCGGTGGAGGACATCGACCTTGATGCAGGCCCCAAGATGCCGCTGATGACAGCCCCCGCCGCCGAACCAAGCGCGGCGGACGTGGCCGCGATCATGGAAAGCGCATGGGAAGAGCTTTATGCCTCAGACGAAGGGGCCGATATCCGCGCGCTACCGGCCGACCAGCAGGCGCAGATCAAGGCACGGTTCCTGTCTCCCGACCCGATACCCGAGGCCGAAGCCGCCACGGTTCCCGTCGATGCCGCGCCGTTCTCGGTGCATGAAACTGCGGACAGCCTGATCCTGATGCAGGGGGACACGCCGCTTTTGGGGGCTCCGCTGGGCACCAGCAGGAAAAAGCGCAAGAAGGCCGCGCTGAACACCTTTATCGGGGCCGCCGCCAAGGCGTTTGCCGATATCATCACGATGGCCATGGCCGCGCTGGGGGTTTATCAGGCGCTCGGAACCAAGACGGTGACACGGGCCGGGGCCGGGATTGCCGTCAAATGCAGCGGCCCGATCAGCCGCCACGCCGGTGCAATCGCCAAGGCCGGAACGGCGGGCAGCGATCTGGCCATGATGAAGGCCATGCTGGGCGTCGCCAAGGCGTCCGTCGGGTTCACCAAACTTGCGGGCATCGTTCTGACCGACATGAGCGGCCTTGAAAAAGCCGCCGCGATTGCCACCTGCGTCGGCGGCATGACCCTGGCCGTCGCCTCGGCAAGCGGGTCGTTCTGGCTGTCGATGCTGGCGATGGTAACCGCGGTTGCGATGTTCGTGATCGACACCGCTTTGGCGGTTGATACCTACAAAAAGTGGCAGGCAATCTGACCCGCAGACAGTAAAAACCACGCCGGGCGGCGTCGCGGTTGGGCACCGCGGTATCGTCGCGGCTGTTTGTCTAAGTGCTCATGCTTCTGAGAACTCGTTGATAGAACGCGCTGTGCGCATCCTCATCTGCGCGACCTGCGACCCATTCCAAATCCAAATTCAGTGCCCCTACGGGAACGATCTTCCGCGCGATTTCGGGCGGAGTGGTTTTGTCAGTCCTTCCATTCTTCCAATCGTGAAAGGCTGATGAGTATCGAACAACCGCCCCGCTGGTCGGCAAATCGAGCAACCCGCCCTCGGCAAAGAACATCAACCCGTCACCCATTTCTTCCCCAATGAGTTTGAGCCTGTTTCCCAAACGATGCTTGAGGATGGCCACAAACACTATCGCCGCGGAAAACGTGAATTTATCAACAAGCACAACAACCTGCTTGCTTGTGCTTTGCGAGACCGCGTCTATCAAAGGCATAGTCAGAAGAAAATCGCCGCCGGTGTTTCCGCGAACGTCAATCAAAAGCGTTCCGTTCGGACGGGCGCGCACGCGTTCCACCGCGGCTGAGACGGCTTTGTGCAGCGTTGTTTCGTTCGGTGCAAAAAAGCTCGGCAACGCTATTGATAGCCCAAGATCTTGCCAGTCCTTTATTTCCGCAAAAGTCTCAGGCACCCAGGTTGGATCATCCTTGCCGTGCTCATTTCTCGGGTAGAGCATCGATCCAGGAAAAGTGTTTCCATTTGCCACTTTCAGATTGGTTATCTGCCCATTCTCGTCCTGCACACGGTACTCGGTCGTTCCGCCGTTTGACGAAAAACCCAAACGTGCCAAGGCGTACGGCCAAGCCAAAAGAATCGGTCCGATGACTCGCTTCCTTTGGCACGTTCCCGCAAGAAACTGTTCCGCCTTTGCTTCAATCTGGCTCAAAGCTGCGCCGTTGACTGCAATCAGTTCTCCTCGCGGTGCAGTTATCTCTGGAAACGCGCCGACGAGTTGCACAGAACGCCCTAAGCTCACGAACCTCAGCGGAAGCACTTTGATCGCATCGTTCGGGATCAGCCGTGTGTGCCCATTGTCGGGAAGTGCCAGTAGACGCATCGCGGACATCAAGAAGGCTTCGGTGGAGCCTTCCAAGGCGTATCGCCGGGTTTCACTAATGCAATTGTCTATCACCGCATATTCGATCTGCTGAAAGCTGGGATCGGTCGGCAAGACAGTTTCTAAAATTTGGTTTAGGTCTTCCGTGAGCGACATGCCTCACGATGCGCATGGCCGTTCGTCAATGTCCAGATTGGGCTCACCTTGCCAACCAAGATTGAGTTTACCACTGCAGCTTTGGTCGGTTGGAATACTTGACATTCGTCCACATAAGAAAACGCCCGCCAATTGGGCGGGCGTACAAATCTTACAAACCGGGGTTCAGAACCGGTACAAAACGTAACAATTACGTTTAGCGGCGGATGCCCAGCTTTTTGATCAGGTCCTGGTAGCGCGCCTCTTCCTTGCCCTTCAGGTAGTCCAGCAGCTTACGGCGCTGAGCAACCATTTTCAGCAGACCACGACGACCGTGGTTGTCTTTCTTGTGGGTCTTGAAGTGCTCGGTCAGGGTGTTGATGCGCGAGGTCAGGATAGCAACCTGAACTTCAGGCGAACCGGTGTCGCCTTCTTTGGTTGCGAATTCTTGCATGACACGTGTTTTTTCAGCGGCAGTGATCGACATCGGGGTCTCCTTTTAAGGTTAGAGTTGATGGCGCAGGCCGGGATGTCGTCCAGCACAGGCCCATGGAGAAGACCGCACCGATTCCGTTGCGGATGGGCGCGTATAAGCGCATTTGACCCAAATGGCAAAGGGTTTCTGTGGGCTCAAATCATCTGACCGTATTGCGCCAACTGGGCTTCGGTGATCAGCTGAATGTCGGCCACTGTCATCCCTTCGGCACCAAATACCTGCGCAACTTCCTGGCCATCGATGAAAACCCTTGTCAGGTTGGCGTTTTCGGCGTCGACCTCAACCTCGATTGCCGGGTCGGTCTCATCCTCCCACGTCACCAGCAGCTTGTCTTCGCCGGGTTGAAAACCCATCACGGTCACCTGATCGTCGCCTGGGTTCAGCACGATGTCATCAGCTCCGTCACCGCCCGTAACCACGTCTTTGCCGCCTGCCAGAATGGTATCGTCACCCGAACCGCCGTTCAGGAAATCCCTTTCGGCGGCACCCTCTTCGATCCCGAAAACAAAGTCGTCTCCGTCCCCGCCAAAGACGGTATCCTCACCGTCGCCACCGTTCAGAACATCATCCCCGAACCCGCCCTGCAACGCATCATCCCCGGCGCCGCCGTCCAGGCTGTCGTCGCCCTGACCGCCAAACAGTTCGTCCTCACCCGCACCGCCATCCAGAGTGTCGTCACCAAAGTGACCGTAAAGGGCGTCATCCCCGTCATCACCAAACAAAAGGTCGTCATCCGCCTCACCGTGCAGGATGTCATTTCCCTGACCGCCCGATATCTCATCCGCGCCGTCGCCCCCGTGCAGAACGTCGTTGCCCTTGGCACCGTTTATCGTGTCGTCCCCGCCATAGCCGTTGATCTGATCGACACCGTCCTGCCCGGTAATCACGTCCGAGCCATCGCCACCGGCAATCACGAGATCGCCTTCAAATTCCGAGATCACAGTCCCGGTGGAGGGTGCCTCGCCATTGTCCGGCGAAGGTTCGGTGTCAGCGTTTTCCGGGTCTTCGACACCCTCGACGATGACCAGAAACTCACCGGTATCAACCCCGGCCGATGGCTCACCTTCCGGGTTTTCATCCGGCGTGTCGTCCTCTTCGATCAGAAAATCGCTCATCGCGTAAGCAGCGCCGCCGATGGCGGCCAGTCCAAGCAATCCGGCCAGAAACATTGAACCCCTCCGAAAGCATGATGCTCCGAGGGTGGAATATCCCATGTCTCCCGTCACCAGGTCAAATGTAAACCTTTGAAATGGTTAATCCTTTGTCACCAGACCTCAGGCTGCCGCGTGTATGCGATATAAAGCGGATGTTTGGGGTGACCGTCTTTGGTCAGGCCCAGATGGAACAGCGATTGGCCGGTGCTTCGCAACAGGGTTTCCACCGCAGGGCCACGCTCCAGATGCGCGCCATGCGTGCCCCAGGCCGCGATGACCTGATCGGCCCATTGCACGCCGTCCAGAATGGCCGCGTCATTATCGGGTCCGACCGGATCGGCGGCAGCCCGCATCTTGCGCGGGTCGGTGTCGCGCCAGGCAAAGATGTTCGTGACCTGAAACGCGCCGAACCCAAGCGCGCGTGCGCGCCGTTCACAGCGTTCCACCGTCGGGTCGTTCTGCACCTCGGTCGCGGTTGACGGGTTCAGCATCACAAACAGCGCCTTGCGCCCTTCAGGGTTCCAGATGCGGGTCAGGCTATATCGGTATTTCTCGCAATCGGAATAGATGGCGGTCGAGGGCGCGTCGCCCTTGGTGTGGGAACGGGTGATCATGCCCTTCGCCTAACACGGCTCTCAGTCGACGAACACCCGGCTGGGGTGCAATTCACCGGATTTATAGATGCCAACGGCCACGGCCTTGCCGTCGAACGATGCCCAGGCCTCGTCGCCGTATTCAATGTCTGAGGCCAGCACCATGCCCGGATTGCCATTGCGCAGACGGGTTGCCCCCTCGGCGGTGCATTTCAGCTCGGGCAGGTCGGACAGGCCGGTTTCCAGTGGGTGCAGATATTCGTCCAGCGCGGTTGTTTTCGCCATTTCGTCAATCTGCTCGATGCTTAACCCGTCCTCGGCCTCGAAGGGGCCGGACCAGATGCGGCGCAGTTCCTTGACGTGGGCGTGACAACCCAGCGCCTCGCCCAGATCGCGGGCAATCGAGCGCACATAGCCGCCTTTGCCGCAGGTCATCTCCAGCACCACATGGTCTTCGTCGGGGCGGTCGACAAGGATCAGTTCCTCGACCCAGAGGGGGCGGGCGGTCAGCTCCACGTCCTCACCATCGCGGGCCAGTTTATAGGCGCGCTGGCCGTCGATCTTCACCGCCGAGAATTTGGGCGGCACCTGCATGATGTCACCCAGAAACCGGGTCAGCGCCTGCTTGATATCGTCATCCGAGGGGCGCGTATCGCTTTGCGCGATCACTTCGCCCTCGGCATCGTCCGTGTTGGTGGCCTGCCCCAGGCGCACAGTGAAGGTATAGGCTTTCAACGCATCGGTGATATAGGGAACGGTCTTGGTTGCCTCACCCAAGGCAATTGCCAGAACGCCGGTCGCCTCGGGATCCAGCGTGCCCGCATGGCCCGCCTTTTTGGCATCCATCGCCCAACGCACCTTGTTGACCACGGCGGTCGAGGTCATGCCCGCGGGCTTGTCCACCACCAGCCAGCCGGAAATGTCGCGACCCTTGCGTTTACGTCCCATCATGCACCTTGAATCTTGCTAAGGCGCGCGAGTTAGCGGATCACTCTGCCGCTGTCAATTTGCGGGCATTTCTTCGACCACGCCGACAATCGGCCCCAGCGAGAATCCGAGATCCGAGCGGTTGCTGGCCCGCTCATACATCCGCGAGATATTGCCGTCGAAAAACAGCGCGTTTGGTGTGCCAAGCACATCGCGGAACAGACGCCCGAATTCGTGGAAGGTGACATAATCTTCCGAGATCGCAAACACCGCTCGCGTACCGTCGGAACTGGTGCCGACCCCATTGCGAACATAAAGCGAGGTCGAATCGGGCAGGAAGCGCGGGTGCAGTTCTCCGTCGATCACCAGCATTGGACCGGATTGGGTAGCAAAGCGGCAGGTGGGGGCCTGATCCACGTAATCAAGCGTTTCAAACACATCCGCCCGGCCCTTGCGGATGCAGAACACGCCATTGGGCAGCAACCCGAAATTGCCGGGGCCGGGGTTGGCGATCACACGCATCTGTTCCTGCCCGTCCTCGACATAGTGGCCAACCGGTGAACGGTCGTCGTGATACATGCCCGCGTTCATTGCAAAAGCCAGCCGTTTGCCTTCCGGGGCCAGCACTTCGTTGACCGACGAAAAATGCCCCAATACCTGACCGTCTTTGCCGTTCAGAAACAGCCGCAGATCTTCAATGGCGGCATCGACGTTACAAACCGTATAACGTTTGTCCTCATGGGTCAGCTTTTCACAAGTGACCGCGCCTGCCTGCGCGGCCCAGAGAAGCGTCGCCAATGTGACAAACGTGCGGATCACTCGTCCAGATCGCGGCGCACCGCGTCCTGTTCGAACATACGGCGGGTGTCGTCCAGACGGTCAAACGTGTCATCCAGCCGAAAGCGCAGATCGGGCGCGAATTTCAGGCCGACTTTCTTGCCGACCATACGCCGCAGCTCACCCTTGTTGCGGGCCAGCAGCTCGATTACGTCCTCCTGCCCTCGGCCGCCAAGGGGCAGCACATAGGCGGTGGCGATCTTCAGATCGGGCGAGGTGCGCACCTCACCCACTGTGATCGACAAGCGGTTCAGGTCGGGGTCATGGACATCTCCGCGCGCCAGAACTTCGGACAGAGTGCGACGGATCAGTTCGCCGACACGCAGCTGCCGTTGGGACGGGCCGGGGCCATCATGGAATTTGTTCTTTGCCATAATCCCCGATCTAAGCGCAAAGCGGGGCTTTGCCAAGCGGGCGCGAACGGGGTAGGAGGCTTCGAGCCGACTTAACGAAAAGGACCAGCGCAATGACCCATATTCCGGGGATCGTCATCACAGGGGCTTCGGGCCGTATGGGGCAGATGCTGATCAAGACCGTCACCGACAGCGATCAGGCGCGCCTGGTGGGTGTGGTCGAGCGGAAAGGCCATGACTGGATCGGTCAGGACGTGGGCAAAGCGATGGGCGGCCCCGCGCTGGGCGTGACCGTGACCGACGACCCGTTGGAGGCGTTTGCACAGGCGCAGGCCGTAATCGACTTTACCGCGCCCGAAGCGACTCTGGAATTTGCCGCGCTGGCCGCGCAGGCGCGCTGTGTGCATGTGATCGGCACCACCGGCATGTCCGACGAACAGATCGCAGCTTTGGAACCCGCGTCGCGCCATGCGGTGATCGTTCGGGCCGGAAACATGAGCCTTGGCGTCAATCTTCTGGTGCAATTGACCAAAAAGGTCGCGGCCGCATTGGATGAGGATTTCGATATCGAGATCATCGAAGGTCACCACCATCACAAGGTCGATGCACCTTCGGGCACGGCGCTGATGCTGGGTGAGGCCGCAGCCGAAGGGCGCGGCGTCGAGTTGTCGGATGTGTCCGACCGGGGCCGGGACGGCATCACCGGCGCGCGCAAGCGCGGAGATATCGGCTTTCACGCTATTCGCGGCGGCGACATCGTGGGGGAACATGATGTTCTGTTCGCCGCCCCCGGAGAACGCATCGTCCTGCGCCATCTGGCCACGGACCGCGCCATCTTTGCCCGCGGCGCGCTGAAGGCGGCCCTGTGGGGGCAGGGCAAGGCGCCGGGTCAGTATGACATGGTGGATGTGTTGGGGTTGTAGGCGCTGCTAAACATACGCGGTCAAATCAACAAATCGAATGAATGCGGTGCTCCAAAAAAGCACCGCAGCAACAAGCGGTGCTTTTCTTACAAGTCCCTGATCTTGTCGGCGCGCAGCGGGCAGGCGAGGTAGACGCCAAATTCCTGACCGATATCAGCGCTGACCCGCGCGTGTACTGCACCCTGCCGGTCGAGGAACCGCTGGTTGTTTTCAACCGGGAATATCCCCTCGTGCCAGATACCGGGATGGATATACAGCCCGCGCGAACCGTCGCACCAGAACGCCACCACCTTTTCCGGCGTCAGGTTGTCGCCGGGCAACGCGGCAGGAATGATGAAGGGCTTGTTGTCGAGCGGCCAGAACATCTGCCCGCCATCCGGGTGATAGTTCATGTGCCACAGCAGCACCTGATCGCGGGGCGCTGTTTGGCGGCTTGTCTGCGCCTGCTGCGGATCGGTTGACCATCCCAGGACATAGTGGCCATTGACCGCTTCGTTCTCGCCGTAAAGCACGTCTCCCTTCCACTCACCGCGAAAGGTGCCTTCGACCCAGCCGCCTTCATCGCCTGTGCCTTCGTCGATCGGCCGCCACCCCTGCTGTGGCCAGCGGGTGATCTCGATCTCGAACTCTTCGGGATCATCGACCAGACATCCATAACCTTTGACCGAGGCGTCCGTTGCGCGGATCAGGGGAACCTCGTGCCAGGGCAACGAGGGTTTGGTGCTGGCTTCAAAGATATATTCCGGGGCGTTCATGCGGCCTCCATGTGCTTGTCGACCATACGCTGCACCATCGGCGCAAAATGTGCAAAGTCAGGGGTTTCCATATCCGCGCGTTTTCCGGCCTCATCCAGATAGCGGACCTGAATGATCTCTTTCAGGTTCGGGTTGGCTTCGAACGCGGCAACTTCTTGGGCGCTCATCGGACCACCTTGCAGTTCCAACGTGTGAACCGATGCGGCGGACAAGCGATTGAAGTACTCGGGCTTGGTGGCACACAGATACCGCTTGGCCGCCACGTGATAGCGGCAGCAATCGGTGATGACCGAAGGGAAGAACTGCTCCAGTACCTCGGCGCCTGCGTCCTCATGGTGGCGGTCTTCGGTGTCATCCGGGTGGTAGGTGCCGAACTCGGATGTGAAATGGCCGATGTCGTGCAGCAATGCGCCGACGATGATTTCCTCGGGCATCCCGTTCTGCTCGGCAATGGTGGCGCCTTGCAGCATGTGCTGGGCCATGGTGACAGGCTCGCCCAGATATTCTTCACCGCCGCGGCGCGCAAAGATGTCACCGATGAAGGCAACGATATTGTCCCGGTTCAGGGTCGAGAAATCGGGTTTCATTCCGCCGCCTCCGGCTGCACCATCTCCATGGCCGCCAGTGTGGACAGCAACCCGTCCTTGTCGGCGTAACATCCCTGCAACCAGCGCGATCCGGCTCCGGAATAGCCAAGCCGCGCGTGCAGGACGCGGGTGTTGTCGACGATAAAGCTTTCCCCCGGTTCCAGTTTGAAGGAAACGCCCATCGCCGGATCGTCGATGATATTCCCCAATTGGCGATAGGCGGCGTAATAAGCCTCCATCTTGTCAAACGGCACGTCTACGAAGGGGGCAGAAGAGCGGTTGTTGAAGCGGATGCCGATCAGCTCGCCATCCGGCGACAACTCGATCATCGGACGGCGTGACCGCAGGCAGACCCCGTCCGAGCCCTTGTATTCGAACCGCGCCGGATATCCTGCCAGCAGGGCAAAGCCTTCGGGGTTTGCGTCACGCAGTTTTTCGATAGCGCGGAAGCCATCAACAACGATGGAATCCCCGCCTTCAGCCGAGTTTTCCAAACAATAGAGGATTTGCAAGGTCGGCACCGGGTCGCGATAGGGGTTGTCGGTATGCGCCTGAAGGCCAAGCCCGGTATAGGCAAGGTTGGTCGGGTTCACCTCGGTCCGCACCTCGAAATAGGGGCCATAATTGGTTTCGCGGACATAGCCGAATAGGTCAGCGACCTTCAGCAGCGATTCAGGCTCGGTCGGGCCGCCAGTCAGCTTGGCAAAGCCGAACTCGGCCACAGCGGCCAACCAATTGCGCTTGGCAGCCGGGTTGGCCTGGACCTCGTTCCAATCGCCGCTGGGCGCGGCGATGCCACTCTCCCAGGTCGTGATGCCGGCGGCGATGCGACCCAGCGCAATGTCATGATCGCGGTCATAGCCGTTTTCGGCCAACCAGTCCGCCGGGAAGGTAACGGTTTTGCCCTCAGGCTGGAACGTGACTTGCAGGTCGCCCGCGACCACCTCGGCTGAACTGACCGAGATGTCGGCAGGAATATCGCCGATGGTGATCAGGCGCTGACCGTTGCCCGGTGCGCGGGTATCAGCGTCCAGCGCGTTGTCGCGCAGCCAGATGGCGTGGAAACGGGCCTTGGTCCCGGTATCAAACGCGACTGTAACAATCGAGGTGTCGTGGGTGGCGGTGCGCAGCATTGGGGGTCTCCTGTTCGGCGCGGGCTTTGGTTGAGCAGATACGCCGTTCGTGGCATTACGACAATTAATCCTTATTTCGGCTGAGGCTTGGAAAAACTAATGGCTAAGAATAAGACCGGATTACCGCCGCTGGATTGGTTGCGCGTGTTCGAAGCCGCCGGGCGGCTTGGCGGGTTCTCGGCCGCGGCGAAAGAGTTCGGGTTGACGCAGGCCGCTGTCAGCCAAAGGATCGGCAATCTTGAGGCGTGGCTGGGCCGGTCCCTGTTTGTGCGCGAGGCGCGCGGCGTGTCGCTGACGGTCGAAGGTGAAAGCTATCTGCCGCTCGTGCAGGACAGCCTGCTGGCGTTGGAACGCAACACCGAGGATCTGTTTGGAAAATCGCCACGCGAACTCAGGGTCGCCGGGTTGTCGTCAAACATTCACGCCCTTGTTGTACCAGCCCTGCCTGTGTTCCGAAATCTGCGCCCCGAGGTGCGGGTGATGACCGACTCGGTTGCGCGCCGGTCGTCGCTGGACGAGGAACGCACCTGGCTGCAAATCCGCTATGGCAGGGGGGTGTGGGCCGGGCGCGACGCGGTATTGATCGCGCGCGAGGTGCTGGTGCCGATGGCCGCGCCGGGTGTTGAATGGGGTGCCCCCCTGATCGATCTGCGCGGTGAACGTCCGGGCTGGCGCGAGTGGGTCCGGAAATGCGGGCATGGAGAAGTCGCGCCATCACATGTCAGTTTGGATTCGATGGAGCACGCCGTTTCGGCGGCAAGGCGCGGAATGGGGATCGTTCTGGGCTCGGTTCCGCTGGCATCCGGTGATCTAAAGGATGGCCGGTTGCGCAGGTTGGAGCTGCCAGAGCTGCAAACCAAGGACGGGTATTGGCTGACATGGCCTGAAGATCGGGCGCAGTCCAGGAAACAGCGCGCCCTGATCGATGATTTTCTGAAGGCCCTGCGCGGTTGAGGGCCTAGAAATCGATGGCGATGCCTTTCTTTTCCCAATCGCCGTAACGGGCGGGGTCCAACCCATCGCGTCCGCCCAGTTCCTTGGGCATTTCCCTGACCTCGGCCCGGGCTTTTTGGCGGCGTTCTTCCGCTTCAGCCAGCGCGCGTTGGGCGGCGGGGGGCAGGTCTTTGCGGTCGTCACTCATGACATCGGGTTCCTTTCCGTGCATAGCCTTGATATACGCCCGCGTCCGCCAATGGCAATGCGGGCACAGGTCACATGAAGGCAGTACCATGACAAACAGCGCGACAGCAGCACGGCGCAGCGCAATCTATCTATTGGATCAGGTTCTGGGCGAAGGCCGCCTGTTGTCTGAATGCCTCGCTGCGGGCGCTTTGGATCGGTTGGGGCCAGAGGATCGCGCGCGTGCCCAGCGGCTGGCGTCGGAAACCCTGCGCGGGCTGGAGCGCGCCGACCGTCTGCTGGACAACCACCTGAACCGAACACCCGCCCTGACCGTACACAACGCGCTGAGGCTGGGTGCGGTCGAACTGTGCAACGGGGAAGCCGCGCATGGGGTGGTGAACTCCATGGTTGAAATCATCAGCCGCTCGCGCAAGCACGGGCGTCTGAAAGGGCTGGTGAATGCTGTTTTGCGCAAGGTCGCGTCCGAGGGTCCCGAGGCATGGCCGAAAATGCGTGTCCCGCGCCTGCCGGAGTGGTTGCGAGAACCTCTGATCGCGGCCTGGGGTGCCGAAGCGGTTGCCGGTATGGAACAGGCGCATTTCGCGGGCGCACCACTGGACCTTACACTGAAGCCGGGGGCAGAAGGCCCCCCGGGCGAAAAGCTGCCCACCGGGTCTGTGCGTATTCAGGATGCGGGTCAGGTCTCGGCCTTGCCGGGGTACAAGGCTGGGGATTGGTGGGTGCAGGACGCGGCAGCCGCGCTGCCGGTACGTGTTCTGGCACCGATGGCGGGCGAGAAGGTGTTGGACCTTTGCGCGGCTCCGGGCGGCAAAACGATGCAACTGGCTGCGGCGGGGGCCGATGTGACGGCGCTGGATGTATCCGCGGCGCGCACCGAACGCGTGCGCGAAAACCTCGCCCGGACCGGGTTGCAGGCAGAGGTCATCGTGGGTGACGCGCTGGACCATCAGGGTCAGTACGACGCAATTTTGCTGGACGCACCCTGCTCGGCTACGGGTACGATCCGCAGGCATCCTGACTTGCCTTTTGCCAAGGATGGCTCGGAATTTGGCGGACTGATCGATTTGCAGGCGCAGATGCTGGCCCATGCGTGGACGCTGCTGAAACCCGGCGGGCGGCTGGTCTATTGCACCTGTTCGCTCTTGCCGGATGAGGGCGAGGTTCAGATCGAAGACGCGCTGGGCATGTATCCGGACATGCGTGTTGATCGCGCCGCTCTGAACTTACCCGGCATCGAAGACAACTGGATCACTGAGGAAGGCGGCCTGCGTCTGCGGCCCGACTACTGGCCCGATCGCGGGGGTATGGACGGGTTCTATATCGCCTGCCTGAACAAATCCGCCTGAGTGCACGCTTTTCGATGACTTGACGATCGGCGCGGTCTATCGTTGGGTCTCAAGCGCCAGCAGAGCGCAAGGGGCAGAGTAACACGCGCATGTCAAATTCGGACACCATGGCCAGTCGGTGGATGCGGTTGCAGAACCGTTTCTACGCGCGTCTCAGCCAACGGCAAAAGGCAGCTACGGGGTTTGTTGCGCAGCCCCAGCCGCGTACCGTTGGTTCGTTTGCGCGCGGGCGGCAGCTGGTTGCGGGGAATCTCTTGTTCGCCGGCTATCTGGTCGAGGCAGACGAAACCGCGTTGTGGGATGTCATTGCCCCCAGCGCCGGCTTTGACGAGGAACGCCATGGTTTTGCATGGCTGGATGATCTGGCCGCTGTCGGTGATATGCGCGCACGGGAAAAAGCGCAGCGCTGGGTCTGGGGCTGGATCGAGACGCATGGCCGCGGGCAGGGCCCGGGCTGGGTGCCTGACCTGACCGGGCGGCGGGTGATGCGCTGGATCAACCATGCGCTTTTTCTGCTGCGCGGGGCAGATGAAAAGCAAAGCAAACTGTTCTTTCGGTCTTTGGCGCAGCAAACATGGTTCCTGTCCAAACGCTGGCAGGCCGCGACGCCCGGGTTGCCGCGTTTCGAGGCGCTGGCCGGTCTTGTGCAAGCCGGATTGGCGCTGGAGGGGTTGGAGCAGATGGCCGATCCGGCCCTGCGGGCTTTGGCTGGTGAGTGTGACCGGCAGGTGGATGCGAAGGGCGGTATTCCAACACGCAACCCGGAAGAGCTGCTTGAGGTGTTCATGCTGCTCAGCTGGACGTCGGCGGCGCTGAGCGATCTTGGACGCGGCACACCTGTCGCGCAGGCCAAGGCGATCAAGCGGATCGCACCGACCTTGCGCAGTCTGCGCCATGCGGATGGCGCGCTGGCGCGGTTTCACGGTGGCGGGCGCGGGGTCGAAGGGCGGCTGGAACAGGCGCTTGCGCAAAGTGGCGTCAAGCACAAGGCGGCGACCGAACTGCCAATGGGCTATGCCCGCCTGGCCGCAGCACGCACCACGGTGATCGTGGATGCCAGCGCGCCGCCCTCCGGAGCGGCCTCATTCAACGCGCACGCATCCACGCTGGCGTTCGAGCTGACCTCGGGGCGTCGCCCTTTGATCGTGAATTGTGGATCGGGGGCCAGTTTCGGGCTGGATTGGCGCCGTGCCGGGCGTGCGACCCCATCTCACTCAACCCTGTGTCTGGACGGGTTCTCGAGCGCGCGGTTGGCCAACCCGTTGCCGGGCCGCGAAAGTCAGGCGCTGGTCGACGCGCCACAGGACGTTCCAGTCGATTTTGAAGATGCGTTCGAAGGCATCCGTTTCATGGCCGGGCATGACGGATATGTCAAAGTCTTCGGGCTGACCCACGCGCGCACATTCGAATTGCGCTTTGACGGGCGTGAGCTGACGGTCGAGGATATTCTGCTGACCGCAACCGACAAGGCCAAGCGTCAGTTCGACAGGGCGTTGGACGCCTCGGGCCTCAAGGGCATTGGCTATGACATCCGTTTTCATCTGCATCCTGACGTTGACGCGGCGCTGGATCTGGGCGGGGCGGCAGTGTCGATGGCGCTCAAAAGCGGCGAGATCTGGGTTTTCCGCCATGATGGCGTGGGAAAATTATCTGTCGAACCAAGTGTTTACCTTGAAAAAGGCCGTTTAAAGCCACGCGCGACAAAACAGATCGTTCTATATGGCCGCGCAATGGAGTATGCGACGCGCATCCGGTGGACGCTGAGCAAGGCGCAGGATACAGCCTATGCCGTACGCGATACGCACCGGGACGAGCCCAAGTTTGACTGACGCCAAAAGGACCTTTGGACCCATGACCGACCTTCATCCCGTGCGCCGCGCGTTGCTTTCCGTTTCCGACAAGACCGGGCTGATCGAGCTGGGCAAGGCGCTGTCCGAGCGTGGGATCGAACTGTTGTCGACCGGCGGCACCGCCAAGGCGCTGCGCGATGCAGGGCTTGAGGTTCGCGATGTCAGCGAAATCACCGGGTTCCCCGAGATGATGGATGGCCGGGTCAAGACGCTGCACCCGATGGTGCATGGCGGGTTGCTGGCGCTGCGCGACAATGACACCCATGTTGCGGCGATGGAGGAACATGGCATCGGCGCCATCGACCTGCTGGTCGTAAACCTCTACCCGTTCGAGGCAACAGTCACCAAGGGCGCGGGCTATGACGAATGTATCGAGAATATCGACATCGGCGGCCCGGCGATGATCCGCGCGGCCTCAAAAAACCATGCCTTTGTGAACGTGGTGGTGGATGTCGAGGATTATTCCTCCCTGCTGGATCAGCTGGAAGAAAACTATGGCAAGACATCCTATGGCTTCCGCCAGTGGCTGGCGCAAAAGGCCTATGCCCGAACAGCGGCCTATGACGCCGCTGTTTCGAACTGGATGGCGGATGCGCTGCAACTGGACGCTCCCAAGCGCCGCGCGTTTGCCGGTGAGTTGAAGCAGACCCTGCGGTATGGCGAAAACAGCCACCAGCAGGCAGCGTTCTACACGGACGGCACCAACCGCCCCGGTGTCGCCACCGCCGTACAGCATCAGGGCAAGGAACTGAGCTATAACAACATCAACGACACGGACGCGGCCTTTGAACTGGTGGCCGAGTTTGATCCAGCGACAGGCGCGGCTTGCGCCATCATCAAACACGCCAACCCTTGCGGTGTAGCCACAGGTGCCACCCTTCTCGAGGCGTACAAGGCGGCATTTGACTGCGACCGCACCTCGGCCTTTGGTGGCATTGTTGCGCTGAACCAGCCGTTGGATGCAGAAACAGCGCAAGAGATCACGGGCATCTTCACCGAGGTTGTGATTGCCCCCGGTGCCTCGGACGAGGCCAAGGCGATCTTTGCCGCCAAGAAAAACCTGCGCCTGCTGACGACCGAGGCGCTGCCGGATGTAACCGAAGGTGGCAAAACCGTCCGTCAGGTGGCTGGCGGGCTGTTGGTGCAGGATAAGGATAACGGCTTTATCGGCATGGACGACCTCAAGGTCGTGACCAAGAAAGCCCCGACTGACGCGCAGATGCGTGACCTGTTGTTCGCGTGGAAAGTGGCCAAACACGTCAAATCCAACGCCATCGTCTACGTCAAGGATGGCGCGACCGTGGGTGTTGGCGCGGGGCAGATGAGCCGAGTGGATTCGGCCCTGATCGCGGCCAAGAAAGCCGAACGCATGGCTGAAACGCTGGGCTTGCCGCAGCCGCTGACCATCGGTTCGGCCGTGGCATCGGATGCGTTTTTCCCCTTCCCCGACGGGTTGATGGAAGCCGCCGAAGCGGGCGCGACCTGCGTCATTCAGCCGGGTGGGTCCATGCGCGACGATGAAGTGATTGCCGCAGCCGATGAGGCCGGACTGGCGATGGTCTTCACCGGTATGCGTCATTTCCGTCACTGATGCGGTCACGCCTGCTTCTCTGGGCAGCCTTGGCCGCCTTTGCGATCGACCAGATCAGCAAATATCTGGTCGTTCACGTCCTGCGCGTGGCTGAACGGCCCGACGGTATCGATGTTCTGCCACCGCTGCTGGTGTTCAAATACGGCGAGAATCGAGGCATTAATTTCGGCCTGTTTCAGGGCGACTCTGAGGCCGCACGCTGGTTTCTGATCAGTGTGTCCGTGGTGATCTGTATCGGTGTTCTTGTCTGGCTTGGTCGTTCGACGCGTTCGAAATTCATGTTGCTCTGTGGCGGCCTTCTGATCGGCGGAGCGCTTGCGAATGTGATCGACCGGCTCCTCTATGGGTTTGTACTGGATTTCCTGAACATGTCCTGCTGTGGCATCAACAACCCGTTTGTGTTCAACTTGGCGGATGTGTTCATATTCGCCGGAGCGCTGGGGCTAGTTTTGTTTGACGGCAAAAAGCCCTCGTGACGCGCGGAATGATTTGCGATAAAAGCGCCTGAAACAGGCTGGAGACACCAATGCGGATGCCGCGCGCCATATTTGTTCTGACAGTTGCCGCTGCGGTCGCGGCATGTTCGAATCCCGGACTGCGGGATCTGGCGCCTCCGGGACAGGGTCCGGATGAATTTTCGGTATTGCCAGTCAAGCCGCTGACCCAGCCTCAGGATTACGCGTTTCTGCCGGCACCCACGCCGGGTGGTGGGAATCTGACAGACCCGACCCCCAAAGCCGATTTGGTGGTCGCGCTGGGTGGTAATGCCGCCGCCCTGAACCCCAACGCTGGTGTGCCGTCGTCGGATGCGGCGCTTGTGACGGCGTCCAGCCGTTATGGCGTGTCACCCGATACGCGGCAGGTGGTCGAAGCTGAGGACGCCGCATTCCGCAAACGTCGAGGCCGCTGGACCGGTCTGCGCCTGTTCCCTGTCGACCGCTATAATCAGGTCTACGAACGCCAGTCGATCGATCCGTATTCGGAAACCGAAGCCGCCCGCCGGGCCGGGGTCGAGACTCCAACCTCGCCGCCGAATGAATAATTCTTAACTTTCCGTCATCGGGCTTGAACCCGGGCCGCACCACCGTAGTTTGAATGACAGAAACGAAACGGAGGATGCCCCATGGTTCGGGCCCTTGCCTTGTCGGCTGCCCTGATCGCCACCACACCGGCTTTTGCCGAGGGTGGGAAAGAAGCGGTCACCACATTCACTTTGGACAACGGCATGGATGTCGTCGTGGTCGAAGACCACCGCGCGCCTGTTGTGCAGCACATGGTCTGGTACCGCGCCGGATCGGCGGATGAGCCGATCGGGTCGTCGGGTGTCGCGCATTTTCTTGAACACCTGCTGTTCAAGGGCACAGATACTTTGGCACCAGGTGAATTCTCGGCCACCGTCGCGGCCAATGGCGGCAACGACAACGCGTTCACCTCGTATGATTACACTGCCTATTTCCAGCGCGTCGCCGCCGACCGGCTTGAGCTGATGATGCGCATGGAATCGGACCGGATGCGGAACATTCGCCTGAGCGAAGAAGATATCGTGACCGAGCGCGATGTGATCCTTGAGGAACGCAACCAGCGCACCGAGAACAACCCGCGCGCCCTGTTCGGCGAACAGATGAGCGCAGCACAATACCTCAATCACCGTTATGGCGTGCCGATCATCGGCTGGAAGCACGAGATGGAAGAACTGGAACTGGAAGACGCGCTGTCTTTCTACCAGACCCACTACGCGCCCAATAACGCCATTCTGGTTGTCACCGGAGACGTTGATCCCGCCGAGGTTCGCACTCTGGCCGATCAGTATTACGGTGTGATTCCCGCCAATGCGGATTTGCCGGAACGGGTCCGGTCGCAGGAACCCCCGCAAACCGCCGAACGTCGTCTGACATTCAAGGACCCTCGCGTGGCGCAACCCTATGTCCAGCGCAGTTATCTGGCGCCGGAACGCGATCCGGGCGATCAGGAAAAGGCGGCAGCCCTATTTCTGTTGGCGGAACTTCTGGGGGGCAGCACGACCTCTTACCTGAACGAAAAGCTGCAATTCGATCAGAAAATGGCTGTTTATACCGGGGCGTTCTATCGTGACGTCTCGCTGGATGACACGACATTCGATCTGCTGATCGTTCCCGCCGAAGGGGTTTCCCTGCAAGAGGCCGAAGATGCCATGGATCAGGCCGTGGCCGATTTCATTGCCGAAGGTGTCGATGAGGACGATCTGAACCGTATCAAGATGCAGTTGCGGGCTGCGCAGACCTATGCGCGCGACAATGTGGACGGGATCGGCAACCGCTATGGGCGCGCCCTGACCAGCGGCCTGACAATACAGGACGTGCAGGCATGGCCTGATATCCTTCAGGCCGTGACCGGAGACGAAATCATCGCCGCCGCCCGCGACGTTCTGCAACCCAAGGCGTCGGTCACCGGCTGGCTGATGCGCGATGATGAGGTGACGCAATGAAACGGTTTCTCGCAACGCTGATTACCTGTCTGGTTGCACTTCCCGCTTTGGCCGAGATCGAGATCGAGGAAGTAACCTCGCCCGGCGGGATCACCGCATGGCTGGTCGAGGATCACTCCATCCCTTTCACCGCGCTTGAACTGCGCTTCCGTGGCGGTACGTCGCTGGACGACCCGGACAAGCGCGGCGCGGTCTATCTGATGAGTGGGTTGATCGAGGAAGGGTCCGGCGAAATGGACGCGCGGACCTATGCGCGCGAGCTTGAGGCGCTGGCCGCATCGTTCCGCTATAACGCCGGTGACGACACGGTTTCGATTTCCGCACGTTTTCTGACCGAAAACCGGGATGAGGTTTCCGACCTGCTGCGTGAGACGATTCACGAACCGCGCTTTGATCAGGACGCGGTTGACCGTGTGCGCGCGCAAATCCTGTCCGGGCTGCGATCAGATCAGACCGACCCGAACGAGATTGCAGGCCGCAACTTTGCCCAGATGGCCTATGGCGATCACCCTTACGGTTCCGAAGGCAAGGGCACGATCGAAAGTGTCTCGGCGCTGACACGGGATGATGTGGTTACGGCGTATGAAAGCGTTTTTGCCAAGGATCGCCTCTATGTGGGGGCCGTCGGCGATATAACGGCCGAAGAACTGGGCGCATTGCTTGACACGTTGCTCGCCGACCTGCCGGAAACGGGCAAGCCCATCCCGGGCAAGGCCAACGTGACCATCCCCGGCGGGATCAGTGTTGTCGAGTTTGACACCCCGCAATCCGTGGCGCTGTTTGGCCATGCCGGAATAGATCGGGACGATCCCGATTTCTTTGCCGCCTATATCCTGAACCACATCCTTGGCGGTGGCGGGTTCGAAAGCCGTCTGATGCAGGAGGTGCGCGAAAAGCGTGGCCTGACTTATGGGGTTGGAACCTATCTTGTGCCCAAGGATCTGGCCTCGGTTTACCTGGGGTCGGTGTCATCGGCCAATGACCGCATTGCCGAGGCGATAGAGGTTATTCGAAACGAATGGGCGCGCGCCGCCACCGAAGGGGTGACGCAGAAGGAACTGGACGATGCCAAAACCTATCTGACCGGCGCTTATCCGCTGCGATTTGACGGCAACGGGCAGATTGCCGGGATCATGGTGGGGATGCAGATGGAAGGGTTGCCCATCGACTATATCGCCACCCGCAATGACAAGGTGAACGCGGTCACACTGGAAGACGTGAACCGCGTTGCATCCGAACTGTTGGACCCGGACGGCCTGCATTTCACTGTTGTTGGAAAGCCGGTTGGTCTGGAAACAACCAACTGAACTGCAAGGGGTGAGTTGCGGCTCACCTCTTTTTCATACTCCGCAGCATATCGCCCATCATCTGCCCGAACTTGCCCGATCCGCGCTGATAGAGTGCCCCGTCCACGGCCAGAACCGTGCCGCTGATATAACTGGCCAGATCCGAGCTGAGGAACAGGCAGGCATTGGCCACGTCCTGCGGCTGGCCCCAGCGGCCCAACGGCACGTCCCGGCGAAGTTCTTCGTGGGCGTTTTGGGTGGGCGCAAGGCGTTTCGCACCTTCGGTGCCTTCGATGAACCCCGGCACAACCGAATTCACCCTGATCCCCTCGACACCCCATTCCATCGACAAGGTGCGGGTGATCTGGTCGACTCCCGCCTTGGCGGCGCAGACATGGGACTGGCCCTCATACGGCAGATAGGATTGCGGGGCCGAGATATTGATGATGCTGGCACCGGGGCGTTTGAGGAACGGATACGCCCCCTTCATCACGTGGATCGTGCCCATCAAGTCGATATCGATCACGGTCTTGAACGCGTTGACTGACATTTCGGACGCCAGCGCCGGGAAATTGCCCGCCGCGCCCGAGATCAGCACATCGAAATCCCCGAAGGCGTCATGGAACTGCTTCAGTCCCGCCGCCACAGCGTCGGCATCGCGCACATCAAACGCAGCCCCAATCGCATCCTGTGCGCCCGCGGCCTTCAGCGCGGCGATGGTGTCATCGACCTTTTCCTGCGACCGGCTGGCCACGGCCAGTTTGGCGCCCGAGGCCGCAAAAGCCTCGGCAATGCCGCGATTGATACCGCTGGTTCCGCCAATCACGATGACGGTTTTTCCTGAAAAATCCATTTAGGCCTCCCTTGGCAGGGAGCCCTACTCGCCGTAGGGCACCCAGATGTTTTTCACTTCGGTTGCAGCCTGAAGGAAGCGGCGGGAATGGTCCATGCTCCAATCAAATGCCGTCGCGTTATTGACCCAGGTCCGTTTCAGGTTCCCGGCTGAAACGACCTCGATCTCTTTCGACAGGTCGGTGGACGAGAACGACCAGACAGCGTCGACATTCAGATGCGAGGCCAGCGGTTTCGCCAGCTCGGCATGACTACCGGTCAGGATGTTGACCACACCAGCGGGCACGTCCGAAGTCTCAAGGATCTGGTAGAAATCCGTCGCTGCAAGCGGGTAGGGCTCGCTGGCCACCAGAACCGTCCGGTTGCCCATCGCAATCGCAGGCGCCATAGCCGAGACCAGACCCAGCAGCGGTGCCTCATCCGCGCAAAGCGCGCCGATCACGCCAACGGGTTCCTTCATGGCGATGGCCACGCCCCGGATCGGAACGCCATGCACCTGACCGTCATATTTGTCGGCCCATGCCGCGGCAGTAAACAGGCGCTGGATCGAGGCCTCAACTTCTTTCGCGCCGTCTTTCCTGCCGGTCATGGCGTCGATCCGCGCCGCGAATTCATCGGCGCGGGCCGAAAGGTTTTCGCCGATGTAATACAGGATCTGGGCCCGCAGATGGCCGGTGGTCCTGGACCACCCTTTGGCACCTGCCGCAGCCTCGACCGCGTTGCGGACGTCCTTGCGGTTGGCAAGACCCACATGGCCCAGCAGGCCGGACTTGCCCCAAATCGGTTTCGAATAACCACCATCGGGCCGCGCCTGCTTGCCGCCGACATACATCTTGGCGGTGCGGTCGATCGGATCGACCGGGGCCCCTTCGCCCATGGCTGCCTCGACCTTTGCCAGCGGCTTGGCCTTGCCCTTGGGTCTGGTATAGGCGCTCAGCCCTTCCCAACCGCCTTCGCGGCCAAAGCCGCTTTCGCGGACCCCACCGAACCCGGCAGCAGCGTCAAACAGATTGGTGGCGTTCACCCAAACCACGCCCGCAACCAGCTTGGGCGCAATATCCAGCGCAAGGTTCACATTCTCGGTCCAGACGGTCGCCGCCAGACCATACCGGGTGTTGTTGGCCAGCTCGACCGCCTCTTCCGGTGTGCGGAAGGTCGAAGACACCAGAACCGGACCAAAGATCTCTTCCTGCATCAACGGGTCCGAGGTCTCGAGCCCCGAGATCAGTGTTGGCGGGTAGTAGCAGCCGTTTGCGGGAAGATCGCAGGCGGCTTGGTGCACACGGCCCGCAGTGTTGCTTTCGACCATTCCTTTGATGGTCTGCAACTGAACCGGGTCTACAACCGCGCCCACGTCGATGCATTTATCCAGCGGATTGCCGACGCGCAGCGTGTCCATCCGGGCGCGCAGCTTGTCGTGGAAACGGTCGGCGATGCCTTCCTGCACCAGCAGGCGCGAGCCCGCACAACAGACCTGACCCTGATTGAACCAGATCGCATCCACCAGCCCTTCGATGGCAGAGTCGATATCGGCGTCATCAAAGACGATGTAAGCGGATTTGCCACCCAGTTCCAATGTCAGTTCCTTGCCTGACCCGGCGGTGGCCTCACGGATGCGACGGCCCACAACGGTCGAGCCGGTAAAGGCAATCTTGTCCACGTCCGAGGCCACGATCATCTCACCCACGGCACCGTCTCCGGTGACGATGTTGACGACACCTTTCGGCAGACCGGCCTGTGTGCAGATATCGGCAAACAACAGCGCCGTCAGCGAGGTATATTCAGCCGGTTTCAGAACCACCGTATTCCCCATCGCCAGCGCAGGCGCGATCTTCCACGCCAACATCAGCAAGGGGAAGTTCCACGGAATGATCTGACCGCACACACCCAGCGCTTCGGCGTCGGGCAGCTCGCTTTCCATCAGCTGCGCCATGCCGGCGTGATAATAGAAATGCCGCTGCGCGAGCGGAATATCGATGTCACGCGATTCCCGGATCGGTTTGCCGTTGTCGAGGCTTTCCAGTACCGCAAACAAACGCGAATGCTTTTGCAGCAGGCGCGCAATTGCATAGAGATACCGCGCACGGCCCGCGCCGCCCAGTTTCTCCCAATTCAGCTGAGCCTTGCGCGCGGCGGCTACAGCGGCGTCCACGTCGGCCTGCTTGGCCTGCGTCAGTTTCGCCAGAACCTCCCCGGTCGCAGGGTTGCGGCTGTCAAACCCTTTGCCAGGCTTGGTGAACGCACCATCGATATAGTGTCCGAACTTGTCGCCTTGATCGACCAGCCAGGCCAGCGCCTCGGCGGCGCTTTCGGGGGCGGGGCCGTATTCCATGGTCTCAAAAATCTCATTGACTGTCATGACTTCATCTTTTCCCAAATACTCACTGTCCAGACATATCCACGGGCTCAGCCCATCGAATGCCTGTAACCAGCCGAATAGGCTCCGGTCACATAGTGTTCCAACTGCCGCTCGATATCGCCCAGCAACGACGAGGCGCCAAAGCGGAACAGATCCGGTTCCAGCCAGCGGTCGCCCAGTTCGTCCTTGATCAGCGACAGATAAACCAGCGCGTCCTTGGCTTTCGAAATACCACCCGCAGGTTTATACCCGACCCGGTATCCGGTGCGGTCATAGTAATCGCGGATCGCGCGGATCATTACCAGCGACACGGGCAGGGTGGCGTTGACGCTTTCCTTGCCTGTCGAGGTCTTGATGAAATCCGCCCCGGCCATCATGCAGACCAGCGAGGCGCGCGCGACATTGCGCAAGCTGCCCAATTCTCCGGTCGCAAGAATGGCTTTGACATGGGCATCGCCACAAGCCACGCGGAACGCCTTCATCTCATCATACAGGGCCTGCCAGTCACCTGACAGCACATGACGGCGCGAGATCACGATGTCGATTTCCTCGGCCCCGGCTTTCACGCTTTCCTCGATCTCGGCCACGCGCAGATGGAACGGGGACAGGCCGGCGGGAAAGCCGGTGGACACAGCAGCGACCGGAATGCCAGTGCCTTTCAAGGCGTCCACAGCGGTTTCGATCATATCGTGATAGACGCAAACCGCCCCTGTCGTGATCGGCGGCATGTCCAGAGCCTGAAGAACCGAAGGCGCAACCGGCTGACGGGCCTTCGCACACAAGCGGCGCACACGGCCCACCGTATCATCGCCCGACAGCGTGGTCAGGTCGATCATCGTGATGGCTTTCAGCAGCCACGCAGCCTGATATTCCTTCTTGACCGAACGGCGGCCCGGCAATGTGGCCGCACGGCGTTCAATCGCGGAAGTATTGGCCTGAACGGCGCGCACCCAGTCCAGATCCAGTTCCATTCCGGGGTTCCGGGGTTCGGTTACTTGCGGCAGATGCGCGGTGCGCACGGGGCTTTCTGAGCTCTGCGTATCCATGGTTACGTCCTTTGGGAGGTTTGCGACAAAATCGCACGGGTGGCTCGGGAATGGAAGGCGTTCCGGCGCAATGATCGAATATTTTTGACCATTTGGACAAATAACAGAGGTTTTCTTGCGAATAATTCTCATTAGCGTTGACTTAGTTGCGAATGGTTCTCATATTTGATCCAACGCGCATCCAAATCGAGGTTGGAAATGATTCGTCGGCATTACCTTGCACTATTGGCTCTGGCCCTTTCGGTGCCAGCCATGGCGTTTGCCGGGGCACCGCTGAAAGTGGTGGCCACAACGGGCATGATTGCAGATGCGGCGCGTCAGGTCGGTGGTGATCTGGTTGAGGTCAGAGGGCTTATGGGCCCCGGCGTTGATCCCCATGCCTATCGCCAGACGCGCAGCGATATTGTGGCGATGACACGAGCAGACCTGGTTCTGTGGCACGGCCTGTATCTCGAAGCGCAAATGGAAGACTTCTTTCATGATCTTGAGCGGAAACGGACCGTTATTGCGGTTGCAGAAGGCGTAGACAAGTCCAGGCTGCGCGCGCACGACAATTATGCCGACAAGTATGATCCGCATCTATGGATGACGCCCGTGCTGTGGCGCGAGGTTGTTGTAGAGGTGCAGCGCGCCCTGACCGAGGCACGCCCCGAAGCAGCCGAGGTTTTTGCTGCGAATGCACAAGCCCATCTGGCCGACATAGACCGTCTGACGGCCTATGCCGAGAAAACCCTGTCCACCGTACCGGATCACAACAAGGTTCTGGTCACCGCCCACGACGCCTTTGGTTATTTCGGTGAAAGTTTCGGGTTCGAGGTTCTGGGCATTCAGGGCATCTCGACCCAATCCGAGGCGGGCCTGAACCGGATCGGAGAGCTGGTTGACCTGTTGGTTGATCGCAGGATCACGGCGGTCTTCGTCGAAAGCTCGGTTTCTGACCGGTCGATCCGCGCGCTGATCGAAGGGGCCGCAGCCAAAGGGCACGAGGTGAAGGTCGGGGGCGAGTTGTTCTCGGATGCCATGGGCGAGGATGGCACCTATGAAGGCACTTATATCGGGATGCTGGACCACAATATCACCGTTATCGCAGGCGCATTGGGCGGAGAAGTTCCCGATCGCGGCATGAACGGCAAACTGTCAGCGGGGTTCTGAGAGATGCTGGGGCTGATCAGCAACGAAGGTGTGACGGTCCAGGAACAAAACCTGGATAACAGCCCTCTGGCTGTGCGGGGGCTGACGGTTTCCTACGGACAGAAACCTGCGGTCTTTTCGGTTGATATGACGGTTACGCCCGGCGCGATGACCGCCATTATCGGGCCAAACGGCGCTGGAAAATCAACGCTGCTCAAGGCGGCGCTGGGCATCGTTACGCCATTGTCGGGGCAGGTGACAGTATTTGGTCAGCCGCTGAATTCGCAACGCGCACGTGTTGCCTATGTTCCCCAGCGTGCCAGTGTGGACTGGGATTTCCCGACACGGGTGATCGACGTGGTTCTGATGGGTCTGTCGCGTGAACTGGGCCTGTTGGGCCGCTTGCGCGCGCGCCACAAGGCCCGTGCGATGGATTGCCTGAACCGTGTCGGAATGCGCGATTTCGCGGATCGCCAGATTGGCCAGCTGTCCGGTGGCCAGCAACAGCGTGTGTTTCTGGCGCGTGCTCTGGCTCAGGATGCTGATCTGTATCTACTGGACGAGCCGTTTGCCGGTGTCGACGCCGCCACCGAAAAAGCCATCATCGCGGTGCTGAAATCACTGAAAGAGGCCAGTAAGACAGTCGTTGTCGTGCATCACGATCTGGCCACCGTGACCGACTATTTCGACCACGTTTTCCTGATCAACACCCGCAAGGTGGCCGAGGGTTCAGTGGCCGAGGCTTTCACTGCGGAAACGCTGCAATCGGCCTATGGTGGCAGGTTGGCAACGGCCCAGATCGATCAGATTTCACGCGCGCTGGGATAACTCATGCTTTGGGATGCTCTGACCCTTCAGCTTGGCTATAACGCCACGCTGGTTGCCATCGGTGCGACATTGCTGGGCGTGTCGGCGGGCGTAACGGGGACATTCCTGTTTCTGCGCAAGCGCGCCCTTGTCAGCGACGCAATCAGCCATGCAACCCTGCCGGGCGTCTGTATCGCTTTCATGGTGCTGGTCGCACTGGGCGGGGACGGGCGCAACCTGCCGGGCCTGCTGGTGGGGTCCGCTATTTCAGCCTGGGTTGGTCTGTTGTGCATGAACTGGCTGACACGGCGTACCCGCCTGGCTGAGGACGCCGCGATCGGTGCGATCCTGTCTGTGTTCTTCGGCTTTGGAATCGTACTGCTGACGGTCATCCAAACCATGGGGGTTGGCCGTCAGGCCGGGCTGGAAGGTTTCCTGTTGGGTTCGACCGCCGGAATGCTGTGGGCCGATGCGGTGATCATCGCACTTGGTGGAGCCTTGACCTTGGCTCTGGTGCTGATCATCCGCCGTCCGATGACCCTTGTCGCATTCGATCCCGAATATGCAGCGGCGCGCGGGTTGCCGGTGCATCGTATCGATCTGGCCATGATGGGGCTGGTCATGGCCGTGACCGTGGTCGGCCTGAAAATCGTCGGCCTGATCCTGATCGTGGCTTTGCTGATCATTCCGGCAGTGACCGCCCGGTTCTGGTCTGACCGCTCGGAACGCGTTGTTCTGTTGGCCGGGCTGGCCGGTGGTCTGGCCGGATATATCGGCGCTGCCATATCCGCATCTGCGCCCAATCTTCCAACCGGCCCGATTATCGTGCTGGTCAGCTTTGCCTTTTTCCTCGCCTCCCTCTTCTTCGCCCCGATGCGCGGCGTTCTGGCGGCAGTGCTGCGGCATCTGCGGTTTCAGCGCCGAGTGCATATTCGTCAGGGGCTTCTGGCGATGGCGCAAGGGCAGAAGATCTATGAGCCCCTGACCTTGCGTTTGCTGCGGCGTGCCGGGCTGGTCCGGGCGGATGGCGTGGCGACGGACACCGGCAAGGCCCGCGCGGCCAAAGCCCTGCGGGATGAAAAGCGATGGGAAATCGTGCGTGCCGATCAGGCGCACGAGGCGACAGCTGCGCTCTATGACGGGTTGCGCGATATCGAAACCGTTCTGACACGGGACCAGATTGATGAGATCGACCGCCAGATTGGCGGACCGCAAGGGATACCGGCATGAGTGGTGAAGAATTCGTCCCGCTGTCTCTGACGCCGCTGCTGATCGGAACATTTGCGGCCATCGCCTGTGCCTTGCCCGGCAACTTTCTTGTGTTGCGAAAACAGGCGCTGATCGGCGATGCGATCAGCCATGTAGTGCTGCCGGGTATCGTTGTCGCGTTCCTGCTGACAGGGGCCATATCCACCTGGCCGATGATGTTGGGCGCGGCCGGGGCCGCGGTTCTGGCCGTGGTCCTGATCGAGGCGATTCGCCGACTGGGGCAGATCGAACCCGGGGCCGCCATGGGCGTGGTTTTTACCACCATGTTCGCGGCAGGCGTCCTGCTGCTTGAGCAGACGGATACGTCAACCGTGCATCTGGATGTGGAACATGCGCTTTACGGCAATCTCGAAAGCCTGATCTGGCTGGACGCGACCGGGTGGTCCTCGCTGCTGGACGCTCAGGCCCTTGCCGGATTGCCCCCGGAACTGCCCCGTATTGCGCTGACACTGGTGGGTGTGATGCTGTTTACATGGCTGTTCTGGCGACCGCTGAAAATATCCACCTTTGACGAAGGTTTCGCCCGCACGATTGGTATTCGCACGGGACTTCTGGGCATGGCGCTCGTCATCACTGCGGCTATCGCGGCGGTTGCCGCTTTTGACGCGGTAGGCTCGATCATCGTGATCGCGATGTTTATCTGCCCTCCGGCAGCCGCGCGGATGCTGACCAACCGGCTTGAGGCGCAGATTGGCTGGAGCGTCGTGATCGCTATAACCTCTGCCGTGACAGGGTATGTGCTGGCAGGATACGGGCCCCTGTGGCTGGGCGCAGCGGATGCGGTCAGTGCGGCAGGGATGATCGCAACGATGTCCGGGCTGATCCTGGCGCTGGCGGCCATGTTTGGCCCATGCCGCACACGTGTTGGTGTTCAGACATCAGCCTGAGACGGCATTTTCCTGCCGCAGATGCCCGAGCGTCATCGGCCAAACTCTGCCCAGATGCCGTTAAGGTTAATCTTAAGCAGATTTTTGGGAAGTCTCATGCTAGAGGGCTGCCCATTGACTAGCTGAACACACCACTCACTTTGGTACGCCCGGATGGTACGGAATGGGATTCATTCACAGCTATCCGGGCGCCCCTTTCCGAACAGAAGACATGCTCAAACCGGTGGTAGAATCGTGCGCGGTTGTGCTAGGTCTAGGGGTATGGCGCAGACAAACCCCAATATCAGCGAAAATCGCCCCGTGATCAGACAGCTTGACGATGCTGCGATCAACCGTATTGCGGCGGGTGAAGTGGTGGAACGCCCGGCCTCGGCCGTCAAGGAACTGGTCGAGAATGCACTGGATGCCGGGGCCACGCGTGTAGCCGTCGAAATCGCCGACGGGGGAAAGACGCTGATCCGCGTGACCGACGATGGGTGCGGTATCCCGGCTGAAGATTTGCCGCTTGCCCTGTCGCGCCATGCCACATCAAAGATCGACGGATCGGATCTGCTGAATATCCACACCTTCGGGTTTCGAGGCGAAGCCTTGCCTTCGTTGGGGGCTGTCGGACGCCTGACCATAACCAGCCGTGCGCCGGGTCTGGATGCGGCGCAGATCCATGTCGCGGGTGGCAAGATGGGTTCGGTCAAGCCTGCCGCCCTGCGCGCGGGCACGGTGGTCGAGCTGCGCGATCTGTTCTTCGCCACCCCCGCCCGGCTGAAATTCATGCGCACCGATCGGGCCGAGGCGCAGGCGATCACGGACATGGTGAAGCGGCTGGCGATGGCTGAGCCATCCGTCACATTTACCCTGCGCGATGTCTCGGGCGGTGGCGTAGGCCGCGTGATCTTCCGCGCGGATCGCGAGAATGGCGACCTGTTTGACGCCTTGCACGCCCGTCTTGCCCGTGTGATCGGGCGCGAGTTTGCTGAGAATGCGCTGCGGGTCGATGCCTCGCGCGACGGCCTCAGGCTTTTTGGCTATGCGGCCCTGCCGACCTATTCCCGTGGCGCTGCGGTGGCGCAGTACCTTTTTGTCAACGGGCGTCCCGTGCGCGACAAGATGCTGACCGGCGCTTTACGGGCGGCTTATTTCGATTTCCTAAGCCGGGACCGTCACCCGGCTGCGGCATTGTTCATCGACTGCGACCCGACATTGGTTGACGTGAACGTTCACCCTGCCAAGTCCGAGGTCCGGTTCCGCGATCCCGGCGTTGCGCGCGGGCTTATCGTATCCAGCCTGCGCCACGCATTGGCAGAGGCCGGGCATCGCGCGTCCTCGACCGTGGCCAATGCGACCTTGGGTGCAATGCGACCGGAACCCGCGCAGTCTGCACCAGCGCGGGTCTATCAGATGGATCGCCCGTCGCCTGCAGCGCGCCAGGCTGCGTACCGGGCACAGGCTCCGGGTTTTGCGGAACTGGCGCATGATTACAGCGGCAGCATTGTCGATCCGATCCCGGTTGCACCCGCTTCGCAGGGTCAGGAGTCTGATGCCCAAAATCTTCCACTGGGCGCCGCGCGCGGACAGGTGCATGAAAACTACATCATCGCCCAGACTGCCGATGGAATGGTGATCGTTGATCAGCACGCCGCGCATGAACGGCTGGTCTATGAAAAGCTGAAAACACAGATGGTCGAGACGGGCGTTGCGGCGCAGGCGCTTTTGATCCCTGAGATTGTTGAGTTGTCCGAAGGTGACTGCGCCCGTCTGATGGCTGTCTGTGATGACCTGTCCCGTTTGGGGCTGACCATCGAACCCTTTGGCGGAGGCGCCATTGCCGTGCGCGAAACCCCGGCCATTCTGGGCGAGGTCGATGCGCGCGCGATGATCCTGGATATCCTCGACGAACTGGCCGAACAGGGCGAAAGCCAGATGGTGCAGGCAAGGATCGAGGCGATTCTCAGCCGGGTTGCCTGCCACGGCTCAGTTCGGTCCGGCCGCCGTATGCGGGCCGAGGAAATGAACGCGCTGCTGCGCGAGATGGAGGCGACGCCGCATTCCGGCCAGTGCAATCACGGGCGACCCACATATGTGGAACTGAAGCTAAGCGACATCGAACGCCTGTTCGGGCGCAGTTGATCCATTGGCCACTGCAGGTTAGTAAGAATAAAACAAGAACATTCGAGGCGACATGATCAAGATTGCAGGAACAGAATATGCACTGGATGACCCGGTTGTTCTTATCGTGGGCGGAACAGTTGCGCTGATCCTGCTACTGCTGTTCCTGTCGTTGCGCGCCGCCAATCGCTCGGCCCGGATGGCGGAACCGCTGGCGCGGCAGATGGCGCTTCTGGGTCAGCATGTGCAGCAGCTGGGGCAGGGGCAGGAACAGTTGCGCGGCGGCTTGCAGCATGTTTCGGACACGCAGGCCAACGCGCAGGTACAGGTGATCCAGACGGTCGAGGCACGCTTGTCCTCGGTCCAGCAGCAGATGAATGACCGGCTGGCGGATAACGCGATGA
This sequence comes from Ruegeria sp. AL2, assembly GCF_056540845.1. Lineage (NCBI taxonomy): Bacteria > Pseudomonadati > Pseudomonadota > Alphaproteobacteria > Rhodobacterales > Roseobacteraceae > Ruegeria > Ruegeria sp. AL2. The sequence continues at coordinate 121,654 of NZ_JBQFXM010000007.1, forward strand.
AATCGGCCCGCGCGCTGGCTGAAATGCAGGAGAGGATGAAGGAAACCCTGCACGGATCATCAAAACAGACGGCGACATCACTGACGCAGCTGCAGGAACGTCTGGCCGCCATCGACAAGGCGCAGGACAATATCACGAAACTTTCGGGCGATGTTCTCAGCCTTCAGGATATCCTTTCGAACAAGCAGCGGCGCGGGATGTTTGGTGAGATTCAGCTGAACGATATCGTGTCCAAGGCACTGCCCGCGGACAGCTATTCATTGCAGGCCACCTTGTCGAACGGCAGGCGCGCGGATTGCCTGGTGCATCTGCCGAACCCGCCCGGCCCGATCGTGATTGACGCGAAATTCCCGCTTGAGGATTTCGAGGCACTTGCCGCCGCGCAGACCAAGGCAGATGTTGAAAGATGCCTGCGGGCTTTTGGCGCTGCCGTGAAAGTGCATATCAAGGCCATTTCCGAGAAGTACATCCTCGACGGGGAAACCGCTGACGGTGCCCTGATGTTCGTCCCGTCCGAAGCGATCTATGCCGAGCTGCACGCCCGCCTGCCCGATGTGGTGCGCGAAGGGTTCTCCGCACGGGTCTGGATCGTCTCGCCCACCACCTGCATGGCCACGCTGAACACGATGCGAGCGATCCTTAAAGATGCGCGCATGCGTGAACAGGCCGGTGCGATCCGCAAAGAACTGGGATTGCTGCACAAGGATGTGGACCGTCTGGGTGACCGCGTTTCAAACCTCGACCGTCACTTCGGTCAGGCGGCCAAGGATATCTCGGAAATCAAGATCAGTGCCGAAAAGGCCGGCCGCCGGGCGCAGCGGTTGGATAATTTCGACTTCGAAGAAATCGCGCCCGATACTGAAACAGATGTTGTACCTCTGGCGCGTCACGAAGGCTGAGGATCCTGTTGAAAAACTGAACCGGCACCGGGCCTGTTCTGATGGGCCAGCGCCTGCAAGCGTTCAGATACGCAGAAAGGGCTGGAACAGGCGCGGCATCAGCTTGTTGAATTTCAGCGGCGCATCCGTAACCGCCAGACAAATGCAGTCTTCCGAGATATCCGCCACAGGCGTATGTTCAAGATCCTCGTCAGCGATCTCGACATCGCCGCGGGCAAAGCGGTCAACCTCGTCCGAGAAAGCCCCTTGCAGAACCATTGTCAGCTCCATGCCGTTATGGCCATGATCCGGTACGGCGGCACCGGCTGGGATGAACAGCAATCGGGCGGTGGCGTCTTTAGTGGTCGGCAGGATCGCCTGTTTGACGCCCATGCCAATCGGCCTCCAGCGGATGTCCTTGACTGTTCCACCCACGTAATCCTGCAACGGGGCCGGCAGAACTGCACATCCCGGGCGAACGGGCTTGGGCGCCGGAGCACCCTTGGCGATCAAAGCCATCGTGGCCGCCAGAGAGGTTTCGCTCATGCTGACTGCCTCACTCTGCTTGTCAAGAACTTGCCCGCCAACGGCGTCATAGCTTTCTGCGCGCGCACGGCAGTGGTCGCATAGGGACAGATGCGTGGCGACCATCAGATCGAAGGCTTCGGGCAGGTTGCCTGCGGCATAGGCCATCAGCAGGTCATCTGTCAGGTGATGTTTGATCAACTTGTTCATCTTACTCATCTCAATTCATCGCGTGGCGCAAGCGATCCAGCGCCAGCCGTATCCGTGACTTGATTGTTCCCAGTGGCAATCCGGTTTGTGACGCTATTTCCCGGTGACTCAGGTCGCCGAAATACGCCTTCTCGATCAGGTCCCGCTGCGCATCCGGTAACGCCTGCAAGGCGGTGCGCAGCTGCGCGGTTTCCTGTTGCAGCGCGATGACGTCATCCTGATCGGGCTCTGCCTCGGGACCCCAACCCAGATCCTCGGGTTCAGGACGGCGTTGCTTGCGCAGCACGTCAATGCGCTTGTTCCGTGCGATGGTGAACACCCACGTGGCCACAGTGGCCCGCGTCGGATCGAACAGGTGGGCCTTGTGCCACAAGGTCGCCATCACCTCTTGCGCGCATTCTTCTGCCATGGCGGCATCCGCCCCTGACTTCATCAGAAAGGCCTTGATACGCGGCGCGAAGTGCTGGAACAGATCGGCAAATGCCGCCTGATCCTGCGCATCCCGGATGCGTCTGACGTGGTCCACCCATTCGGCCCTGGTCTCGCGCTTGCCGTTGATTTCGTTCACCCGCCTACCCTTGATGTGTTTGTTGATGCGCCAAGGTTGAGGGGCGGGTGTTTCAACCGCTGGTCCGTCCAAGGTCGCTGTATTGGTCTGGGTAAACATAACCACATTACGGCGCACGCCCCAAGCCGGATCACTTTATCGGGACATTTTGATCGCGGCGCTGATCCGCCTGTTTGTTCAAGATCAAAGACGCAGGCCGCTGTCGGTGGTTGTGATGGCGTAACAACCGCGAACACGAGGAGTGGAAGAGATGTTGGAAATCTCGGCAAGAAAAGTCGCCCAGGTCGCCATGATGGGCCGCGAACTGAACCGGGCCGAGGGCGAATTGCGGGCGTTCATCGACCGCATGAGCGAAGACGAGCAGGCCGAACTGGTTGCCATCATGTGGATCGGGCGCGAGAGCTTTTTCGCGGAAGATCTGGCCGAGGCCATCGCCACCGCCAAGTCCGAGGCTTCGACCCCCTGTGCAGACTACCTGATCGGAACACCGCACATGTCTGACCACCTTGAGAATGGTCTGGACGCACTGGGAATATCTGCGGAAGACGTAGAAAACGATCTGATGTAGGCCCTTCGGCGGCATCACCCAAAAACAGACTTGTGCGTTGGTCGCCAGCGTCGGATACCAAGGCCAACGCGCCTTCCGCTGCGCGGGCACTCCTGTAAGTGAGGAACAGGTAGGGCAGACCGGTCGCGAATAGCTGCACGCGTCATCTCAACAAACTTTAATGATTCCGACTGGCGGCCTTAACGGTGGCCTCCCTTATTTGAAGCTATCACAACCAAGCAACTCAAATATTGGAGGAACCAGCAATGACCCATGCACAGACGATTGACACTCATAAGGGCCTCTTGGACGGCCTCTTTGCCAAATATGCCGACGCAAAAGTTGAACATTTCCGACGCCAGATTTTCTCAAAAACCGTTCGGAAGCTGGAAAAGCTCAGCGACAAGCAGCTGAACGATATCGGCATTCCCCGCGACCAGATCCGTCGGCGCGCTTATCACAGCGTGTATCACAACGCACCCTACCAGCAGTGACCCGAAAGTTTCGCAACCCTTGCGTGAGGTAATCAGTATGTTTGACTTTATCCCCTCGACCAATCAACCGACCCCGGCCGCCAGCGCCTTGTTGCTGTTTGATCGCGCCATGCGCATTCGAGCCATCAGCCCGGATATCGTTCGGGCCGCTCAGCATCTGAACGGCCTGACCGACCATCAGCTGGCCGAGCTTGGCATCAACCGCAGCGATGTCGAAGACACCATCGAGCGCTATATCTGAAGATACCTTCAGAGAAATCCAGACGAGTTTACCATGCCTGAAGAAGAACAATGAAAGCCATTCCAGAAACTCTGGAATGGCTTTTTTCGTGCGATCAGGCCGTATGATCCACGATCTGCAAGTGCTGGGCCAACCTGTCGATCTCGGCCATCCAGCCCTGTACCAGTTTTGGGTCGCTCGGGGCTGCGTGAACGCCTGCCGGGATGGCGCGGTTTAAAACGGCCTCGACGGCAAGTGAAACCGGGATCGATACCAGACGCGCCATTGCTGTGCCGCGCTCATCGCCCCAGGCGTCCATGACATAGGTCTTGTGCCAGACAGGAACGCCGTCTTTCTCGGCTTTCAGTCCAACACACAGCACAACGCGGTCGGGCTCACCTTCGTCATAGGCGTTTTCGCTCCAGAACTGGTCAGACATCTCTTTCAGACGCGCATCCCCTTCCGGGCCCGACAGGGTTTCGATTTCACGGAACACATCCGACCACGCATCCGCCCAACCGTTCAGGCGCAGGGTGCCGCGGACGAATTCTCTGACTGGCCAGTGATCCTCGAACTGGTACTGCGGCTTGAACGGGATCGAGTCGCGGTTGGGATAGACCTCGAAACTTTCCGGCGTTGGCAGCGGCGCGATATAGCTGCTGATCGCATCCCACGGACGGGCAACGTCCAGCGGGGCATAGTCGCGGATCGACTTCGACGGCGACCGCAGCGCCTTGAGCACACCCAAGGGCGACCAGCTGAACTTGTAGCGGAACGGGTTCGGGATCTTGGGAATGCCACCGCAATACGAAATAAAGCTCAGGTGGTTTTGCGGATCGAACGCATCCGAGGCGCGATAGTCATCGACCAGTGCATGGGCCATCAGGTGGTCGATGCCCGGATCCAGACCAACTTCGTTGACCAGCGCCACACCGGCCTCGCGCGCCTTGTCGTCCAGTGCGCGCATTTCGGGCGCGATATACGATGACGACACGAAATTGGCCTGTTTCGCAATCGCCAGTTCTGCCAGTGGTACGTGCCAGTCGCCCGGCAGCATGGACACGATCACGTCGCCCTTCTCAAGCACACCACCCAGAGCGTCGATGTCGAAGGCGCGAATATCGTTGGTCAGGTCCCCAACCTCGGCCCTGGCTTTTTCGACCGTCCGGTTCCAGACAGTGACCTTGTGACCGCCCTCGATCAGACGGCGCAGGCCGGGGATGGCCGACAGGCCGGTGCCACACCAGTGAATCGTCATCGCTCAGATCCCTTCGATATGTGTTTTGTAAGTTGCTTCTGCCCGACCCCAGACGCCGCTGTCCAGATCGGTCAGGGTCAGAAGCGACGGCAAAAGCTGTGCCGCATAATCTTCCGAACTTTCGACCGGCAGCATCGACGGCAGGTTATCGATGGCCATCACGTCCATCACCGGATCGGTTGCCACGCGCAAAGCTGGCGCGTCCCATGTGGTTGCACGGTCATAGACCGGCACCGGGTTGTAATCACTGTCCGGGTCGCAGGCGACATCGCCGATAGCGGTCAGGGTGCGCGGGGCAGTCAACGCCTCACGCGGAACAAAGACCGGGGTTCCGGGGCGCGCGAAGATGCAGTTCAGGAACAGGTCGTGGTCCAGAATTTCCGGAAACGGTCCGCCGTTGGCGGTTTCCGCCATGTCCCATTTGGTGACGTCGACGCCCATCGCGTCGCACAGGTCTGCGGCCCCCGTACCCACGCGACCCAGTGCACCGATCACGATGGCGCGGGGGCGTGGGGCTCCGGTGGCGTCCAACTCGGCCAGCAATTCAGCGTTCAGAACGTCTTTGCCTGCATACACCCCAACCGGCGGGCATGCCTCGCCCCGTTGCTGTGCCGCCCACGTCTTGAGCGTTACCGCAGCACCGGCATACCCGGCCCAGTAACCAAAGGCGGCAACGCGGCGGCCATCTTCGCTCACCAGATATTCCAGGTCATAAAGCGTGCCGCTCCCGGCCTTGAACCGCTCCAGCAGCGCACGACCCGAATGCTGGCCCTTATAGGCATGGCCGAACATGATGTGGCGATGGGGCAGGGGGGTGCCATCTTCGGGCAGTTCCTTGAGGCCAAAGATGATCGCGTCCAGCGGGGCCTCGGGCCACGAATTCTCAGCCGCGATTGCACAGCCAGCGTCCTTGTAGCCATCAATCGGAATGGCGCGGACATGGCTTTCCTCAACCGTCACGCGGAGACCTGCGGCGATCAGTGCCGCGGCCCCTTCGGGTGTCAGCCCCACCCGTTCCTCGTTCGGGCGCTGTTCCGCCCTGACCCAGAGATGTGTCATCTTACTTCCTTTTGTCAGAGCATCCCGGCAGCGCGCACCGCCTGAACCGAAGGCCGTGCCTCCATCGCCTCGCGGAAGGCGATGATCCTGGGGAAGGCCGAGACATCGACGCCGTCGCCTTCCAGCCAGCTGCAAACCACATAAAGATAAGCATCGGCCAGAGAGAACGCGTCCCCCAGAACAAACGGCCCGCGCAGCCCGTTTGACGAGATATAGTCGCAAGATGCAGTCATCGTCTGCGCGACCTTGTCCGTCATGTCTTTCCAGCTGGATTTCTTGTCGGCCCAGCGATGCCCGCGCAGCTTGTGGGCGTGGTTCACATGCATGGTCGAGGCCAGATAGAACATCACCTCGCGCATGCGGGCGGCCATGACCGGATCAGCTGGCACCAACCCGGCCTCGGGTGCCTTGGCCGCAATATATTCCAGCAACGCGCCGGTCTCGGTCAGGATGCCGCCATCGACCACCAGCGCCGGAACGCGCCCCTTGGGATTGATCTGCTTGTAGGCCGGTTTTGTCTGTTCCCCATCGGCAAAGTCCAGCTTGATTGCTTCATAGTCCAGTCCGGCCTCTTCCAGAGCAATCGCAACAGCGACCGAGATGGTTCGGGGTGCGTAATAAAGCTGCATCGGGGATCTCCAATCTGCTTCCTACAGGTGGGTCTGCGCAAACTGCCGGTCGGGTGCTTCCAGATGCGGCACCGCATTGAACAAAACCGGGCTCAGCTGTGCGCCAATCGGGTGCAGACGATGCATCGACGTGTTCATGATGGCAAGGGCCACCCGCGCCATCGACGGGATGTCCAACCCCATCGCCTGCCGCACCACCATCGAGATCAACCCGCCCGAGGTCACGACGATGGCCGGTCCGCCCTCGGTCCCGATCTCGTGCAGCGCATCGCGGACGCGGGCTTCAAACGCGTCGAAGGTTTCCGGAGCGTTCTCGATCTTTCCGCTGGCCCAGGCCGCGAAGGTTTTGGGCAAGTGTTCGACAAATCCCTCGCGGTCGGTCGGGATTTCGACGCCGTGCTGTTCTTCGAACAACTGTGCAAGGGTGAAATACTCGATCTCGTTCAGCCGTGCGTCGCAGACAGGATCGGTCAATCCCATGCTGGTGACCGTCTCGGTGTGGCGGGTCAGGGTGCCACAATAGACGCGTGTATAGTGGCTGCGGGTGTCACGCAGATGCGCGCCCAGCCAGCGGGCCTGTTGATGGCCCAGATCGCTCAGCTTGTCATAGCTTGCTTCGTCGCGCGCTGTCGTGTTTGCCTGCCCGTGGCGCACCAATGTGATATGTGACATGTCGCTCCCTCTTGCGCCGAAGTCTTAGGGCAGGTTCCTTGCCGGGACCAGAGGGGTTTCTTGATCTCGCCGGAAAAACATTCGCAGCTGTCCGGTTTCTGGCTATGGTCGCCCTGACCAACTGCGCCCGGAGGGATTCATGGCCGTCGATCACACGCGTTTTCTGGATGATCTGCACAAGCTGCGTGAATTCGGTGCCTCGGGTGTGGGCAAAGGAGTCATCCGCCCGGCCTATTCAAAAGCGGATATTGCGGCGCGCCAATGGCTGGCGGACCGTATGGCCGACGCAGGTCTGACACCGCATTTCGACCCGGTCGGCAATCTGTTTGGGCTGGCGCCTGGCCGTTCTCTGCTCATGGGGTCGCATTCCGACAGCCAGCCCGAAGGCGGCTGGCTGGACGGCGCGCTCGGCGTGATTGCCGCGCTCGAGATCGCGCGGTCCAGCGACCAGCAGATCTCGGTCGTCAGTTTTCAGGATGAAGAAGGCCGGTTCGGTGTGACCACGGGCTCGGCGGTCTGGTCCGGCGGTCTGCCGCTGGACAAGGCCGATGTGTTGACCGACGGTGCCGGCGTCAGCTTTGGTGAGGCCAGATCTTCCATGGCGAACCTGTCGCAGGGTTTTGTCGATCCCGCGCGGTTCAGTGGCCTTGTCGAGATGCATATCGAACAGGGCCCCTCTCTGGACGCTGCGAACGAGCAGATCGGCGTCGTTACCGATATCGTCGGCATCCGGGACATGTCGGTCACTTTCGAAGGGCAGCAGAATCACGCGGGCACCACGCCAATGCATTTGCGCCGCGATGCGTTTCAGGCGTTGTCACTGTTCAACACGCGCCTCACCGAACGGTTTCGCAACGTGGTGACACCGCAAACCGTCTGGACCATCGGGCGGGTCGACCTTCACCCCAATGCGTCGTCCATCGTGCCGGGTCGGGCGCGGTTCTCGATGCAGTGGCGCGATGGCGATCCGGATCGGCTGTCGCGGATGGAGGAGATCATCCGTACCACAGCGCAGGAAGTAGCCAGCGAACAGGACATGGTATTGACCTACGGCCCTTTGCTCGGGTTGGAACCTGTCACGATGGATCAGACCCTGCGCGCGGCGCTGGAACACGGTGCCGAACAGGTGGCCCCCGGCAGTTGGCGCAGGATGCCGTCGGGCGCGCTGCACGATGCCACAAACGTGTCGCGCCTGATGCCTGTTGCGATGCTGTTTGTGCCGTCAATCAACGGTATAAGCCACGATTTTGCCGAAGATACCGCCGAAAGCGATCTTGTGGCCGGGCTGAGGGTGCTGGATCTCGCAGTGCAGTCACTTGAAGGGCGGGTGCGATAAGGTGCGGGCAAAATACTGTTTTTACAGGCCATTGCGGTTGGTTTGTCTGGTGTTATCGTCGCGCTCGAAACTGTGATCAGCAAACCCTTGCAAAAGCCAAAAGACCAATGTTGCCTAACGGAAAAAAGTTTCCTATAGGAACGCTAAGGATGCATACGCCCGTATACAGACTTGTCCCACAGGCGGTACTCTGGTTCGCAAGTTGACCGGAATCGTTGCAAAATTAATAGCGTGGGGCAGACTGACGGGAATGCGTTCGAAACCGAAAGATACGAAAAGGTATCCAAGATGACCGAGATTAGACGCACGCCGTTGTATGCCTTGCATGTTGAGTTGGGCGGCAAGATGGTTGATTTTGCCGGGTGGGAGATGCCAGTTCAGTATCCGCTGGGGATCATGGGCGAGCATAAGCAGTGCCGCGAGAAGGCGGCGTTGTTTGATGTGTCGCATATGGGTCAGGTGATTTTGCGGGGTGAGAACGTGGGCGCGAAGCTGGAAGCTCTGTGCCCGCAGGCTTATGCGACGCTGAAGGAAGGCAAGGCGCGGTACGGGTTCTTCACCAATGCCGAAGGCGGGATCATGGATGACCTGATCGTGTCGAATGCGGGGGATCATTACTTTGTGGTGGTGAACGCGGCGCTGCGCCATCAGGACATTCCGCATATGCGCGACAATCTCGAAGGTGTCGAAGTGACCGAGATCTTCGACCGCGCGCTGGTGGCCGTGCAAGGTCCCAAGGCCGAGGACGTGGTGAGTGCGCTCTGCCCTGCGGCGCGCGACCTCAAGTTCATGGAAACCACGATTGCTGACATCCTGGGTGTCGAATGCCGCATCTCGCGGCTGGGATATACGGGTGAGGACGGGTACGAGATCTCGATCCCCGAAGACAAGGCGATCGAGATTACCCGGGCGTTCCTGGCGCATGAGGATTGCGAACCGGCGGGTCTGGGCGCGCGCGACAGCCTGCGGCTGGAGACGGGTCTGTGCCTGTACGGCAATGACATTGACCAGAGCACCTCGCCGGTCGAGGCCAGCCTTGGCTGGGCGATGCAGAAACGCCGCAAGGAAGAAGGCGGCTTTCCGGGTGCGGAACGTGTGCAGCGCGAACTGGCCGAGGGGCCTGCGCGCAAGCTGGTGGGCATCAAGCCCGACGGCCGCGCGCCCGCGCGTCAGGGGGTCGAGGTGCAATGCCTTGAGGGCAACACCATCGGTCAGATCACCTCGGGCAGCTTTGGCCCCACGGTCGGCGGCCCGGTTGCAATGGGCTATGTGTCCGCGGGCCATGGCGAGCCGGGCGAGAAGGTCAACCTGATCATCCGGGGCAAGGCGCAACCGGCGCAGATCGTGGCGCTGCCCTTCGTCAAACAGAATTACAAGCGTTGAAGTCAGGAGAGAGACACCATGGCAACCTATTATTCCGAAGAGCATGAATGGCTGGCGGTCGAAGGCGACACGGCCACGCTGGGCATCACCAAACACGCGGCCGAGCAGCTGGGTGAGGTGGTCTTTGTCGAGCAGCAGGAAGTGGGCGACGAGTTCGACAAGGACAGCGAGATCGGCGTGATCGAATCCGTCAAGGCCGCCTCCGAGCTTTACGCGCCGGTTGATGGTGAGATTATCGAGGTGAACGAGGCGCTGGCCGACAATCCCGGCGCGCTGAACGACGACCCCGAAGGCGAGGCCTGGATCTACAAGATCAAGATCGCCGATGCCGCGCAGCTGGAAGATCTGATGGACGAAGCCGGCTACAAGGCCTTCATCGGCTAAATCCGGCCCGGAGCCCCAGAGACCGGGGCTCCCCGCTTCATCTTTTTCCAAATACTCCCGCCGGAGGCATCTGCCAGAGCGGCCGGGCGAGACATTCTTTGAGGAGCGCTGCAATGGCCTTCAAACTGACCGACTACGAAGCCTATGACTTCGCCAATCGCCGCCACATCGGCCCGTCGCCCACCGAGATGCGCGACATGCTGCAGGTGATCGGCTTCAAGACGCTGGACCAGCTGATCGACGCCACCGTCCCGCCCGCGATCCGGCAGAAGGAGCCGCTGGACTGGGGCCCGGCGATGACGGAACGCGATGCGCTCTTTCACATGAAGCAGGTGGCGGGCAAGAACAAGGTTCTGACCTCGCTGATCGGTCAGGGCTATTACGGCACCACCACCCCGGCGCCGATCCTGCGCAACATCCTGGAAAACCCGGCCTGGTACACCGCTTACACGCCCTATCAGCCCGAGATCAGCCAGGGCCGGCTCGAAGCGCTGCTAAACTTCCAGACCATGGTCAGCGACCTGACCGGGCTCGATGTGGCCAACGCCTCGCTGCTGGACGAAGCCACTGCCGCGGCAGAAGCCATGGCAATGGCCAAGCGCGGCGGCCGGTCCAAGGCCAATAACGCGGCCTTCTTCGTCGACCGCAACTGCCATCCGCAGACCATCGCGGTCATCAAAACCCGCGCCGAGCCGCTGGGCATCGACGTGCAGGTGGGCGATCCCGATCAGCTGGATGCAGGTGCCGTCTTTGGTGCAATCTTCCAGTATCCGGGCACCCATGGCCATGTGCGCGACTTCACGAACGAGATCGCGGCGCTGCATGAACATAACGCCATCGCCGTTGTCGCCGCCGACATCCTGTCGCTGGCGCTGCTGAAATCCCCCGGCGAGATGGGCGCGGATATCGCCATCGGCTCGACCCAGCGCTTTGGCGTGCCGATGGGTTATGGCGGCCCGCACGCCGCGTATATGGCGACCACCGACAAGCTGAAGCGCTCGATGCCGGGCCGGATCATCGGGGTCAGCATCGACAGCCGCGGCAACAAGGCCTACCGCCTGGCGCTGCAGACCCGCGAGCAGCACATCCGCCGCGAAAAGGCGAACTCGAACGTCTGCACCGCGCAGGCGCTGCTGGCGGTCATTGCCTCGATGTATGCGGTCTATCACGGACCCGACGGCATCAAGGCGATCGCGCAATCGGTGCACCGCAAGACCTCGCGCCTGGCCGCCGGTCTGGAAGAGGCGGGCTTTGCGGTGGAACCCGAAGTGTTCTTCGACACCATCACGGTCGAGGTCGGCCACCTGCAGAACGTGGTGATGGAGGCCGCCGTGGCCCGTGGCGTCAACCTGCGCAAGGTCGGCGAGACCCGCGTGGGCATCAGCCTGGACGAACAGACCCGCCCCGAAACCATCGAGGCGGTCTGGGGTGCCTTCGGCATCGACCGCAAGGATGACAGCTCGAACAAGCAATACCGCCTGCCGGATTACGCGCTGCGCGAAAGCGAGTACCTGACCCACCCGATCTTCCACAAGAACCGGGCCGAGGCCGAGATCACCCGCTATATGCGCCGTCTGGCCGACCGCGATCTGGCGCTGGACCGGGCGATGATCCCGCTGGGCTCGTGCACCATGAAGCTGAACGCCACGATCGAGATGATCCCGGTCACCTGGCCCGAGTTCGGCAACCTGCATCCCTTCGTGCCCGAAGATCAGGCGCGGGGCTATCACGAGATGATTGCGGACCTGAACGACAAGCTGTGCCAGATCACCGGCTATGACGCAATCAGCCAGCAGCCCAACTCGGGCGCGCAGGGCGAATATGCGGGCCTTCTGACCATCCGCAACTATCACTTCGCCCGTGGCGAAGGGCAGCGCAATGTCTGCCTGATCCCGACCTCGGCCCATGGCACCAACCCGGCTTCGGCGCAGATGGTGGGCTGGCAGGTTGTGCCGGTGAAATCGGATGACAAGGGCAACATCGATCTGACTGACTTCCGCGAAAAGGCGGAAAAGCATTCGGACCATCTGGCCGCCTGCATGATCACCTACCCCTCGACCCATGGCGTGTTCGAGACCACCGTGCAGGAGGTCTGCCAGATCACCCATGATCACGGCGGTCAGGTCTATATCGACGGCGCCAACATGAACGCCATGGTCGGCCTGTCGCGCCCCGGTGACATTGGCGGCGATGTCAGCCACCTGAACCTGCACAAGACCTTCTGCATCCCGCATGGCGGTGGCGGCCCCGGCATGGGTCCGATCGGCGTCAAGGCGCATCTGGCCGAGCATCTGCCGGGCCACCCGGAATATGGCACCGCCGTGGGCCCGGTCTCGGCGGCCCCCTTCGGCTCGCCCTCGATCCTTCCCGTCTCATGGGCCTATGTGCTGCTGATGGGCGGTGCGGGGCTGACGCAGGCCACCAAGGTGGCGATCCTGAACGCCAACTACATCGCGGCGCGGCTCAAGGACGCCTATCCGATCCTCTACACATCGGAAACGGGCCGGGTGGCGCATGAATGCATCCTCGACACAAGACCGCTGGACGAGGCGGCGCATGTCACCGTCGACGATGTGGCCAAGCGTCTGGTCGATTCAGGCTTCCACGCCCCCACGATGAGCTGGCCGGTGGCCGGAACCCTGATGGTCGAGCCCACCGAATCCGAACCCAAGGACGAGCTCGACCGTTTCTGCGACGCCATGCTCTCGATCCGCTCGGAAGCGCAGGACATCATCGACGGCAAGATCGACGCGGAAAACAACCCGCTGAAAAACGCCCCTCACACGGTGCGTGATCTGGTCGGCGACTGGGACCGCCCCTACACCCGCGAACAGGCCTGCTTCCCTCCGGGCTCCATGGGCGTCGACAAATACTGGTCCCCCGTCAACCGCGTCGACAACGCATACGGCGACCGAAACCTCGTCTGCACATGCCCACCCATGGACGCATACGAAGACGCCGCAGAGTAACACAACCCAACCCCGCCGAAACATCGGCGGGGTTTTTCGCCAATCGGAAACGCGTGTTCTGATTTGTGCCCGTTTCAGATGTCGTTTTCACCCGGTAAAGCGTCTTTTCTGCTTGCTGCAGGTGCGAAGGCCCCCTAGGTCTGTCCGTGGGACACCCCTCCCCAACGAGGGGCGTGTATCTGGAAGGGTAATACACATGACGATCGAACAACCGGCGACGCGGCCGGCAAATCCGCGTTTTTCTTCGGGCCCCTGTGCCAAACCCCCCACATTTGACCTGACAAAACTGGCTGATGCCGCATTGGGCCGGTCGCACCGCGCCGCTGTCGGCAAGGATAAGCTGAAGGCGGCCATCGAAGGCACGCGCGAGATTCTGGGCATTCCGGCGGATTACCGCATTGGCATCGTTCCCGCCTCGGACACCGGCGCGGTTGAAATGGCGCTGTGGTCTTTGCTGGGTGCGCGCAAGGTCGAGATGCTAGCCTGGGAAAGCTTTGGGTCCGGCTGGGTGACCGATGTGGTCAAGCAGCTGAAGATCGACGCCGAGGTGAAGACCGCGGATTACGGGCAGATCGTTGATCTGGCCTCGGTCGATTTCGCAAATGACGTGGTGTTCACGTGGAACGGCACAACCTCGGGTGTACGGGTACCCAATGGCGACTGGATTGCCGATGACCGCCAGGGCCTGACGATCTGCGATGCAACCTCGGCGGCCTTTGCGATGGATCTGCCCTGGGACAAGCTGGATGTAACAACCTTCAGCTGGCAGAAAGTGCTGGGCGGCGAAGCGGCCCACGGGATGCTGATCCTCAGCCCGCGCGCCGTTGAACGGCTGGAAAGCTATACCCCCGCATGGCCGCTGCCCAAGATTTTCCGCCTGACCAAGGGCGGCAAACTGATCGAAGGCATCTTTACCGGGGCAACGATCAACACGCCGTCAATGCTGGCGGTCGAAGATTATCTCTTTGCGCTGGACTGGGCGCGATCGGTGGGCGGATTGCAGGGGCTGATCGCGCGTGCGGATGCCAATGCGGGTGCGGTACACGCGTTCTGCGACCAGAACGGCTGGATCGCAAACCTGGCAGAGGATGAGGCGACACGGTCGAACACTTCGGTCTGCCTGAAGTTCACCGACGCGCGTATTCAGGACGGTGCAGCCTTTGCCAAGGCAGTCGCCAAGCGACTTGAAGCCGAGAATATCGCACTTGATATCGGCGCTTATCGCGACGCGCCTGCGGGCCTGCGCATCTGGTGCGGCGGTACGGTTGAAACCTCGGATATTCAGGCGATGCTGCCCTGGCTGGCATGGGCCTTTGCGACCGAGATCAAAGCGCAGGCGCAGGCTGCCTGAGTTTCATGTGCCGGGCTGAAGCCCGGCCTACCCCATCACTGATGTAAGGCGGGCGTCAGCGCGCTACCCTCTGAAGAATTCAAAGGACCAACCAAAATGGCTCCCAAAGTACTCGTATCCGACAATCTCAGCGAAACCGCAGTGCAGATTTTCCGCGACCGCGGCATCGACGTGGATTTCATGCCCGAGCTGGGCAAAGACAAAGACAAGCTTGCCGAGGTGATCGGTCAATATGATGGCCTCGCCATCCGTTCAGCAACCAAGGTTACACCGACCCTTCTGGAAAAAGCCGACAGGCTGAAGGTCATCGGCCGCGCCGGGATCGGCACCGACAATGTCGACAAAGAGGCGGCCTCGAAAAAGGGTGTGATCGTGATGAACACACCCTTCGGCAACATGATCACCACCGCCGAACACGCCATCGCGATGATGTTCGCCGTGGCGCGGCAAATCCCCGAGGCCAGCACCTCGACCCATGCGGGCAAGTGGGAAAAGTCCAAGTTCATGGGGATCGAGCTGACCAACAAGACACTGGGCGTGATCGGTGCCGGTAACATTGGTGGCATCGTGTGCGAACGTGCGTTGGGCCTGAGAATGAAAGTCATCGCTTATGATCCTTATCTGGGCGAAGAGAAAGCGTCCAAGATGGGCGTCGAAAAGGTCGAACTGGACGAACTGCTGGCGCGCGCCGATTTCATCACCCTGCATGTGCCGCTGACGGATCAGACCCGCAACATCCTGAGCCGCGAGAATCTGGCCAAAACCAAAAAGGGTGTACGGATCATCAACTGTGCCCGTGGCGGTCTGGTCGATGAAGTGGCTCTGGCCGAAATGCTGCAATCCGGCCATGTTGCCGGAGCGGCCTTTGACGTGTTCAGCGAGGAACCCGCCAAGGATAACGCGCTGTTCAACCTGCCCAACGTGGTCTGCACGCCCCATCTGGGCGCGGCGACCACCGAGGCGCAGGAGAACGTGGCCTTGCAGGTGGCTGAACAGATTTCGAACTACCTGCTGACGGGCGCGGTCGAGAACGCGCTGAACATGCCCAGCGTGACAGCGGAAGAAGCCAAGCTGATGGGGCCGTGGATCAAGCTGGCAGGTCATCTGGGCAGCTTCATCGGCCAGATGACGGATGAGCCGGTCAAGGCGATCAACATCCTCTATGACGGTGTGGCCGCTGAAATGAATCTGGCTGCGCTGAACTGTTCGGTGGTCGCGGGGATCATGAAAAAGTTCAACCCCGAGGTGAACATGGTCTCGGCCCCTGTGGTCGCGAAAGAGCGCGGGATCAAAATCTCGACCACCAATCAGGACAAGTCGGGTGTTTTTGATGGCTATATCAAGGTCACGGTCGTAACGGACAAGCGTGAACGGTCGATCGCGGGTACGGTGTTCAGCGATGGCAAGCCGCGCTTTATCCAGATCAAAGGCATCAATATCGATGCCGAGGTCGGCGCTCATATGCTGTACACCACCAACGAAGACGTGCCCGGCATCATCGGCACGCTGGGTCAGACCATGGGTGAAAACAACGTTAACATCGCCAATTTTACCCTCGGCCGTACAGAGGCTGGCGGCGAAGCGATTGCGTTGCTTTATGTCGACGAACCGGTCCCGGCCGAAGCACGGGCAAAGCTTGCCGAAACAGGCCTGTTCACGCAGATCAAACCGCTGGAATTCGACGTCGCCTGATCGCGGCTGTTGAGTTTAAGAAACAGTTCAGGACCCGGTTATACGAATACCCGGGTCCTTTCTTCTCTGATTTCGCAATCTGAGTCACAAGCGAGCTGACTCATGCCGCCGGAGGATTCTATGACATTGCCAGTCTATGCCATTGGTGATCTGCACGGGCAGGTGGCCGAACTGGACCGCGCGCTGTCTCTGATCCAAAGCGATGGCGGCCCCGATGCGCAGATCGTGTTTCTTGGTGATTACGTGGATCGCGGCCCTGACAGTCGCGGGCTGATCGACCGCCTGATTGCCGGGCGTGATGCTGGCCGGAACTGGATTACTCTTCTGGGCAATCACGACCGCATGTTTGCCTGGTTCATGGAGGACACTCCGCGCCACGATCCGCATTTGTTGGTGGGATACCACTGGCTGCATGACAGGTTGGGCGGGGTCGACACCCTGCGCAGCTATGGGGTGGAATTCGAAGGTCAGATCCGCCTTGAAAACCTGCACCGTATGGCTCAGACAGCCGTGCCGAAGTCGCACCTGACCTTCCTGCGCGATCTGGTGGTGATGCATCAGACGCCCGAGATTGTCTTTGTTCATGCGGGTATCCGTCCGGGTGTGCCGCTGAATGAACAGCAGGCAAGTGATCTGATCTGGATCAGACAGGACTTCCACGACTACCACGGCCCGCATCCCAAACTGATCGTTCATGGTCACACGCCTGTGGATCAGGCGACGCATTATGGCAACCGGATCAATCTGGACACGGGGGCCGGATACGGACGCCCGACGGGCGTCGCTGTATTCGAGGGACAGAATTGCTGGGAACTGACCGAACAAGGTCGAACACTGTTGACGCCCTGACCGTCCCGCATGGGTATGACACTGGAGATTGGAATATGTACGTCGCCACTTTGCTGACCAGCCCGGTTGCACCCTCGCTGGACCGTGCCTTGCCTGAATCGCTGCGCAACGCGTGGGGCGGTGGAGATGTCCTGTGGCTCAGCCCGGACGAGGCGGTCGAGTTTGAGCTGAGTGACATGCCCGCCAATCGCTGGGACGTTTGGGCAGACTTGCAAGGCATGGGCGTGGACCTGATTGTGCAGCCCGCACAGGGGCGGCGCAAAAAGATGCTGTTGGCCGATATGGACAGCACCATGATCCAGCAGGAATGCATTGACGAACTGGCGGATGAGGCTGGCGTCGGCGAAAGGGTCAAGGACATCACCGCCCGCGCCATGAACGGAGAGCTGGATTTCGAAGGTGCCCTGATCGAACGGGTTGGCCTGCTGAAGGATCTGGATGAAAGCGTCATTGGCAAAGTCCTGCGCGAACGGATCACCCTGATGCCCGGCGGACAGGCGTTGCTGGCAACGATGCGGGCCAACGGAGCCTATGCTGCACTGGTGTCCGGTGGCTTTACCGCCTTCACCGCGCGGGTGGCAGAGCTGCTGGGGTTCGATGAAAACCGCGCCAACACTCTGCTGGCCGCAGATGGCAAACTGACGGGCGATGTGGCGCGTCCCATATTGGGGCGGCAAGCCAAGATCGAGGCGCTTGAGCAGATTTCCACGCGTCTTGGGTTGTCCGAAAATGACGTGATCGCCGTGGGCGACGGGGCCAATGATCTGGGCATGCTGGGGCGGGCCGGAACCGGCGTTGCCCTTCATGCCAAGCCGTCGGTGGCTGCGAAATGCGACGTGCGGGTGAATCACGGCGACCTGACGGCACTGCTTTACCTGCAAGGGTACAGTCGCGCGGATTTTGTCGAATCCTGACAGGGCTTTTCATTATTTAACATTTGTGTTAAATATAGGTCATGAGCACGCTTCTGACCACCTTTTCCGCTTTGTCCGATGCCACCCGGTTCTCGATTGTCGAGCAGCTGATGGAGCAGGGCGAACTGCCCGCCGGTGACCTGATCGAAGGGCGCGGAATGTCCGGTGCTGCGATTTCGCGCCATCTGAAAGTGTTGCGCGAAGCTGGGCTGGTTGAACAGCGCGTGCTGGGCACCCAACGGATGTACTCCATCCGGTCCGACGGGCTGCGGATGATTGCCGACTGGACGATCTCCAAACGGCAATTCTGGGAAAGCAGCCTCGATCGC
The DNA here is from genome assembly GCF_056540845.1 of Ruegeria sp. AL2. Lineage (NCBI taxonomy): Bacteria > Pseudomonadati > Pseudomonadota > Alphaproteobacteria > Rhodobacterales > Roseobacteraceae > Ruegeria > Ruegeria sp. AL2. Next base: position 139,921 of record NZ_JBQFXM010000007.1, read on the forward strand.
CTCAGTGATATCATCGAAAGGGAGAAGTCATGGCCGACCTGAAACTGGAACGGGACTTCCCCGTCAGCCCAGAGGATCTGTTTGCATGGATCAGCGACGGCAGCCGGTTGTTGCAATGGTGGGGGCCCGAAGGGATGCATGTCCCCGAGCATAATCTGGATTTCTCGCGCACCGGCCCGTGGTATTCGGTCATGGAAAACAGCGAGGGCCAGCAATACAAGGTCTCGGGCCACGTCACGCATATCGACCCTCCAAACTCGGTGGGGTTTACCTGGGGCTGGCATGACGATCAGGATCAGCGCGGGGCCGAAAGCCACGTTTCCTTCACAGTCACAGCGACGGGCACAGGGTCACGCTTGGTTTTGGACCACCGCGAACTGGCCGATGCCGAAGCAGCCGCGAACCACAATCAGGGCTGGACGTCTTCGCTGCGCAAACTCGAAGCGAAGTGCAAATAAGGTTTCATCAGGGAGGAGCGATATGCCCCAGTATTTGTTTGTCTATCACGGGGGACACACCCCGACCGACCCCGCCGAGATTGAGGCGACCATGGCCGCTTGGGGCGCATGGTTTCAGGGTATGGCCGAAGCGTTAGAGATCCCCGGCAACCCGGTCGGACAGTCCTATACGGTCAGCAGCAGCGGGGTTCTCGACAATGGCGGCGCAAACCCGGCCTCGGGCTTTACCGTGATCAAGGCCGACAGCATCGAAGCCGCGACCGAGATGGCCAAGGGCTGTCCGATGGTCGTCAACGGCTCGGGCTCGGTCGAGGTGGCCGAGGTGCACGAGATCGAGATGTAGGGGCCTTAGCCGGGGAAACCCGGCGCAGGTTTGATCACTCCGCATTCCAGCCCCCGGCGGCTGTATTGCGTGGCGTTCATGAATTTGCGGGTGGCCGGGTGATCGGCCTCCAGCACACCAAGGCTCACCAGAATAGCGGCGATGGCACATTCGCTGGCCCGTGTGGTGCCATCGGTGATCTTCAGCGCAACGCCCATGCGTTTTTCCGGGATGATGGCCACAAACACCGCCTCGGCTCCGGTCTTGATGGCAACACGCCCGTTCATGGCGCGCATCAGTTCGGTGCAGGCACGGGTCTCACCGGCTACCAGTTCCGGATGTTTCACCATCGCCGCCACCAATTGCACCGCCGCCTCGCTGGAACGGTCGGACCGATCCGAGGCGCTGGCGAACCATGCCATCGACCGGGCCAGCCCGGCCAGCGACACGGCGAAATTCGGGGCGGAACAGCCGTCAATACCGTAACCGGGGCTGGTTTCGCCTGACGTCTCTTCGATGGCAGACAAGCAGGCCTGCTGCACCGGGTGATCGATTTCCAGATATTCCGGCCCTGCGCCCATATGCTGACCCAGTGTCAGGAAACCACAATGCTTGCCGGAACAGTTGTTGTGGATCTGGCACGGGGTGTCATCCGCCAGGATCAGCCGATCCCGCGCGGCAGTGTCCGCTGGCTCCTGTGGCCCGCAGCGCAAGTCGTGCTCGCTCAGCCCCAGATGATCAAGCCACGCTGTTACGCGGTCGGTATGGATCGCAGCCCCGTTGTGTGACGCGCAGGCCAATGCAAGATGTTCGCTGTTCAATCCGTATTTTGCAGCGGCTCCCGACGTGACCAGCGGAAGCGCCTGAATCATCTTCGCGGATGAGCGCGGATAGATAACCGCCTGCGGGTCGCCCCAGCTGCGCACGATCTGGCCAGTGTCGTCGCAAATGACCGCATGGCCCAGATGCAGGCTTTCCAGCAAGTTGCCACGCCACAGTTCTGTCATTGCTACGGGCTGCGTCATCTGTACCTCCGAAATTAATGCGCAAAATTCTGCCAATCGCCCTTTCGCCTGTGGCGAAACCTGCGTTAGTGTGTGTATGTCGGCAATCATCGGAATGCGCAACGGAATAGACGGGCCGGAAGGGTTCGCAGCCATGTCCGATGGATTTGAGGTATCGGTCGAGCTAGGAGGCTGGACAAATGGGATCAATGCTCGTTCGTACGATTGCGGGCCTGTGTGTGGCAGGCATCGCCGCGACTTCTGCAATCGCCCAGCAGGCGACAAGCACAAACCGGGTTGCCGCAAAAACGGACTGGAGCGTTTTTGTCGAAGATGATCCCACCGAATGCTGGAGCGTTTCGGCCCCCAAGGAAACCGTGAACACCCGGGGCGGGCGCGTCGTATCCGTGCGGCGCAGCGACATTCTGTTGTTTGTGTTCTATCGGCCCAATGCCGAGGTCAAAGGACAAGTGACCTTTACCGGCGGGTACCCGTTTGCTCCGGGATCGACGGTGAACCTGAATGTCGACGGGTCCGAGTTTGAACTGTTCACCGAAGGTGAGTGGGCGTGGCCTGCGTCAGATGCAGATGACGCCAAGATCGTCACCGCGCTGAAACGCGGAACCGAGGCTGTTCTGACTGCCCGGTCCGAACGCGGCACGCAAACCAAGGACACCTTCTCGCTGCTGGGCTTTACCGCAGCAATCGAAGACGCCGAAAAGCGCTGCACCAAGTAAGCACCCCGACCTAAGCAAATGGTCGCGTCTTTGGCGGCGCTTTTCTTATGTGGACTTCCGTCAAGTGGGTCAGTCCATGCTGCGATTGCTCAATCCGCCCTCAAATGGCAGGATTGAGCCCAGTCCGGAAGTACTTCGGTACCGATGCTCGCACCTGCAGCAACGCGAACGCCAAAATTGCTAGCCACGCCGCAGAAATTTAAGCGGCCGTTTAGTCACGCTGCAGCTAGATTTGCAACGCCCATTGCGGCTTTGCGAATAGAACTGCCGGTTGCTTTGGATCCAAACAAAGCGACCGCAAGATGCGGTCACTCTTAGAAATTTGTTCAAAGACTAATTGCTTCAGCCGCCCTGGTTCCTTTGCAAGCTCTCCAGCACTTGGTCGATCGAGAAACTCGCAGGCTTTTGTCGGGGCGGATAATTCTCGAATGTTGACAAGAATTGCGCAACAAACGCCTGAGCAGGGACCAAGAGATAGGTCCGGTCGAGCCGCCATCTTGAGTACCCGATTGACTCGTGCTCCGCCCGTTCGAACGGATCGGTGTAAAGGTCGATGATCTTTGGTAGCCGCAGGAACGTCAGGGGCTCCTGCCAGACGTCAAACCCATGAGCGCGCTGTTCCGCAAAGACGACCTTCCAGCGATTATAGCGGAGGTTCATCAGGTCGCCACCGTCCGAGAAGTACAGGAACTCTCGCCGTGGACCTTCTTCTGCCTCACCCCGGAAGTAGGGCATGAAGTCATACCCGTCCAGGTGCACCGGCTCGTTGCCCTCGCCAAAAGGCGCCTCGGTCAGCATACGTTCTTTCATGTCTCCATCGCCGAGCGCCGACATCAGCGTTGGGAACCAGTCGAGGTGGCTGATGATCTGGTTAGATTTTCGACCCGGCTCGATCACGCCCGGCCACTTGACCAGCAACGGAATGCGGAATCCACCCTCCCAGTTGTCGTTCTTTTCGCCCCGGAACGGCGTTGTGCCGCCATCTGGCCACGAGAAGACTTCGGCGCCGTTATCGGTGGAATACATCACAACGGTGTTGTCGGCGATGCCAAGCTCGTCGAGCTTATCCAGCATTTGCCCGACCATGCCGTCATGCTCCACCATTCCGTCCGGATAGACGCCGAGGCCGGTGACGCCCTCACTTTCCTCCTTGAGACGTGTATGGATGTGCATCCGCGTGGTGTTGTACCAGAGAAAGAATGGCTTATCCTGATCTACCGCGCGATCGATAAAGTCCAACGCCCCGGCGGTGACCTCTTCATCGATGGTCTCCATGCGCTTCTTCGTCAGTGGACCTGTATCTTCGATCTGCCCGTCAGCGGTTGATCGGATAACGCCGCGCGGACCGAAGTTCTCGCGAAACTCAGGGTTCTGAGGATAGTCGACGTTCTCTGGCTCTTCCTCAGCATTGAGGTGGTAAAGGTTGCCGAAGAACTCGTTGAAACCATGGTTGGTTGGAAGGTGTTCATCCCTGTCACCGAGGTGGTTCTTGCCGTATTGCGCGGTCATATAGCCTTTCGACTTCATGTACTCGGCAATCGTCGGGTCCTTCTCGGACATACCTTCGGGCGCACCCGGCAGACCGACTTTGAGCAGGCCGGTTCTGAAGCCGGATTGCCCCGTGATGAAGGAGGCCCGCCCCGCGGTACAGGACTGTTCGCCATAAGAATGCGTAAACAGCATCCCTTCGTTGGCGATCCGGTCGATGTTGGGCGTCTGATATCCCATCATGCCCTGATTGTAGGCACTGATGTTCCAATATCCGACGTCGTCGCCCCAGATGATCAGGACGTTTGGAGGAGCGTCCTGAGCTACGACAGCTGTAGCGGAGACTGTTAAGCCAATTCCAATAATCACTCCGGACAACGGTCGGCGAGCGAATTGTAATAATTCGGGCAATCTCATTTGTGTCCTCCCAAAACGTAAATCCTGGTTTAGTTTGACAGGTTAGCCGTGATTGCGCTTAGCTTTTCCGGCCAAGAGACGGAGGTGTTTACGCCTGCTCTTACCTAGGGCGGAGTTCTTTTTGGGCTGTTGAGAGAGAAGACATGGCGAACCTGAACCTCGTTATCGCGCAGGCTATCAAACCGGCCATCAGTGCATCAGATTTGTCACTGTACACCTTGGAACGTATCGCTGACCGCGCCGGGCTGCCACCAAGTATCGTTGAGAACCCAGCGGGTATTGTGCCGCTGCATGCGGTCGAGTTTTTTCTTGCCCTTCTCCAGCAAAAGGTAGGCGAACAAAGCTTTTTGTTCAGAAGTCTCGAGCTTGACCCAGAAGAAAACAGGCAGACGCATTCAGTCGTTGGCATCCCGCTTCCCTGCGGCTTAACGAATTTCGAAGGGCTGAATCACCTGACCGAGAAGTTCAACAGTTTTATATCAGGAGCACGCTTTTTCTGTCATAGGCAGGGCGATCGTTTTTGGATTATGCGAACCACGGCCGCGACGGATTGGTCGGATGAATGGCCCACGCTTCAATACAATCTGGCTATAATGCAACTCGCAACCCGGCGCGTACTCGGCTGCAGCGTGCTCCCAGTCGCGCTGGCCCTACCCATGTTTCCAGAAAAGGTCGAGTTGCATGACGAGCTTCGCCACATTCCTGTGGTCCAATCAAAAGATCACTTTGGTATTGCTTTCGATCTGATAGGTATCGTTGACCGAAACTTCACGCTTTCTCCAACCAGCAGGACCGTTCTCGATGAAGAACCGCTTCCGATTGACTCCAATCTGAGACAATCAATCATTAGTTGCCTTTCGACATTTTTGACGTTGTCGACAACGGACAGTCTATCCGACCGAGTAGCCAAAGCCTTCGGCATCAGTACGCGAACATATCGGCGCATCTTGGCTGAGCATGGAACGAGTCATGCTCGTCTCCTGGCGGATGCTCGTCTAAACCTCGCGACAAAACTGCTTTTGCAAGACAACTGCAGTATCACCGAAACTGCATTGGAACTGGGTTACGGATACCCCGGTGATTTCACCAGATTCTTCAAAAAGCGAATGGGAGTTACTCCGGCCGAATTTCGTCAAATATACTTCAAATAAACGTTTAAACAGACTAATTGCTATGACTGTGCAACCGCTTTAGTGGCTGCAAGACAGTTACCGAACGTCGCGAAAAGTTTTTTGCGTCTACGAATTTATTCGCCTTATCATTTCGATAACGGGCTTGAAGCCACGAACGACCGGTTCCGTTTACCGTGCTGTCAGCCGCTTTCAACGACCGCTTCCGGATAAATCGCGTTGCAATGCCGCGACAGGCTTCGAAAGTAAGCGGTCGCATTGAGGCCAATTTCGCTGCATTAGCTTCGGGCGGGTTTGTCCGCAACCCGGTCATTCCTCAAGTTTTCGTCGACTTCCGCTCTTGTGCGAAGCTTTTGTTGAGAGCGGAAACCGCGATCTTTCGCGACCAAACGACTGATCAGCGGCTCTTAGCTGTCATCAGAGAATAACAGTCAGATGACCGGTTCGAGCTCTGAGTGCGTTTTTCCGCGCGATGAATGATTGTCTGCAATGCCGTGATTGCGGGACGCCATCAATGCTGAGGCATTCCGGAAGCCTCCATCGCGACAAGCCAGCGATCCAGTGCCCCGGGGGCGGTCCACATCCGGGATTCTATGCCCTTCACCCGCGAAACGGTCCAGTCAGGGTTCTCCGCAAGATAGTCGCTCATGGCTTTTGCCGCATTGTCTTTGTCGCCAAGGCAATGGTGAATGGCCGCAAGGAGTTTGTTTGCCGCGACCGGCATCGAGGGCGCTGATTTGAACGAGTCCAGAGCGGTGTCACAGTCCCCTTTCTGCCACAACGCCCACGCCTTGTTCCATTGCAGGTCAAAGTGTTTGAGCGGGTCAATGCGCTCCAGCTGACCAAGTGTCGCCAGGGCCTCATCCGTCTTGCCCTGATATATCTGCGATACCGCGAGCCCGTTGCCAACGATGGTGGACGAAGGATTCAATTCGATCCCGCGCTGGAATGCGCGTGCCGCGTCTTCGACATTGCCGTCGAACATCAAGGCCCGCCCGAGCGCATGGTAGGCCAGGAAATTGTTGGGATCGAGCTCGACGCCCCGGCGGGCGAGATCGTTCATCCGTTTGCGCAGGGCCACTTCGTCGCCTTCGATCCAGCCATTGTGGAGCCCGATACGCAACGACAGGGCCTGCCCCAAAAAGCCCCAGGCGGAGTCCGGGTAGTCCTTCATGGACTGTTCCTGTTCCTCGATATTGATCAGCAGGTTTTCGCGGGTGAAGTTGCGCATGATCCGGCTTTGCGCTGCATTCGAGATCATCAAGGCGCTGACATCGCCAGCGGACATGCTGGCATCCGCGGTATCAATCACGTTTGTGCCCACAGCCTTGGCGATTATTCGGCTGATTTCGCTGTTTGCCTCAAGCATCGCACTCAGCGGCACGTCGAACTCATCCGCCCAGATATGGGCTTCTGTTGCGCCGTCGATCAACTGGGCGGTGATCTTCAGCCGCGAGCCGTCATATTGCTGGCTGGTATTGCCAAGTTGTTGCCGGCCGATTGTGAAGCATTGGAAAAGTAGGGTTATGCTGCCATTTCGGCGGTGTAAGCGGCCCAGAGACTGA